>LCGX01000018.1 GCA_001000035.1 Candidatus Nomurabacteria bacterium GW2011_GWF2_43_8
CGTGCTGTCCACGTTCCTTCTGACCGAATCCTTGCCCCTTCCGCCTTCGGTAAACAAGCCCTTTTTGTCTTCTTCGGTTATGCCCATGCCGGTATCTTTAACATAAAGTTTTATTTTCCCGTCTCCGTCCTCGAGTCCGACCGAGATTTTTCCCGCCGGCGTGTACTTGATGGAATTTTCAATTAAATTATTTATCGCTTCCTTGAGCCAAAAAGAATCGCCCACAATATGATAATCTCCGCCTTTTATATCCGTTTCCATTGCCAGTCCCTTGGCCGCGGCCGGCCCCTTTTTTTCTTCCAGCGATTTAAAAACCACTTCCTTGAGATCGGCCGGTTTCATATCGTATTTGATTAGTCCCTTCTGCATATTGGCGACATTCAGGACCAAATCAACTGTCTCGATGCCCATATTGTCCGACTCCAATCCTTTCTCCGCGTTTTTTTTCACTTCTTCGCTGACGTTGCCGAAAGTGCCGTCCAATATTCCGGCGAAAATATATTTGGAGCGGGTAAATGACCCCTTGACCTTATGGGTAACCAAGTGCACCAAGCTTTCCCTCTGCTTGATGGATTCCTCCAAGCTGATGTTTAATTTTGCCAGTTCCTCTTTCTGCGATATTTCTTTTTTGACGGATTTGATGAGGAAATAACCGAAAATTATTGAAGCAACAAATGTAAAGCCGTTTAACACAAAATTAATTGGTATTTTAATAAAGAAAAACTGTGAACCAATTAAAATTGCGAGTCCCCATACTAATGCTTGGGTTGCAAGAAGTTTTACATCAAAAGAGTTATATTTTACAACTAAATAAGCGAGAATACCAATAAGGACTGGCATGGTAAATAAGCCGAACTGAGAGTAATTCCAGTTTTCTGAAAAGCTACTGAAGACATTGCCGAAAGAAAACGCAAATAGGAAAAAGATTGTTCCGACTGTTGCGAAGATTATCTGCTTCCTAATTCTGGAATCTAGGTTCTTGCGATAAGAACTGATGGCATAGAATAAAATCCATAATATAGAAAACAGCTCTACACCATAAGAATAATATTTTGCTATAAAACCCTCTGAAGCGTCACAATAATCAATATCAATACCTATTAAAGTAAGAGAGGTAGGGAGAGCAATAATGATAGGTAAAACAAGGGCAGACATTAATAATTTCTGTCCAAAGCTGATATCCTTATTTTTATTGAAAGTATGAATAAAATACACTGAAAATAAGTAAACAAGGACTTCAAAAAGAATAATTGCGGACCAAAAAAACATTACCCTAGAGGGGTCATTAGTTGCCCATATATATAGGTCGAGTAATACCCACACAGAAAACAAAAATGTAACAACAAAAAACAATTTAGCTGCTAGTACATTTTTTGCTTTAAATAAAAGTATAAAACCAAAAACAAGGGCAAAAATTACAGATAGACCATGAGAATAGTAAAATAAAGGTGGTACATTGCTAGAAAAGAATAAATATTGAGCTGGTTCCCATGGGCAAAACATAATAGTATTCAACTTTTTCTTTTAATTTTTTTTTCTAAAAATGGCTGGAAAAACCCTCTATATTTTTTCTGTATACTCTTTTTTTTCCAGTCCTGTGTAGAAATTTTTTTTCGACAGTTTTTGGCACCACATAGACAATTTTGCATATCTTTAGTAAGAGATCGGTAATTATCTGAACACGTAGCATAATCTATACATATTTCTTCCCCCTTATTTATATTACGTAGAGCAACAACTGTAATTTCTCCAAAGAATCCACAGTTTGGATCACAACTATGATTTAAGAAGTCAGCCGGCTCCATTTCTGAGATTTTATAGAGACCAAAATATAAGTTTTCGTCTATTTGAAAAGGTAAATGTTTCAACTGGAGCGACAGATTATCAAATTGATGGTTATTCATCACATAGCCGCCAAAAACAATAATCTTTTCAGCTTTTTTGATATTTTGTTTAGCAAAAATTCCAAAACCATGTACAGTTCTGGATTTTTGCGCTTTAGGAGTTAACCAAGAAAAAGAATGTTTCATAATATGATTTATTGAGATATTTCGCCATTACCATCTGCCTCACTCTCGCTGGAATATGTTTCATAGTTTTTATCAACGAAAAATCTCTGATATGCAAAATAAAAAGATAAGACAGTTGAAATTACTAAAACAGAAACCACAAGAATCAATTTTCTCTCCATAAGAAAGATTATAAACCCATACTTAGTCTAAGTAAAGGAAATAACTGCCAATTAAAATAATAACAATGGCCAGCATTCTCTGCAATAAATGGCGACTTGATATCTTTTCAGTAATAATATGAGGAAAAAACAAAGTTAAAGATATACCTATAATGAAAGTAAATACAGTTTGATAGGTATTTACAACAAGAATAAGAGCCACAGGAGCAAGTAAAGTTGCAAAATTACTTATTAGATTGCCCAATACATAGAAAAATTCACTAAAACCATTTAGTAGAAATATTTTTATTCGGTTCATTTTTATTAAGGAAAAAAAATCTTCTCGAAAATTTTTCAAAAATAGGAAAAAAGATATTCCAATAATGAAAATACCGAAATGTTGCCAAAAAAGAGAGACAGCGAACGAGCCCCCATATATCGTAAATTTTTTAAATAAAACATCATTAAAAGCAAAAAACAAAGCAGACAAGAGAATAAAACATATCATTTCCCATTTTATCAAAACTTTCCCTTCTACTTTTTCAATATCAAAAGATAATATACCGGCCCCGATTAAAATGGCAACAGAGGCAAAAATCTGAACTAATGTCAAAACTTCACCTAAAAAAATATAGCCCAAAAAATAAGCGAAAACTGGAGATAATTGGAAAAGTGCTACTACAACTGAAGATTCTTCTGTCTTTAGTGATTTAAGATAAAAATAAAGACCAAAAGCATTTAAAAAACCCGGAATTAAAAAAAGAAAAAAGTTTTGAGAATTAGAATATAAAATTATCTCAGTATGTTTTAAAACAAAAATTGCTGCAGCAAAGAAGAGAGAAAAAAAGGTGGAAAATAAAAAAACTGACCCAACCCCTCTTCCCTTACCGTATTTCGAAAGTATAAACTTATCAAAATGAGTATTTGCGCTCCAAAAGATCGGAGCAAGAATAGCTATAAAAAACCAATTCATAAAGTAATTATAACACTATTTTAATCCATTTTCCTCATTCCGGATATGGGGATTTTGTTTTTTATGAAACCTAGCACGGTTTTTATGTGAAGAAGCGTATTTTCCGGTAAATTTTTTTCGTCGTACCATCCGATTTGGTCGCATTTTCCCGGTTCTTTATTCTCCGGTTCGCCTTCATATTTTGAAATTTCAAAATAATAATCCACATAAGTTCTGTCGGAACCGCTCATCCGGTGCATCGCGTGTACTCCAATTATTGATTCAGGATTACAAATTATCCCTATTTCCTCTCTTAATTCTCTAAGCATTGTTTCTCTAGGCAATTCATCTTTTTCAATATGACCTGCCGGAAGCGTTAAAAATCCGTCCCTATATCCAGTATTAAATCTCCGCATCAAAAAAACCTTATTGTCTTTTCGCAAGATTCCATAAACCGCGGAGTAAATTTGGTGTCTTTCGCTGGACATATGATTATGATATCACAAAAATATAAGCATTTGCAGATAATCTTTCATTAAGATACCATAAACACATGCGTTTTGTGATAAAAATAGGCACACAATCCATTTCCGGAAAAAGTGGATTAAATAAGGGAAGAATCAGACAAATTGTGGCGGAAATTGCCGCGCTTTTTAAGCTTGGGCATGAAGTCGTGCTGGTAAGCTCGGGTGCCATCGGAGCCGGATTGCCCTTGGTCCAGTTTAAAAGCCCCCTGCGAAAAAAGATTGCCGCCGCTGTCGGGCAGCCTATTTTAATGCAAAGCTATATCCACGAAGCCAGGAAGCGCAGGATCGTTGCCGGTCAGATCCTCATCTTGAGCGATGATTTCACCAATCGCAAACATTTCAAAAATTTTGTCCTGAACATGGAAGCGATGCTCTCGCACAAGATTTTGCCGATAATAAACGAGAACGACGTGATGAAAAGGGAGGACTTGAGGGTTAACGACAACGATATGCTGAGCGCTATGGTGGCTGTAGGGCTCCGCGCGGACAAGCTCATTATTCTCACCAACCAGGACGGACTTTACACGAAAAATCCGGATATTGACAAGAACTCCGAATTGATAAAAAACGTCACTAAGATCGATTCCAAAATAAAATCTTTATGTTTCAGTAAATCCGATCTCGGAGTGGGGGGAATGCTGGCCAAGGTCAAAGCGGCCGAATACGCGACCCAAAAGGGTGTGGAAACATTAATTGGCAACGGAGAGAGGCGGGGCATCATGGGCGGAGCTTTGCGAAGAAATTTTTACGGGACAAGATTTATGGCTAAAAAAATCTAATATGAAAACCAAAGTTACAATTATCGGTTTCGGCACGATGGGTAGGGCCATAGCAAAGGCCTTGTCCGGCAATGACCGCACAGTCAAAGTTTTTAGCGTCGAAAAAAATATTAAAAACATGAATATTACGGGGAAAAATATAAGAAAATCAAATTTTTTAATCCTGGCTGTCAAGCCGCAAGACGCCAAAGAGGCAATTAAACAGGTCAAAAAATATTTTGATAAAAAGACAATCTTGATTTCGATTATGGCGGGAGTTTCAATCAAAAAACTTATTTATCTTTCGGGCCGTAAAAAGATTATAAGAATGATGCCGAACTTAGGACTATCCGTCGGACAGGGGATAGCCGTCTGGAAAGGGATGGGATTGTCAAAATCGGAAGCCAGGAAAGCAAAAAATTTCATAAATAAAATTACTGATAATTTTGAAGTTCAAGACGAGGACGTAATCAACAAAGCAACGGCTGTCTCCGGCAGCGGCCCGGCGTATTTTTTCTTGCTGGCGGATTGCTTGATTAAGGCGTGCGGCCGTCTTGGATTCACAAAAAACGAGAGCAGGCGGCTGGTGGAAAAAACATTTTCCGCTTCGGCCTTGCTGGCCCGGACAGGCGACTATTCTACTCTCGTAAAAAAAGTCGCTTCCAAAGGGGGCACGACGGAGGCGGCGCTCAAGGTTTTCCGCAAGAGAAATTTTGATAAAATCGTGTCCGAGGCGGTCCGGGCCGCCTATAAGCGTGCGAAAGAATTGGGCCATGCGTAAAAATATATTAGAACAATTACACAAGGCGAAAAAAGCTTCCGAAGAGCTGGGCCTGTTGCCCCATGCCAAGAGAATTTTAATTTTAAAAAATCTGGCCGGGGGATTGCGCCGGAACAAAAAAACAATTATCAAAGCGAATTTGAAAGATTTAAAAAAACTTTCAGCGAACGATCCGATGCGCGACCGGCTGCTTCTAAACGGCGAGCGCGTAGAAAACATGGCGAAAGAAATTGAAAATTTGATAAAAATGCCGGATCCGATCGGAGAAATATTCGATTGCCGGGACAGGTTCGGCCTCAAAATTTGCCGCAAAAGAGTGCCGATCGGAGTTATCGGCGTCATTTATGAATCACGGCCGAATGTGACGACGGACGTGGTTGCCATCTGCGTCAAAGCCGGCAATGCGGTGATTCTCAAGGGCGGGAAAGAGGCGAGAGAGAGTTATATCGTGCTTCATAACATTATAAAAAGAGCCCTGACTCTGTCGGGGGTCAGCCCTGATGCAGTCCAGTTTATTGATCCCAAAATAAAAAACGGGGCTCTCGATATCATCAAAGCCGACGGTTTGGTTGATGTGATAGTTCCGCGAGGCAGTTCTGGCCTGATTAATTTCGTTAGAAAAAATGCAACCGTACCGGTAATTGAAACCGGCGCGGGGGTCTGCCATACTTTTGTCGATTCAACAGCCAAGCTTGATCTTTCCGCTAGAATTGTTTTCAACGCCAAAACACAGCGACCCAGCGTCTGCAATTCGCTCGATACATTGTTGGTGCACAAAAATATAGCGGAAAAATTTCTTCCGATAATTTCTAAACTGTTGCTTCAGAAGCAAGTGGAGATTTTTGCCGATCCGAAAAGTTTTGGAATATTGAAAAATCGCTATCCAGCCGATCTTTTGAAAAGAGCCCGCGCTGCGGACTTCGGTCGGGAATTTTTGAGCCAAAAAATGTCGGTGAAAGTTGTTTCAAATATAGACGAAGCCATAAAACATATCGGTCGGTATTCCTCGAAACATTCCGAAGCGATTCTTTCGGAGGATAAGCAGAACTGTCAGAAATTCTTGGATGAAATTGACGCCGCGGTTGTTTACGTGAATGCTTCGACCCGGTTTTCCGACGGCTTTATGTTCGGACTGGGGTCGGAGATAGGAATTTCCACTTCCAAACTCCACGCCCGGGGCCCCATGGGACCCCAAGAGGTTACCACTTATAAGTGGATAGCGATTGGCAAATACTCCGTTAGAAAGTAAAAACTTGAATTTATTTTAGCTTCTCGATTCTCTCCCAAGGCATATCCCTTCTGCCGAAGTGGCCATAGGTGGCTGTTTTGCGGTAAATCGGACTGCGGAGGCCGAGGCGTTCAATAATGGCAAGCGGCCGAAAATCAAAATTTTTCTTTACCACTTCCGACAGGTCCTCACCTTTTTCGTTGACAGCTTCTATCATAAGTGGCTCGGCCATGCCGATAGCGTAAGCGACGGAGACGAGGACATCCTTGCCGAAACCGTTTGCAACTAGATTTTTGGCGACAAAGCGCGCCATGTAGGCGCCGGAGCGGTCCACCTTTGTCGCATCCTTGCCGGAAAAGCATCCTCCGCCGTGCGGGATGATTCCGCCGTAAGTGTCCACCATTATTTTCCTTCCCGTGAGTCCTGTGTCTGCTTCAAAACCGCCTTGCGTAAATTTGCCTGTCGGATTGACCAGAATTTTCACATTTTTCTTTTCTTCCTCGGAAAGAAAAGGGTTGATTATTTTTTCTGTGATTTCTTTTTTCACTTCCTCGATTTTTATATCGGGAGAATGTTGCGCGGAGACGAGCACGGTGTGCAATTTACCGTCGACATAAGTGACTTGTGTTTTGCCGTCCGGCTGGAGCCACTTTATTTCCCCGCCTTTCCTGGCTCTTTCCAGACGCTTGGCGAGCCTGTGTACCAGCACTACACCTTTCGGCAGAAATTTTTCAGTTTCATTGGTGGCGAATCCGTACATTATTCCTTGATCGCCGGCGCCGCCACTGTCCACCCCCATAGCTATATCCGGAGACTGAGTTACAATATTGGCGGATATTTGAAGCTCGTCATCATAACCTATTTCTTTATAAACATCACGGGCGATTTTTACGTAATTTACCTCGCCCTTGGAAGTAACTTCTCCGCCGATTACGAGTTTGCCGTGTCCGCCAAAAATCTCAACAGCGACCCGGCTTTTGGGGTCTTGCGCCAAATAAGCATCCAAAATAGTGTCCGATATTTGGTCGCAAATTTTGTCTGGATGGCCGGAGGTAACACTTTCAACTGTGTAGTTGTTGTTGTGTTTATAAAACATTAATAATACTAGTATATCATTATTAATATTTCTGACAACCGGCACACTCAATATTTTTTAAACAATTTTTTAACTTTAGCCAGTCGTTCCTCGGGTGAACCAACTATCTCAATAAATGGAATCTTGTGGTTTTTTAAAATGTCTCTAATTTTTTGGTCTATATCTTGCTGAAATTTTATATCAGTCATTCTCACGCCGTCGTCTTCAATCGTAAATTGCCCGCTGGGCAAATACACGACCAAGTCGTAATTACTAAATCTCGGTACCAACATTTTGGTGGCGAATTCAATCAGGGCCGATTCTTCAGAAAACAAATGATGGATATACGCAAGCAAATCTATGGCACAACGGTCAGCCACCCACCTGCTCTCCGTATTTTCTAACTCAATTTGTTTCGTAATCAGCCAACGCTCCGTTTCTGTTGTCGCGGTTTGGTCCAGGTTATATCCCGCTTCCTTGGCCAGTCGCGCCGCCTCAGGTAAAATTTTAAAATCGGGATAATGCTTATTAATTTGCCGGGCTAGGGTGGTTTTACCCACTCCTTGGGCGCCGGTAATCGCAATTTTCATTTTATTTTGTGCCGTTTCTCCAGCCAGATATGTATTTTTTCTGACGCTCGGAAAGCGTGTCTATCTTTATTCCTAAATTACACAATTTCAGAGCGGCGATTTTTTTATCCAAAATTTCCGGTAAAAGATGAACGGAATTGGAAAGCCTTCCCTTGTTTTCAAGAATAAATTTTACAGCCAGTATTTGATTGGCAAAACTCATGTCCATGACCGAGGCCGGGTGCCCTTCAGCGCTCCCGAGATTGACCAAGCGTCCACCCGCCAGTATGAACACTGTTTTACCGCTTTTCAACTCATAACTTTCCACAAAATCACGCAGAACTTTCCTGGATTTGGTAATTTTTCGGAGCGCGGGAAGATCAATCTCAACATCAAAATGCCCGGAATTTGAAATTACGCACCCATCCTTGATGTTCTTGAACGTTTCTAGCCCGACCACTTTGATATTTCCAGTAACCGTGCAGATAAAGTCCGCGATTTTCCCCGCCTCTGCCATCGGCATGACGCGGAATCCGTCCATCAGCGCCTCTATGGCTTTAACCGGATCAATTTCAGTAACAACGACATTTGCTCCCATCCCTCGCGCTCGCATGGCGAGTCCTTTTCCGCACCATCCGTAGCCGGCAATGATAAAAACAGAACCGGCGATCAGCTTATTCGTGGCGCGGATTATCCCGTCCAGTGTTGATTGCCCCGTGCCGTAGCGGTTATCAAAAAAATGTTTAGTCATGGAATCATTCACGGCAACAACAGGGAACAGTAGCGTCCCTTCTTTGGCCATCGATTTCAGGCGGGAGACGCCCGTGGTTGTTTCTTCCGTTCCGCCCAATATCTTTTTTGCCTGGCTTTTTCTGAAAGCGTGCAGTTCCGAGACCAAGTCTGCCCCGTCATCCATGGTAATATTTGGTCGCATATCAAGTACCTTGCGCAGATGCGCGAAGTATTCTTTTTTGTTCTCGCCTTTTTTGGCAAAAACAGCAACGTCATTTTGGGTTGAAAGGGGATTAGAAGCGCACAATCCCACTTTAGCGCCTCCTTCCTTGAGCGCAATCATCAAATTGGCCGTTTCAGCTGTTACGTGGAGGCATGCTCCAACGGCAATATTTTTGAACGGTTTTGACTTTTTGAAAACAGAAGCGATGCCGGAGAGTACTGGCATGTCCTTTTTGGCCCACTCGATTTTAACCATTCCCTTTTTTGCCGAATTAACGTCTTTGATGTCGTATCTCATGATAGGTATTTTAACACAAAAACACTAAATAGATTTAGCCCCTTGCTATGAAAAATGAACATGCTATTATACCCACATGTTAGACAAGAAAAAGATAAAAGAAAAACTGGAAAGCGAAAGAGACGTTCTGCTCGAGCAGATGAAAGGCCTGGGCAGATTGAACGAGGAGACGGGCGAGTGGGAGACGACTCCGGAGGAGTTGGAATTTCCGGAATCGGACGAGAACGACAAAGCCGACCGCTTCGAGGATTTCGAGGCGCGTAGTTCGATGATGAAGCCCCTGGAAACGAGGTTGAGCAATATTTTGAAAGCGATCAAGGGGATTAATAGGGAATCTTTCGGCAAATGCGAGGTATGCAAAAAAGATATCGAGATGACGCGCCTGGAAGTGAACCCGGCCGCCCGCACCTGCAAAAAGCATTTGGACAGCATTTCGGAGGAAAGTTAATATCAGCAGCTTATGAGTTTTGCAAAAGTATATTCGGCGCAAGTCAATTTATTGAGGGGCGCAATCGTGACAATCGAAGTGGATTTGTCGAGAGGGCTCCATTCTTTCAGTGTGGTCGGACTGCCCGATAAAGCGGTGGACGAGTCCAAGGACCGGGTCAGCGGGGCCATCAAGAATTCCGGTTTCCAATCACCCAAGGCGAAGAACCAAAAAATAATCGTTTCTCTGTCGCCGGCCGATTTAAAAAAAGAAGGGCCGTTTTTTGATCTGGCTATCGCCATTGCCTATCTCCTGGCGGCCGGCGACATCAAGTTCGATTCAGAGAGGAAAATTTTTCTGGGAGAGCTTGGGCTCGACGGCACGCTCCGCGGAATCCGCGGGGCCCTGCCCTTGGCGCAGGAAGCCAAACGGATGGGATTTGAGGAAATTTACCTGCCAAAAGAAAATGCTGCTGAGGCGGCGTTGGTGGACGGTCTTGCGGTTTTCGGCGCGGGTAGTTTACGGGAAGTGCTAGAGCATCTTGATGAAAGCAAAAAGCCAGCGGAAGCCAGGCCGAAAAAAATTTCAATTCAGCCCCCGACCAAAGTAAATTATCAAAAAGAAGCGGCGCGCAGTGATTTTTCGGATATTCGCGGGCAGGAAGGCGCCAAGCGGGGACTCGAGATTGCCGCAGCCGGAGGGCATAATATCGCCATGTACGGTCCGCCGGGCACCGGCAAAACGATGCTGGCGCGGGCCTTTTCGCAATTATTGCCGGATTTGAGCATTGAGGAAGTTTTGGAAATTACCGGCATTCATTCGGTGGCCGGAAGCACGCGCGGAGAACTTGTCTGCTTTCCGCCCTTTCGCGCTCCGCACCACACTTCGTCCTACGTTTCCATCATCGGAGGGGGAACTTTTCCGAAGCCGGGAGAAGTGACGCTGGCGCACCGCGGAGTTTTGTTTCTGGACGAATTTCCGGAATTTGAAAAGAGGGTAATTGAATCGCTCCGCCAGCCGCTCGAAGACAATATCGTTTCCATTTCTCGAGCGCGTGGTTCGGCGATTTTTCCATCGAACTTTATTTTAGTGGCAGCCATGAATCCGTGCCCGTGCGGAAACGCCGGCAACAAACAAAAAGCCTGCATCTGCAAGCCGTCCGACCTCGACCGATATAAAAGAAAACTCTCCGGGCCGATCATCGACCGCATCGATTTGTGGGTTTCG
This sequence comes from Candidatus Nomurabacteria bacterium GW2011_GWF2_43_8, assembly GCA_001000035.1. Lineage (GTDB taxonomy): Bacteria > Patescibacteriota > Minisyncoccia > Phycocordibacterales > UBA9973 > UBA9973. The sequence goes on from LCGX01000018.1 coordinate 10,967, forward strand.
GTCGGCAACGTTGATTACAAAAAACTTGGCGAAGAGGGAAGCGGGGAGACAAGCGGGAAGATAAGGGAGAGAGTGCTAAAAGCCCGAAAGATTCAAGAGGAAAGATTCTCCGCCCTAGGCGGATCCGCCTCTGGCGGAAAAAAATTGGGGAAAAACATCACGACCAACAGCGAGATGAATGTGAAAGAATTGGGGAGCATAGTGAAGCCCTCCAAGGAAGTGAGGGACTTACTCGACGATAGCGCCGAACGCTTGGCGCTTTCCGCCCGCGCCTATCACCGCGTGCTCAAAATTGCCCGCACGATCGCGGACTTAGAGAATTCCGAAACCGTCGAAGCCAATCATATTTTAGAAGCAATCCAATACCGGCCGAAGGTCACGCAGTAAAAGTTTGTTATAATTATATTATGCAAGAAGAAATAGAAACAAGGTTTTTAGAAATAAATAAAGATGAATTGGTAAAAAAGCTTATCTCACTCGGAGCTGTTGATAAAGGCGAGGAAAAGTTGGAAGAAATAATTTTTCACGCGGCGGATGGATCATGGGTTGGAAAAAGAAAATTTGTCCGTCTCCGAAAAACCAAAGATAAAATAAAACTGACTTATAAGGAAAATGTGGAGCAAACAGCCAGCAGCGCGCGGGAGATTGAATTTGAAATATCAGATTTGGAAAAATGCTCAAAATTTCTTGAGAAAATAGAATTGAAAGCAATGAGGCGGTTGGAGAAATACCGGCATACACTAGAACTCGGCGATGTGACTGTCGATGTTGATACTTGGCCGAAAATTCCGACTTATGTTGAAATAGAAGGACCATCAGTAGAATCTTTGAAAAATTTTTGTAACGAATTCGGTCTTGACTGGGAAAAAAGATTTGACGGCGACGCGCGAGAGGTCTTCAGACACTACGGTTTTGATTTAGATAAAATCGATGTAATTACCTTCAGTGAGTTTAAGCAAAAATAAGCAACCCCCTCTTAACTTGCGCTTTATTTTTTTGTTAGGAGTATAATTTAAACGGAAAGGGGAGGTGTACATGCTGAAAGATGGAGTTCTTGTCTGTGACAAGTGTGACCGGCCCATTTGGCCGGGACAGTTGCGGTCTATCTTCAAGGGCGAACATTACCACGTGGGCCCGAAGGACGGTCCCTTTGGGGAGAAGTCCTGCGAAGAGATGCATCACGAGGATTTACTCGCCAAGGAGTCAGGGGACGTTGCCATCGAGTTCACCAAGATGGCAGCCAGCACTTGTTGAGTTCGCCACGATCACGGCCGGTGCCCTAGCAGGCATCGGCCGCTTCACTTTTTAGACCCTTTTGAGTTATCCACAATTGCTTATTGACAGGTGAACGCTCGTTCACTTATACTTGTTTAAGTCGAGTTATTAGTTTAAACAAATATAAATTTATGTCACAAGAACAATATTTAAAAATGTTAGAGAGGGAAATACAAAAAATCAACAAGAAAATTGATTTGAAGATTCTCCAAGGAGAAAAGTATTTTAAAGAGGCGAGGGAACACAAACTGCTTCTGCAAAAAGTCCGCTATCACAGCAAGGGTCGCTTTTTCAGAAAGTTTTTTCCGTCATTTGCCGTTCTTTTCTAGCCGATGAAGAATCCATACCAAACAAAACTGGAGTTCTTCTACGAAAAGAACAAAAGAATGCCAACATATTCCGAAATGCTTCCGCTTTTTGGATTCAAATCAAAAAATGCGGTTTTCAAGGTGGTGGAGAAATTATTGGAAGCGGGCCTGGTAGCGAAAGATCACTTGGGTCGGTTGATTCCGACTGAGACCTTCGGCGAAGTACCGATGCTGGGCCTGGTCACGGCCGGTTTTCCGGCGACGGTGGAAGAAGAACAGGCGGAGACGGTGAACCTGGACGACCTTTTGATTAAAAACAAACCGCTGACTTATATGCTGGAAGTGGACGGGGATTCCATGATTGACGCGCATATCGAAAAAGGGGATATGGTGCTCGTGGAGAAAACAAATCAGGCGAAAGATGGCGATATAGTGATTGCCGAAGTGGACGGGGAATTTACGATGAAATATTTGCGAGAGAAAGGAAACAAGCGGTGGCTCGAACCGGCCAATAAAAATTACAAGCCGATTTATCCGGAGCATTCGCTTGACATCAACGCGGTCGTGAAAGCGGTAATCAGGAAATACTAGATATGATTCCTAGGGCAAAGAAAAATTTACATGAGTGTGCTTATCACCTAGATAAAATGGTAAGTGCTAATCATCTTGAAGATTTGGAAATAAGTTTTGCTGCATTTGTTAATTCAGCAAGAAGTGTTACATTCATATTACAAAAAGAATACAAAGACAATGAATCCTTTTTAAATTGGTATGGAAACTCTGATTTTTATAAGGACGGGAGATGGATTGGAAAAATAGAAGAACCAAAAGATTCAAAGATTTATCAAATGGCTCATGATGAACTTTGTAAATTTTTTGTAACTTTACGCAATCAAATTACAAAAGAAGGAATAAATGGTTTTGTTTGTAATACCAGAATATCTTCTTTTAACTCTAGCTCTGATCTTATTGACCGACCACCAAACTCCTCAATCCAAATAGGAGGAAACGGAATTTATTACTTAGTAGGAGAAAAAACCTCTAAAGAAGACCGAATTCCAGCTAGAACAAGGGCAAAAATAACAACTGAGGTATTTATAAAAGATACTCCTTCTGTTCACCTAGGAATAAGTATTCCCGATTCAGATAGACACATTATTGGCCTCTCGGTAAGATATTATGAATACCTAAAATCTCTCGTAGAAGAATGGACCGGAATAATCAATAAATCCTAATGAATATAAAACTTAAAAAACACCCTCTCGGGTGTTTTTTAAGTTTGTCTCGAGACAAAAATTATGCAATCGAGTCCTTCAAACCTTTGGCTGGTCGGAATTTTGGAACTTTCTTGGCAGCTACTTTGACTTGCTCTCCGGTTTTTGGATTGCGAGCCATGCGAGCGGCGCGCGCCTTGACGGAAAAGATTCCGAAGCCGGCGATTGAAACCTCGCCTCCCTTTTTCAAGGTGTCGATGATGGCGTTAAACAGACCATCAACGATTTCCTCCGCTTGGACCTTTGTTCCGCCCAATTTTCCATGTACCCATTCGGCTAATGCTTGTTTATTCATATATTTTTAGGTTATTTTTATAATTCTTTCGACCGTGCCTCGCCGTAGCTTATGCGTAGGCGGGCCTTTTGCCCTTATAATTACTACCCCCTCATTATATATCAAGGGTTTTTTAAGGCAAGCCCGCACACTTACTTGCAAAATGCGCCTTTGGCGCATTGTAATCAATATTTTGAAAGTAGGTGTGGGGGCAAGGGCTGTATAAATTGATTTTTTAGGTCGTGCATTGTGCTCGGGATCAGAATTAGGGGAACAATAACTCCTTTATAATGAGAGGTCCAGGTGTAATAAAAAAAGAAATGAGGCAAACTGCAAAAATTATCCTAGATGGGCTGTCAGGGGATCGGCGTATGAAACGATAAAGCGAAAGAATGATAAAAATAACATTTAACATAATTGTTAAAATAAAAATTGGATATTGAAATCCAAATTCCCCTCTTGGTCCCCCTACCACATAAAAAAGATTTATTAGGGTGGGTATTCCCCCAAAAAAAGAAAGATCACATAGCTTTTTTTTAAAAAACATTGGTTTTGAAACTTTCAGCAGAGGAGTTTCCATATAATTTTACTTGCTCATTATATATCAAGGGTCTTTTAAGGCAAGGGCTAATGATATTTTGTTTTTAAGCAGGATTTCTGCCTTTCTTTAAAAGAAAAACACAAAAATTAAAGAAATAAGGCAAAGAATCAAGATTATTTTAGAAGGCTTTGGGGAGAGATTATTAGATAAGGGATTATTGGCAAATTGAAAGAGCCAAGAAATCACAAAGATACCATTTAAGACAAGTATCGGTGGGTTAGTCACAAAACCAATCCAGTTATCACCACCAAACCCCATTTTTATGTAAAAGATATTTACCAAAATCGAAACTATCCCCAAGACAGAAGCCCCGGATATTTTCCTCTTTAAGATATTGGTTTTTGAATTTTCAACAGGAGGAGTTTCCATATGATTTTACTTATTTATCATTCTTTGGAGCTCTACTTCGCCGAGCGGGTGGTCGTCTTTTGAAAGTTTGAAACTTTCTTTCATTTCGAGCCAGAAATCCTTTCTGTATTTCATATTAATGAGAGCAATTATCAAAGCAGCTAGACAGGCGCCGGAGAGTGCCAGGAGCATATCTTTTTGCGCGTCCCAAATATCGCCTTGGCTGCCCAAGAAAGCCAATCCGGCGGCCGGGTTTACGCTCTTGGCCGTCTGCCATTCGATAATCTCATAGATGGCCGAAAACGAACCCCAAAGGTCAATCGGCAGAAGATAGGACCAAAATCCTTTTGCTTTTGCCAGCCGCATGAACACTTCCCGGACCGGATAGAATATCAAAAATCCGCTGGAAAAATGAACTAGCCGGTCGTACATATTTCGGCTCTCTCCTAGCCAATCCTGGAGTGTGAAACCGAAGGGGACATGCGCGTAAGTATAATGCGAGCCGATAACGTGCAGAATGAGAAATATTGTTATGAGAGTATAGGAAACTTTTGAGAGCTTGAAATAATAGCCCAAGAGGAGAACAATCGGGACAAAAATAAAAACCAGATAATTTTCGAGCAGCCAATCATGCGGATAAACCGGATTAATCGCCGCCCAAACCCAAACCGCGAGAAAAGCGACAATCAAAAACCAATGATATTTTGTCATAACAACATTATATCAATGTGGTTTGAGATAAACAATTTTTATCTGGCGTATTCGATGATTCGCGTCTCGCGGATGACCGTCACTTTAATTTCTCCCGGATATTTCAGTTCCTGCTCTATTTTCATGGCGATATCGCGGGCCATGAGCTTGGCTTCGGCGTCGGAAATTTTCTCCGGCGTGACGAAAATGCGGATTTCGCGTCCGGCCTGCAAGGCATATGATTTTTCCACGGCCGGGAAGGCGTTTACCAAGGCCTCGAGGTCCTGCAAGCGTTTCAGGTAGTTTTCCACCGAGTCGCGCCGAGCTCCCGGGCGTCCGCCGGAGATGGCGTCAGCCGTCTGGACGATGACCGCTTCAATCGTTTCGTAAGGATAATCTTCGTGGTGGCTCTTCATGGCGGTGATGATTTTTTCATCCGCCCCGAACTTCTGCAAAATGCGCATACCGATTTCAATGTGCGTGCCTTGCACCTCATGGTCGAGCGCTTTGCCGATATCGTGCACTAGGGCTCCGGCCTTGGCGACTGCGACGTCCGCGCCCAATTCCTCGGGAATCATGCCGGCGATATGCGCCATTTCAATGGAATGCTGGAGAACGTTTTGCCCATAGCTGGTGCGGAAATACAGCCGACCGATAATAGCGATGATGCGCGGATCAAAATTAAAGATTCCGCACTCGTACACCGCCTGCTCGCCTTTTTCCTTGATTATTTTATTGATTTCTTCCTTGGCTTTCTCCACCAACTCTTCAATCTTGGCCGGCTGGATGCGTCCGTCCAAGATCAGATTCTCTAGCGCCAAACGGGCGACTTGCCTTCGGATTGGATCAAAAGATGAGATAATAATCGAGCCGGGCGTATCGTCCACAATCAATTCCACTCCGGCTGCCCGCTCAAAAGCGCGTATGTTGCGTCCTTCTTTCCCGATAATTTTTCCTTTGATTTCATTGTTCGGGATGGTTACTGTCGTGGTCATCAGCTCGGAAGCGGTGCTGGAAGCCAAACGCTGGATGGAAGTCGCCAGAATATCCTTTGCTCGCCGATCCAACTTCTCCTCATTACTGGTCTCCAGCTTCTGCATCTTAACCACAATATCTTCCTCATATTTTTTTTCCACATCCCGCAGAAGTTCTTCTTTGGCTCCCTCTTCGGTCAGTTTCGAGATCCGTTCCAATTCCACTATTTTTTCCTCTTCTATTTTTGAAACCTTTTCCTGAATCTTTTTTATTTCCTCCACCTTGAGCTTGATATTTTCCACTTCTTTATTCACTTCAACCTGCCGCGCGTCCAAGAACTCGTCTTTTTTGATGAGCCGTTTTTCCGTTTCCCGGAATTCCTGATCTTTTTTCTTTTCTTCCTCCTTTAGATTTACCAGCTGTTCTTCGGACTTCTTTTTCGCCTCGTCGGTGATTTTTTGCGCTTCTTCTTTGGCGCCGACCATCATCTGCTTGATATCGATTTCGATGGACCTTCTTTT
>LCGX01000019.1 GCA_001000035.1 Candidatus Nomurabacteria bacterium GW2011_GWF2_43_8
AAGGAAAAAAGAAAGAGAATTTCTGGATATAAAACGGAAGAATATAGAAAATACTGCGAAAGGTATTTTCTATATTCTTCCGTTTTATATCCAGAAATTCTCTTTCTTTTTTCCTTCTGATATTCTTTATCTGCTTGCCGCACATTATCACCATGTTTACCATCTCTATTTTTAGCCATACTATAATCCATTATAATCCTTTATAACACGAATGTCAATAGTATAATTATGGATAACACGATATTATTCATTTGTACTGTCCATAACGGTAATAACGTCTCGATAATCTGGGTAGTTCGGGTTGACCCCGAAAATCCACTTGATGCCCGCCCATTCTTTCACGATGCCATCGTCCTGGTGGCGGTGCTTGGACACGTCTGTGCCCTTATCCCAGGCTTCCTGGGCGGCTTTAGTGATGAACGTAGCCAAGCCATCAGAATCTTCCATCGTCTTGCCGTTGTCCAGCCACTTATACAAGAACCGCTTTGAGTACATATCAATGGCGTGGCGCGAGACATTGAGGTAGAGGTCATTATAGTCAGACTCTTTAAGTTTCTTTTGAGCGGCCTCAAGAATACTCTTTGGAAAATTCTGGGTAATAATCCATCTCAAATAACTGTTGGGAAGTTTGTCAACCTCAACCCCAGCATATCGGCCAACCATCATTTTGGGGATTGGTTTTTTTAAGCTCATTGTTTTTTGATTTCACCATTCTCAATCTCCACTACGCTATGACCATTCTTTGAGACAGCTTCTCCGTCAACTCTTGTAACAAAATATTGGAAGTCGTCACTCTCAATTTCTTTTAAGAATGCCTGGAATGTTTCAGCGTCTAGTGTTTCAATCCCGTCTATATTTATGACCTTGAAATCACCATTCAACGTCCTGACAACTTGAAGACCAAACTTCAACTGCTCCGAAGACGATAGATTATCCAAGCTCACGCCGTTGATTTTGATATCATCACCATCAATGGTCAATCCTTCTACGGGCAGTTTGGCTTTTTTGATGAGGTCTTCGGGTACTTCTTTGGTCAGCTTCTTCACGATGACATCGAGCTTGCCCGCTTCTTCAATCGCCGTACCCAATTCGCCGCGCACTTCTTCGGCACGTTTGACTGTGAACACAATATCGCGCTGACCTTCGAGTTTGGTAAGGGATTCTTCTGCCGCGGCAAGAGTCATATCATCAGAGTAGTCAAACTTGAATCCAAAGTTGGCGACAATTTCTGTTTGAATGCCTTTGAGTTTTTCTTGCAGGCGAGTCATTTCGTCCTGGGTTTCTTTTTCTTGTTTTTGGAGCGTCGCAATATGCTTGAGATGGTCTTCGTGTTTCTGTTTGGTGAGCTTGTCGGTTTGAATGGCGCCACGCAATTTGGTAATTGCGTCTTCACTCACCGCCTTCGGGTCAAATCCTTCGGGAATCTTGGAGTTCAAGTCCTGGAGGGATTTCTCTTTCTTGGTTGCCTCGGCATTGGCGATGGTGCGTTTGTCGTAGTAGAACTTGCGCGCCTGTTCCACTACTTCCAGGGCGTGTGCCTCATAATTGAGACCGCCTAATTTTTCGCCAGTATAGACCGCCAACTCATCTTGGGTGATGGTTATTTTTATGGCGTTGAGCAGATACTTTTTACGGTCTGCGGATTTATTCTCAAAGAACTCAATCGGATTGAATGAGAACGTACCAAGAATCCCGTCCAGATATTTCTGGGGCGCGGGCATTTTCATTCCCTCCTTGTTTGAGATGTCCAGATAGTTGCCTTTCTCGGTGATGGTACGCTTGATGCTCAAGGCGTCCAACTCCACGGTAATTTCTGCCTTCCCCTCACCAATACGAATACTGGTTGAGTCCACATCGCCCGTGAAGGCGGCGCGGATGGCTTTGAGGATTGAGGTTTTGCCCTGCTTATTCTTGCCAACAATGACGTTGGTTTTGGAGGGGTTCATCTCAATGTCTTTGAGGCGGAGAAAGTTGTGGATGGTTAATTTTACTATTTTCATATTTATGGTTGATAAATTAAATCACTACCCGACTTCGTAATGAGTTGCAATTTTATTAAGCGGTGGACAACAGAAAGATATTTAGAACTCCGATAGCTTTTTCCAGCATTCATTGCTAACTGTGCGCGTGTAAAAGGAATACCTGGATGCTGGCGAATCGCCTCCATAATATCTTTGTCGTATTTTGGCAAATTCTCAATGATAGAATTATTCTTTCCAGACGATATTGGGAGCGGAGCGCCAGAGGACATCCCAACAATCTTTCTAACATTCTCAATGATTGCGTCGCGCCTACGAATCTCGCCGTCTTTCTGCAATAGCCGCGATTCGTAGTCATTTTTCATCTCCCGAATTACTTGTTCATTTGATTCAACAAGAGCGGGTGGAAGAGCAATTCGTGGCTCTATTACTGGGCTTTTCTTGCCTTTTTCTTTCTTCACTATCGTCATCTCCGAGGTGAACTTTGCGATGAAAGTCTGCACATCAATCTGATTTAGCTCTGGCATCACAAACTTTGAGCCAATTTTTTCTCGGTCTGGATGGAAGGTCTCACGCTTACGAATCTCAATGCGCTCAAACTTTCCAAGAAACTCTGGCGACCATACCCAACCTTTGCCTTTCGGTAAAGAAGGCAGGGAATCCATAAACTTCTCAAAGTCGCCTTCTGCGGAGTGATACTCTACCCAATCCTGTAATGCCTTACGGTCTTGCGGACTGGTGTTTTGGAAGGCGAGCAAGGTATCAAGCTGGGTCAGCACATCTTTGTTGACTGTGGCGGCGCGTTGATTGATAAGGGTTACACCGATACCTCGGTTGCGCCCCATTACTACCAGATTTGATACCGCATTGAATGTCTTGCCTAATCCACCGAATACTCTTTGCGGCACAAACTCGTGAGCTTCTTCAATGAAGACGTGAATCGGAGTTTTGACGATTCGCAGAAGCTCCTCGGAAAACTCGGCGATGAGATGGCGTTCGGCGGTCTTGCCACCAGGAATGCCGAAGGTTGAGATAACGCATGAGATATTTTCTCGCACAACTGCTTGCGCAATCTTGCGTCCCATCTCTCTATCGAGCTGGATGTCGGCGTGCTCTGTCCCAAAGACCACGATGGGCAATCCTTTGTCTTTGCCGTTGGCGGCGAGACGCAAACCCCACCAGACATCAATCGGGTCAAACACAACGAATGGGATGCCCGCCTTGTAGAACTCCTCCGCCATCACTGCGCCCGTGTAAGTTTTGCCAGCCCCGCGCTTGGCGAGAATAGCAAACGCTTTCGTTGCCGCATTGATGGGCATTTGGATTGAACCGAGGTTGATGTTCATATTTATTTGAGATGGGCTGGAAATAGGGAGCGTAGTCGTTATCTAAACCATATGGACTCCTTTCGGAGAAACCGCAAGCTCTTCGTCTTTGCCACCGCCTAGAACGGTTATTATCCCGAAGATTAAAGACGTTGACCTCGCTCTCTGCTACGCACATTGAGGCGAGACTTAATCCCTTGTTCCAACCCACCTCTTTGACTATTTAATTTACAATCACCCAATCAATCGCCAACAAATCTCCTTCCGACACAATCCAAGTGTGGAATTTACCATTGCGATGAATCATTAAGAAGTTGTCTTTGAGGAGACCGTACTCTTTTAGGCTAGACCATTCAACTCTTCTAACTTTCTTACCATTGATGATGGCCTGTATTGCATTCGGGAATGATAAATTTGTTACGATTTTATTGGATTCTTTCTTTGGTGGAACGGGACTTTGTGATAAGTTTTTCTTCATTTGATTTGTTTTTGTTACGTTCTTCACGAACAGCTCGACGATGCTGTTTTTTTGCGCGTTTCTTCTGACTCATTGTTGCTACACTCGCACTGGGAAATCCCAGCGTGAATCGAACTCTTCTCCTTCCACACGTTTGACATTGTGGTTGAAGAAGATGCCGCCGTACACAGAGAAGACAACCATCTCCACTGTGCCGTCATCATTCACTTTCTGAATGATACCTGGCGACTGCTTGCGTCCGTGCAGACCATCGGCAGAACCAGGATGGTTATACACGACGACACGACCTATGCTTGGTTTTTGTTCATCCATACGAATTATATTATTGCTTCTGGTAATTCTTCCTGCGGTGGTTCGACCTGCCCCACCACTTCAATCTTCGGCTTAATCTTCTTTGGCGCGGAGGGCATTGCCGCTTTCAACTCCTTGTTACGCTGGGTAACAAGGTTGGTTGCCTCAAGAATCCAGCCAGCACCAGCACACGAACTGTGGAACTCACAGTACGTGGCAAGCCAATTCTTCTGGTACTGATGCTTTGCCTCGGAGAAGATAACCATTGGAGGAAGCGGAGCCACGTTGGGATTCTTACTGGTATATCCCTCGTTGATTATGTTGAGGGCAGGTTTCACAATTTTTTCAATAATATCAGGATTGTATTTTAATGCTGAATGGGCAACCGTTACGTCATCTTTAGAAACATATATTAAGTCCGCATCATAATTGTTTCCAAATAACTCACGCTCCAACCACATATAAATCTGCAACTGTATTTGATTGTGCCAAGCTATTAAAGTGCCTTCTTTAGAACGGTGCCAGAATGAATCTGAATGTACGGATTTACATTCTCCAATTCGCATTATTCCGTCGTCGTTAAGAATGCAATCCGAACGACCAACTAATGTGATATTTTTATATTTATACTCATATTGTCTTTGACGTTCAACAACCTTATCGCCGATAGCGTTTATAACATACTCTTCAAAAAGATTTCCCGCCTGAAATACACCCAACTTTCTTGGCTCAATTTCATTATCTTTTTTAGTACCAAGCATTGAATGAATTGTCCCGCGCAAACAAGCATAGAGAGATGAGGAGTGCACAACTCCTTCTCGATGATTGAAATACTCTGGGTCTTTTGTTTTATTATCGGCAACAAGTTTGTTGTTGATTATAGAAACAATATCAAGTTTTGAACGAGAATCGTAGCTGTCTTTATAGAAAGTTTCCTTTATGTAGTTTTCTGCCTCTTGATAAAACATATTTTTCTAATTGTTTCTTTTTTTCTCGTGGATATTTTCGGATAGAATCTCCGTAACACTTTTTGCCACAATAAACAAGATTGCCGTGCATCGGCTTAATGCGCTTGCACTGCCTACACTTTTTGTTGATAATCTTTCACGGCATATTCTCATATTACACGAGAATACATAAAGCACAAATGATACAAAATTGACATTGGATATTGGATTTAGATTTGGATTAGTAATCTTTACGCTCGCGTTGCTCCTTCTTCTTCTTGCGACAAGGAACACAGCGCTTGGGCTGTTGGACGGAGGGGATTTTGCCCTTCTCGTAGAGGTCGTTAATAAAAGTTTGTTCGCCTGCGCTCCAAACGAATGGCTCACCGCAGAGGCAAACAAGTTCGATGTCATTGTATGGATTCATAAGAAAAGTGTTTTTGATTTTATAGCCAGCTTAGCTTTTTACGAGGCAACGTGATTGTCAATCAGATTCGTCTGGTCACCACAGCGAGGACATCGCTGGTAACTGCCGACCTGCCCGCCGCTCCATCCGCAGTTGCGGCATACTTGCTCGTACATTCCTCCGCCATCGTGAACGTAGCCATTTTCGGTTACAATAACCGGCTTGCCACATTTGACGCACGATTTGGATTGAGATTCGGTCATATTATTTTTAGTTTAATTGATTATGATTTTCTTGTCAAGAGTATACCTGTGAATAACTTGGGATAACAGATGTTCCCCGTGAAATTTTAGTGGCAATTTTCGTCATATTTTTTTGTCAGATTCGGGGTTATCCACAGCTTTTTGCTTCTTCCATTGGCGAACTTTCCAACAGAAAACTTTTGCAGGCGTGTGCACGTTTGATTGCCGAATCTCAGAACGCCACTGCCATATCATTGAATCGGGTACACCCTTCAGCAATCCGAGATAGAATCCGAACGAGCCAACACCTTTGATAATATGGGTCTCACCATACTCCTTGCGAATCTCATCAACGTGGGCATGAAGCCCAGAGTGAATCCCTTTTTGGGGTTTACGGGAAAATTTTTCACTGATTTTTTCGCTGATATTTTCCATTTTTAATATGGTTCTGGATTATACTTGCTTCCCTTCGTTCCATCGCAAGTTGGACATCCGTTGTCGTTACAACGAGAACATTTTGTATGTGGCGATTCTTTTTCCAGCTCCGCCTCAAGCAATTTGCCTGCTGGGTTTTGGTCTCGTGGAATAAAATTATATTCTACCTCGCCGTATTTCTTATGCGTGGCGATGACATATTCAAGCGCGTTGCGATGGGCTTCAGTTTCCACTTTGGGATTTATCTTTTTGTTGTTCGCCCATCCGACTGCGACTTGCGAATCAGACCAGATAGAGAGGATGCCTTTAAAGTTGTGCTCAATCGCCAGCTCAATGGCTCTACCGATGGCAAACAGTTCAAGAATGTTGATGTACTGCTTCAGCTCTGGCACTTTCCCGATGGCTACCTTGTCAACGTAGTTGAACTTTTCGCCATCCGAGATTGCGATTTTGCCGCGCACAACATTCTCAATCACCTTCTCGGTGCTTGTCCAATCAAAAGATGCGTCTGTGTATAGTGTCTTCATTTTTGCTCTTTCGTCTTTGGGGTGAGAAACTTTCCGAGTCTGTCAACCCAACCGACTGTTTTGCCGAGACAGATGACCTCGCCGTTCGGCAGTACTACGACCTCAAGATTTGCGACTGTGATTTCTTCGGGTGCTTTGTCCATAGATTTATTTTACAGTGATTGTTTGAATCGGGTCTCCATACGTGAAGAATGCCCCGCCTTTGTGCTCAAAGATTGGGAACATCCCGATGGCACGCTTTGGATTTTTGAGAAAGTCCTCAAGCCCGATTGTGCCCTTCACTACGCCCGACACGTTGCGCGGGTTGAAACCCTGCAAGCGTAGTGGTTTGCCTTTCCAAAAGTCCTGCCGACCCACGCCGCCCTTCTCGTCAATGAAATATGGATAAGGAAGCGTCATATCGGGACGTTCTTTTGGTTGGAGGGTGATTCTTTTCTCGTACTTCGGTTGAAATACGACCTCCGATGATTTTGTAGATTGTTTCTTCATAGATTTATTTTGTTACGCCATTTATTTTTTTTAGCTAATCAAATATGCGACTTACTATCCTCTTGTCTATCAAAAAGCGGGATATACCGACCCTTGCCAGCGTCTCGCTTCTCTAACGCGCACTGCTCCCAATAGTAGATTTCCTTCGTTTGCTCAAGAGATTCGGCTTCTATTTCCGCTTGCGTGTAAAATATCCGCTCGCTTCCCTCAAGTTTGTAGATTTTTTTTGTCATAGGATACAATTTTATTTTAATTTGCTCGCACGTATTTCGCTCGTGCCTGCGCGACCTTTACAGGGCTTGTGCCCTGACTGCATACCACAATATAAAATTGTGCCGTAGCACGCGCTCGCGCTGTGGTTGGGGCTGACTGGCTGGCGGTTCTCGCCATATAGTCCGCGCTTTAAGCCGTGCTTTCGCCTCCCCGTTTCAATATGCAGTCAAGGTACAAAAAAGAAGGGCTTGCGCCCTTCGTTCTCCCTACCAAGTGCCAGCCCTTTAATGTATCTGGCTTGACATTATATAGTAGTAGTGTTGTATTACCAGCACGTTTTAAGGTCGTATGATAGAGAGAACGAAAGACACAATTTCATTTTTTGTCAATAGTCCCTCTATTCCGATAGCGTTGTACGTTTGGGCAATTTTAAGGTTTATAACCTTCTGGCAGTTCCAGCCCGTGCGCCTTGCACTGCTCCCGTTGCCAGTTCGTAGAATACCAGAGTGAAAACTCGCGCGACTCCGCAAGCCACTTATGACATTCCACGACTTCATTTTTGCTCCAGCCAATTGATAGTATCCACGTGAAGAATACTATCGCGCCCACGATTGCGGCGGCTTGTAGTGGTTTTATCATTTTAGGTAGTATAGCCACCATACCCGTCCATTGAGAGCAGGCAATTATTACACCAGAGATAATTTTCTGGCGTGCAATTCTCCGCGCCTTCGTTTATACCTTCCACCTCGCGCAGTTTGCCGACTTCACAATTTGGGCAGGGCTTTTTGATTGCTACCCTTTGGATTTTTGTGAGTGTAGCCATTAATGTTCTCATAGGGTTGATACAATTTTATTATTTGACCGCTCGCGCGGTTTTTCTATTTCGTTAAGTTGGCAAGTGCACCATCCAGCCGCTTTGTTTTTTCGGCTTCGGGTAACGTGTCCCAGTCATCGGGCATAATCAGCCCGCGACCTTCAAGACCCGCGCGCAACATTCGCGCCTTCCAGTCATTTGATTCTTTGGCTTTGCGCTCCGCCTCCACCTCCGCAACGTCCCGCGCTTTGTCTTCTTTGTGAAGACCCAGCACGTCCGCCACGTGGTTGATATGCTTTGATGTAGTCATTGACCAGTACCCGTGGACGTACAGCTTGCCGCTTGCGCGGTCAATAGTTGCCACGTGCGTGGAATAACTGAAGACCTTGCTCCCCTCAACGTGTAGATTTTTTTTGTATTTCATTTGATTTGTTACGCCCTACGCGTAACACTATCGGAATAGAGAGACCATTCTATTATTATATTGTCAAGGTTCACCCCTTCTCAACATTGAGAGGGGAAGACAAGGCAAGACCAGAGAGGGGAAATGTTGGAGTGGATAGATGATACAATTTTATTTGTTTTTGGCGGGTTGTGGATTGCTCCGCAACACCTTGCCGTTTTTTATTTCCGCTCCGCACCCTTACCCCAGTGCGCGCCTTGTCTTCTGCTTTCAATGTTCTATCTTCTCCTTTCAGTATACTCCCTTATGATTTACTTGTCAAGGGGTACCCTGTGGATAACTTTTAATAACACTGTATAACACCATTGTATCAGATAATAATAATCTTGTCAAGTCCCGCGCCGTATGTGTAATTCTATTATGCCCTTGTACATTGACTATATTATGGATTTGTGTTGTGTA
>LCGX01000020.1 GCA_001000035.1 Candidatus Nomurabacteria bacterium GW2011_GWF2_43_8
TTTTCTATTCCCAAGCTTTTACATTGCAATAATCTTGACGAAGTAGAGGAAAAAGATTTTCCTCTTGTTATTGATACGCTACACAGAAGACTGCTTGAGATGGGAGAATTGGTCCAAAAGAAAGACCTTGAAAATGCAATGATTTCTGGATTCCATCCATCAAAAAACATAGAACTTTCCGATGGCTATACTGCTTATAGCGTAATAAAAGAATTGAGTAAAATAAATCTCACTAAAAAGCTTGAACTGACTAAGGTTAATTTCAAGGATGACGGCAAGGCGGTGCAGATGTATGCGATAAGCCATTCAATTGTTTATTACGATAAAATCGCAGACCTTAATCAAAACAAAAAGAAAGCGGTTGATCAGGACCAAACACCACAGCAATTTTCCTTATTCCAAGAAATTAAAAAGAAACAGCCGGAACTTGAAATTTTGCGTATGGAAATAAGGTTGAGTAAAAAGCCAAAGATGAACTCCGTAATGGAAAAATTGGGCTTTCAGAAAAATCCTATTTTTAGGGATGTTTTCAAAAAAGATGTATGTCAAAAAATTGTAAGATGGTATTGGGAAACTATCATCAAAGGTGAAAATTTATTCCTGTTTGAGCTTTCAAGCAATCCGAAACAAAAATATAAAGATGTGCTTAGGACCAATGAGAAAATGAAGCCGAAGCAAGCCATATATCTTATTGGGCTTGATGTGCTTTGTAAAGACGGAAGCGGTATAAGAGAACTTAGAGATATTTCCGAAAAAAGAATAACACAGAGGAATTGGTATTACATAAGTGATGGCATTAAATTACTTAATAAACTTGCCGATAAAAAGCCATTACATAGCTGGGTAAAGCAGATTGACACCGCCCTTGAGGAATTTAAGCCGTATAGGATTAACTCCCCTTAGCAGTTATCCCCTTATTAGATTTGCTATGTAAAGCATTGTAAAGTATGATATAATCAATATATGAAAAACTTAGAGGAACTAGATGAAAAACTGGAAAAAACTAATAGCCTAATTAGGTATATGAAAGAGATGGCAGAGAAAAAAAATGCACCTGAAGAAGCAAAACAAATTGCCAGAGAAACATTAACTAATTTAGAAGAAGAAAAACAGAAAATATTAAAAGAAATTAGAGATTAGAAATATGACAAACAAAAAAGACGAGTTCTATAAGACAGAGGATTTAGCCAAAAAACTTAAAGTGAACATTATGACCATATACCGGTATATCAAGGCGGAAAAATTGAAAGCGTATAAAATTGGCAAGGAATACCGAATTGATAAAAAAGAGTTTGAGCGTTTTCTTAATAGCGTAAAGACAAAGTAGTTATGAATAAATTAAAACAAACATTAGAAAAAATACTGAAACAAGAAGAATCTTTCCTTGATACTGAAACAAAGGAAATTAACTACAATAAAGTCAAGGATTCTGCTGATAAAATTGATAAAAAACTTATAGCGATTTTGGCTGAAAATAGAGAAACTAAAGATAAATTCTTTACAAAGATTAAAGATGTATATGTTTTTAATGTCAATGACTTCAAATTTTTTCTAGATGAAAACAAGATAGATAATTCATATACACGATACGCAAATCAAATCGGGCTTTCTAGTGATACAGACCTGTTAAAAAACAATACGGACGTAGTCCTAGATTTTCCATTTAAAGATTGTGTTTTAGAAGGTGGACAAAGCACAGAGGAAGGAACTGACAAATATTTTGAATATTCTGATAAGAGTAAAAACTATGAAGAAAAACAATCTGAAAGAAAAGAAGTTTTCTTTAACCAAATACTTGCTCAAGATGAAATTGATAGATTATTTGATAGAAAGGCATTAGTAAATTGGAAACGATACGAAAAAGACAGCACTAAAAACGGCGAACCGGTAAAAGAGATAAAAAGAGATAAAAACGGATTGATAAAAGAAAACCTTATTATTAAGGGAAATAATTTACTTGCCTTACATAGTCTAAAATCAGAATTTGCAGAAAAAATAAAACTTATTTATATTGATCCACCATACAACACTGGCCTACAACAACACTTTCAAGCATTCTACTTGGCTCACATTTATGAAAAATAGGTTAGAGATTGCAAAAGAACTACTTAGCGATACCGGCTTCATTGCTATTACCATTGACCACATTGAATTATTTTATTTAGGAACTTTGGCTGATGAAGTGTTTGGTAGAAAAAACAGAATTGGAATTATAACTATTGTAAATCAAGCTAGGGGTAGATGGATGGACAAGAACTTTTCAGCATCAAATGAGTTTATGCTAGTTTATTCAAAAGAGGAAGGAACTAACATGAAAAAAAGAAAGAAAAATTTAATCTAAAAGATGATAAGGGTAATTACTATTTAAAAAATTATATTGTTATTCAAGGAGGTGGCGGTGGTGTTGCTCGGAAAGATAAACCAAATTTCTGGTATCCAATCTTTGTAAGTAAAGATTTGAAACACGTTTCTTTGGAAAAGAAAAATGGATATGAAGAGGTTTTACCTATTACTAATTCAGGGAAAGAACTAACTTGGATTACTACACCAGATACATTCATTCAGAGATATGGTGAAGGCGAAGTTGTTTTACAAAGAGAAAAAGGAAAAATTGTTGTATATAGAAAATTCAGAGAACAACAGATTATTACTACGCATTGGCTTGATTCAAGATATAATTCTACATCTCACGGAACACTCCTTTTAGAAAAGATAACCGGCAGAAAAGATTTTAGCTATCCAAAATCTTTATATGCTGTTATGGACACATTAAAACTAATGACTTCAGATGATGACATTATTTTAGATTTTCACGCTGGTTCAGGCACAACAGGACACGCAACGCTAGAGCTTAATAAGGAGGACGGTGGAAATAGAAAATTTATTTTGGTTGAACAACTAGATGAACACATAAAAATATGCGTTGAAAGGAATCAGAAAATATTAAAAAATGAAAAGATAAATGATTCTTTTATTTATTTTGAGCTTGCAAAATGGAACGAACAGGCAAAAGAAGAAATAAATGATGCTAAGGATTTAAAAACATTAGAAAAAATGTTTGATAGTTTCTATGAAAAATACTTCCTTAATTATAATGTAAAAGTTAAAGATTTTAAAGAGAAGGTTCTTAAGGAAGAAAACTTCAAAAAATTAACTCTTAATGACCAAAAGAAAATGTTTTTGGTAATGCTTGATTTGAATCAAATGTATGTTCAGGAAAGTGAAATAGCAGATAAGCAGTTTGGAATTAACAAAGAGGATCAGAAACTTACTAAAGAGTTTTACCAAAATAAATAGTTATGGAGAATCTATACGAAAAGCTTAATACTCAAAAAGACGCCATAAAGAAGTATGCCCCTAATGTTATTGCTATTCCCAAATATATTTTAGATAACTTAAAATATGAGTTTTTTGACTGGCAAAAAGAGGCTTTTGAGAATCTCTTGATGTATGAAAATGATCATAAAAAATATCCTGCTCATTTGATGTTTAATATGGCTACCGGCACAGGAAAAACTCTTCTAATGGCTGGAGCTGTCTTATATTATTATAAACAGGGGTATAGAAAGTTTATTTTCTTTGTGAATCAAAACAATATCGTTGACAAAACAGAAAATAACTTTATTGACAAAACCCATTATAAATATCTTTTCAAAGAAAAGATTGTTGTTGATGATAAGACAATTGAAATAAAGAAAGTAAATACTTTTTCAAAAAATACTAACAATATTGAGATTAAATTTACAACTATTCAAAAACTATATAATGATATTCATATTGAAAAAGAAAATCAGGTATATCTAGACGATTTAATTAAGAAAGATATTGTAATGCTTGCTGATGAGGCTCATCACTTAAACGCCGATACTAAAAGTAAAAATGGACAGGAAGCCCTAGAATTAAATATTGAATTGAAAGAAAATGCCAGCGAAAAAGAAATTGAAAAGAAAGGATGGGAACATACAGTAATAGAACTTTTGTTAAATAAAAATGGAAAAAGTGAAGGTAATAAAAATATCCTTCTAGAATTTACAGCCACCATACCCGAAAATCAGAAAGTGGTTGATAAATATGCTCCTAAAACAATTTATAAATTTGGATTGAAAGAATTTTTATCTGCTGGATATACCAAAGAAATAAATCTTGTTTCTTCTACTCTTGAAAAGAAAGAGCGTATATTGCAAGTGCTTATTTTTAATTGGTATAGACACACAATTGCTCTAAAAAACAATATCTCTAACTTTAAACCGGTAATTCTTTTTAGAAGTAAAACAATTAATGAATCAGAAAAGGATTTTGAATATTTTTTGAAACTGGTTAAGAAATTGGAAACAAATGATTTTGATTTTTTGAAAAACATTCAAGACAAGTTTAATGAGGAAGAAGAGATATATGAACAGGGAAAATCTAGAGTGCTTGATGTTGTTGAATTTATTAAAAAAGAAAATATCAAAAAAGTAGAAATAATTAAGTTTATTAAGGACAACTTTGAAGAGCGAAATTGTATCATTACCAACTCAAAAACAAACAAAACACAAACAGAAAAAACGGACGAAGATCAAGAAAAACTACTTAATAGCCTAGAAAACAAAAATAATCACATTAGGGCAATCTTTACTGTAAATAGACTAACTGAGGGCTGGGATGTTTTAAATCTATTTGACATTGTGCGTTTATACAAAGGACGAGATGAAGGTCAAGACACTAAAGGAGAAAGAAAAGCTGGAAGTGCAACTATTTCAGAAATTCAGCTTATCGGACGAGGTGTTAGATACTGCCCTTTTACTCATAAGGATATGCAAAAGAATAAAAGAAAATTTGATGAAAACCTTAAAAATGAAATGAGGGTTTTAGAGGAATTGTATTATCATAGTGATTCAGACCATAGGTATATTGACGAATTAAAGCGAGAGTTAAAGAAAAAAGGCTTTATTGATGATGGGAAAATTATTAAAAGATTTAAGCTTAAAAAAGAATTTATAGATAGCGATTTTTATAAGGATATAATGGTTTGGAAAAATGAGCAAATTGATAATCCTGAACGAAAAAAAACAACATTAGAAGACTTGAGAAAAGACTTTGAATTTAAATATGATTTACATAATTTAGGGATCAAAGAACAGGAACTAGATTTTGATAGTGATGATACTGACAAAGAAAGACTAGTTATTAGTGAATCTGGATCAAAGACAATTCCAATTAAGATAAAAGTTTTTGACAAACACATATTCTATAAAGCTTTGAGCGAAAAAGCTAAAGCCGATAAATCATTATTTAGATTTGAATTACTTAAAGAAGAATTGAATATTGAAAGCATTGAGGATTTTAGGAAAGATTTTATAGGGAATTTTGAGATAAGAATTATTACGAAAGATAAAGAATTTGAGGAAATAACGAACAAAGAAAAACTATCTATATTACTTAAGTTTTTTGACGAATTATTATTTGCATTAAAATCAAACATTAATCCATATAAGGGAACTGAATTTAGAGCCGGTAAATTCAAAGACTTCTTCAATGAGATAAAGGAGAAAAATGTTAAAAAAGACGAACATAGCCAAAGACTGGAAGATGAGCTTAAATATGAAGATTGGTATGTAGTAGATTCTTTTTATGGAACTTCGGAAGAAAAAGGGTTGATTGAATTTATAAAAGAAACTATTGAAAACTTACAGAATAAATATAAGAAAGTTTATCTTCTAAGGAATGAGGAGCAATATAAAATATATGATTTTAAAACAGGGCAAGGTTTTCAACCTGACTTTATTCTTTTCTTAAAAGAAACACAGAAACTTTGTTATCAGGTATTTATTGAACCTAAGGGAGATATGCTACTTGATACAGATAAATGGAAGAATGATTTTTTAAGAGAAATAACAAAAAAATACCCAAAAAATGTATTAAAGGCAGAAAGTAAAGATTATATCTTGATTGGGCTTCCTTTATTTAATCAAAATGAAAATCAGGAGTTTATGGAAGAATATAATAAAATAATCACATAATTTATGAAAGCAATAATATTAGCTAGAGTTTCAACTGAAGATCAAATGCAAGAAGGATATTCTATACCGGCTCAACTTCAGCGAGCCAGAGAATATTGTCAAAGAAAAAGTTTAATAATTCAGAGCGAATATCCTTTTGATGAATCTTCTACTAAGGACCAAAGAAAGAAGTTTGATAAGATTATAGAAGAAGTAAAAAAATCAAAAGAAACAATTGCCCTAGTAGTGGAAACAGTAGATAGACTACAAAGAAGTTTTAAAGAATCTGTAATGCTTGAAGAGCTTAGAAAAACAGGCAACCTTGAAATACATTTTATAAGAGAAAATCTCGTAATACATAAAGATTCCAACAGCTCGGAAATACAGAGATGGGATTTAGGTGTGTTTGTCGCAAAAAGCTATGTATTGCAACTTAGCGATAATGTGAAAAGAAGTTTTGAAGCCAAAAGACGAAATGGCGAGATAACTTGTAATCCGCCTATTGGTTATATAAATGTTTATGATAATGCAGGAAAAAGGATTGATGTAATACCCGATCCAGACAAAGCACATTTCATTCAGAAAATGTTTGAGCTATACGCAACCGGCAATCATTCAACCCTTACGATAAGACAAGAAATGATTAAAATTGGATTTAGAAGTAAGGCAGGGAAAAAGTTGGCGTTAAGTATGATAGATAAAATCCTCAATGACACTTTCTACTATGGAATAGCGTATTCAAGGACTAAAAAGATTTCTTGGAATCATAAATATAAACCGCTTATAACTAGAGAGCTATTTAACAGATGCCAAGACATAAGAAAGGGCTGGGGCAAAAAGCCGTTTCAGTATGCTTCAAAGCCGTATATCTTTAGAGGGCTGGTCCGGTGCGGTAAATGCGGATGTGCTATGAGTCCCGAAACCGCTAAGGGTAAATTTATCTACTACTCTTGCACTAACGCTAGAAAGAGCATTTGTGATGAGAAAGTATACGTGCCGGAAAAGGACTTTCTAAAGCCTATATACGAGGTCCTAGACGCATTTGAGAGCATACCGCAGAAGAAGATAGACGAAATTGTGGAAGCCCTAAGGAAGACAAACGAGAATAAAGACCTTTACCATAAAGAAGCTATTAAGTCGCTACAAAGCGAATATAACGCCATTCAGGCACGCCTTAGCCGTCTTACAGACCTACTCCTAGACCAGAGTATTACTAAGGAAGATTATGACAAGAAGTTGAAAGAGATGAAAGAAAAGCAGTATGAAATAAACATACAAGTTGAAGACCATACTAGAGCAGATGAAAATTACTACATTACAGCTTCTAATGTGCTGAATCTAGCTAAAAGAGCGAAAGAATTATTTATAAGTTCTGAAATCCCAGAAAAAAGAGCAATTTTGAATTACCTACTTCAGAACTGCACCGCAAATGGAAAAAAGCTAGAGTTTTCCTTGCGTTCTCCGTTCAATCACATACTAGAATTTGCTAATCAACCAACTTGGCTCCGGGGGTAGGGATCGAACCTACGACCAACCGCTTACACTTTATCTCCTATTACTAGAAGTGTGGACTATATCATCTCCATGTTTGCAATTCGAATCGCAAATTTAGGAGCAAGGCGCTTCCTCCGACACACGTCAGAGTACTCTCATAAAGAGATAGTCTCTACACCTTCCCTAAAAATTTTAGGGCTTGGCTCGGGATTACCCTGAGAGTTTATCTCGAAGGGCTTCCCCGAATTCACCTTGTTTTTCATCCTAAGTTTTCTTAGGAAGCTGCAATACTTATTTCACAGGCGGCCGCTCTACCGCTGAGCTACCCCGGAATAAATTAAATTTCCAAAGAACCCTTGTTATATTAGCAAAATTTAAAGAAAAAACAAACTATTTATTTTTGGGTCTGTCGTAGTAGGTTTGTTTTGCTTCTTCCAACACTTCTTCAAATATATCTTTTAGGTATGGAGATCTTGTTAAAAATTCCTCTCCTTTATCGCAAAATTGTTGGTAGCTTACGCCATATTCCCTATAAGGGCGCCAACCATCTATATATCCCAAAACAATTGATTGTACCTTGTCGACACCCCACACAAATTGTGCTTCCTCGTCGTTTTTAATTTCGTAGTTTTTTAAAGTTTCGATAAATTCAGAAAAGTCCCCAAACTCCAATGAAAGTTTTTTTAATTCCTCGCCCTCTTTTTCTTTTTTTGCCCGTCTTTCCTCTTCTTTGGCGTACGTATTTACATCTTGTCCCTGACCCCTTTCAATAAGATCATGCACCAGGGCATATTTTAATATTTTTTCAATATCTAGTGGTGGTCGTATTATATTAAAAATTCTCCAACAGAACATGGCAAGAGAGAAACTATGCTCAACCACATTTTCGCGTCTGTTTGTCTGGGGGATATAATGATTCCTGTTTACTTTCATTATATCTACCATAAGTTCCTCTAATTGCTTGAGTTTCTTGAATTCTTTCGACATCCCTAGATTATATCATGTTTGTTTTTTAGTATTGCCCTTCGAATATTACTTCGACAAGTTCAGTGTAGACTTTCCCAAGTTCGGAGCCAAATTTTTAGCCATATTTTATAATGGTTATTTTTGAGACCCCTGTTAGGGTTAAAACTTTTTTTGTTTTCTTTTATAGATATTAAGATGTTGGTGTTGTTACCGAGGTACCGATGTTGAAACCAGCGTAATTTTCTAAACTCATAGCTTTAATCCAATAAATATACGTTGTGCCTGGTTCAACGGTAGTATCAACATATGAGGTCGCTGGAGCAAGAACTTCTACAATTTTCTGGGCATTACCCACACTGCCGGTATATCTTGTGATCATATATTTATAGATAATTCCCTCTGAAGCAGTCCACGTCAATGAGACAGAGGTGGGGCTTGTAGCTGAAGCAGTAAAGTTTGTTGGGCTAGTTAATTTCAAAGTTGTTGCATAAAGTGTAGCAGACGGAGCCGAAATATTTCCGGCGGCGTCGACTGAAACAATATAGGCAGAATATTGGATTCCCTGATCATACCCAAAATTACCTACACCGCTTTGGTTTGCTGGGGAGAAATTAAGAGTAGTTGTTACATTTGTAGCAGTGTTCGTCAAATATATTCTATATCCTGCGACATCATTTCGTGGTGTCCAAGAAAACGATAAATAGCCCGAATATAAATTGGTGCCGGGAAGCTTCGAAGACATCGAAAATCCGGCAGGGGCGATTAGTGTTGTCTGGGGGGTTGACGGTGGAGGAGGTGTGGTGTCATCCGTTGGTGGAGGAAGAGTAACAACTTCAGTAGAAGATGCGAAGCGCCACCCGCTTGCGCCAGGATTAACGAGAACTAAAAACTCACCAGATGCTTTTTCATAGTATTGGCACGAAGATCCGCCATCGCCACAAGATGCATCATTTCCATTTTGTTCGAGAAAAGTAATGACTTCATAATCATTGCCCTTGCGGGAGTAGTGAAATTTATGTTCTCCAACATCAATAGGATCTGACGGAACAGAAGATATATATTTGGGCGCAAGTCCAGGAATCCAATTTGGGTTACCATTTACATACTCAACACCATCTTCACCAGGTGGTACTCCTCCGCTATCGTCCTGATAAAGTGCAATAGCATTTGCAATTTGGTTTACATTTGCTACTCGCTGAACATCACGCGCTTTCTCACGAGCAGTGTTCAATGATGCCAAAACAACTGAAGCCAAAATACTAATAATTGCCACAACAACCAAAAGTTCAATCAAGGTAAAACCATGATCAAACAGCATCTTTTTTATTTGTTTCATATTAAGGTAATTTTAACACGCACTATACTAATTAAACAAACTTAAAACAGGTTCTAATATCCTCTATCCAGTGGAGCCAAATTTTTAACTATCTTGTATGATATACTATTTCGCATGGGAAAATTATCCCCAGAAAAACTTGGTGAAAGTTCTGTTATGTTAGGATCCTTAATTTGGTCTTTTTTCCCGATATTAACCATCCTTTCTTATTCTGGTCTTGAACCCGTTACTTCATTGGCATGGACCACGCTTATCTCAATCTTGTTCTTTTTTATTATTTCTTTAGCGAGAAATTCTTGGGAAAGTATTTTTAGAAAAGACGTATTATTGTCTGTCTTAGGAGTTACTTTTATAAATGGAATTTTGTTCTACGCGCTTTTTTTCATTGGTCTAAAGTACACGACCGCAGGCAATGCGGCTATTGTTGCTACTATGGAAATATTGTTCTCTTATCTGTTTTTCAATGTGTGGAGAAAAGAATATATTGATTCAAAACACATAATAGGCGTTGTGTTAATGTTTCTGAGCGCCGTAATTATTTTATCCCCAAACATTAGCTCATTCCAAACAGGCGATCTGCTAATTCTTCTAGCTGTGTTTATTGTACCCCTAGGTAATTTGCTCCAGAAAAATTTAAGGGCAGTGGTTACCAGTGACCAGATATTGTTTTATAGAACTTTAATTGCAACGCCGTTTCTATTTTTACTCGCATATATCTTAGGGGAACAGGTCGTAATTCCGTCAGGCAGTACTTGGATTTTTTTATTAATAAATGGTTTGGTCTTGTTCGGTTTATCAAAAATACTTTGGATTGAAGGAATTTTTCGCATTAGTGTCACTAAAGCGATTTCTATATCCGGTTTCTCGCCTATTTTTACTCTTATATTTGCCTTTTTTATACTCAAAAATATTCCCTCAGCTGTCCAATTAATAGCCGCTCCTTTAGCGATGGCAGGGATTTATTTGTTGACACGCAAAGTAAATATAGTCAGCCAACCCATGATTTTTCCTCTTGAATAGCCCTCCGAACATTGTCCTAAGTTCAGAGCAGGATAAAATAGCTTTTTCCACTCCCTTTTTTACCGATGCGGACAACCGGACCAGCAGCAGGGCCGGCGCATTCCGCCTTTCAGTTTTGATATGGCTTTCTTGATGCGGATGCTTCCCGCCTTCTAGTAAGAAGTTAGGTGTATAATAAGGAAAATAAATATGAATATTTTTTACCCCGTAAAATTGTTGGCCGATTGGCTGACCTATTCCGTTTTTGCCCTTCTGCCCGGAACGCTTTCCGCCGAGGCGGTCAATTTTTTCATTTACGACATTGTAAAGATTTTCATTCTCCTCTCGGTCATTATTTTTGTCGTTTCCATCGTCCGCTCCTATCTGCCACCGGGAAAAATCAGGGCCATTCTCTCCCACAAAAACAGGTACAGCGGCAACATTCTCGCTTCTTTGCTCGGCATCATTACACCGTTTTGCTCATGCTCAGCCATCCCGTCATCCAGGCAGGTGTGCCGCTCGGGGTGACTTTTTCTTTTCTAGTGGCCTCGCCGATGATTAACGAAGTAGCGCTGGTTCTGCTTTTGGGGATGTTCGGCTGGAAAATCGCTCTGATTTACGTGACGAGCGGGCTGATTATTTCCGTTTTCTCCGGCATAATCATCGGGAAGATGAAAGCGGAAAGCCTGCTCGAGCCGTTCGTCTATCAGAATATCGCGAACAGGAATGCCGAGTTGCCAAAAATGACGCGCCGGGAAAGGTTTATTTACGCGAAAAATTACACTCTGAATATTCTAAGAAAAGTTTGGCTGTATGTCCTTATAGGCATCGGCATCGGCGCCTGGATACATGGCTACGTTCCCGCCGATTTTTTGGCGCAATACGCGGGAAGCGACAAATGGTATGCCGTGCCGATGGCCGTTCTGGTCGGTATTCCGCTCTATGCCAACGCCACGGGGATAATTCCGCTCGTTTCTGCCTTGGCCGAAAAGGGAGTGGCTATGGGCACGACGCTCGCATTTATGATGTCCGTCACCGCTCTGTCCTTCCCCGAATTTATGATTTTGAAGAGAGTGATGAAAGTTAAGTTGATTTTAATTTTTGCGGCAATCGTAGGGGCGGGGATTATCTTTATGGGATACTTGTTTAATGCTGTGATTTAACAATGATTTTATTTAGAAAATACAAATTTTGGAAATTCAAAAATACGCTTCTTCTGATATTGAGCGTAGCCTTCTTGGTTTATCTTATTGACGTACCAGCCGTGAAAGACGCCGTTCACGGTCTAAGTGGCTTGGGTGTTTTTGGAATATTTTTGGCAGGGATGTTTTTCGTCTCTACTTTCACCATTGCGCCGGCTGGCGTCGTTTTGTTTTATTTTGCCAAAGAATTTGACCCCTTTGCGGTTGTCATTTTTGCCGGCGTGGGGGCGATGTGCGGGGACTACCTGATTTTCCGCTTTTTGAAAGACAAAGTTTTTGAAGAACTCCGGCCGGCGTTTGAAAAAATTGCCGGCTCGCACTTGTCCAAGATTTTTTCTACGCCTTATTTCGCCTGGCTGGCCCCCGTGCTCGGAGCCGTAATTATCGCTTCTCCTCTGCCGGATGAATTAGGCATAAGCTTGCTGGGAATTTCAAAACTGAAGAATTGGCAATTTCTTTTGCTTTCGCTTGGGCTTAATTCGCTCGGCATTTTGGTCATTGTCCTCCTGGCGAAGGCGGTCTGATGATGCTACGATGAAAGTAGCCATTTAAATGGCTACATCTATATGGCAAATAAGAAATACAGCCAAATTAACATCCGCAAGCTTTTTAAAAAAGGAGGCAGTTTTTCTGTCTCC
>LCGX01000021.1 GCA_001000035.1 Candidatus Nomurabacteria bacterium GW2011_GWF2_43_8
AACCAATGACCCATGGGATGAAAGAGGCACTAGCACAAACTCCTTATGCCTCTCTTCTCGCCAATAACGATTTCGTCTACAAAGGAAAAGGCTGCGAAGAATGCGGCGGGAGCGGTTATCGGGGCCGGATTTGCATCAATGAAGTTCTGGTGGCTGACAATGAAATAAAGGAAGCCATTCTGCGCCGGGCTTCCGCCAATGAGATCAAAAAAATCGCCGTAAAAAACGGCATGACGACGATGTTCGAAGATGGCTTTCAAAAAGTAAAAAATGGTCTGACTACGATTGAAGAAGTTTTGCGCGTTATACACGAATAGTCCCGTTAGAAATTCAGCAAACATAAAAATAAAATAAGAAAATAATTAATTAAAATTTCTAATGGGATGAATAAACTCATAACAAAAATACAAATAAAAAAGAAGCCTTTTTGGGATTCAATAAAAGAAATATCTTTCACGCGTCTGTCCATTAAAGACCAAACTTTTTTTGTAAAAAGATTATCTTTTCTCATCAAAGCCGGCATTCCAATGCGAGAATCCTTGATGATGATTCGGGAGCAAACCCAGAAAAAAGGATACGCCTCGATTTTGGACACGGTTATCGCGAATATTTCCAACGGGCAAAATCTTTCAACCAGTTTAGGTAAATTCAAAAATGTGTTCGGAGAGTTCACCATTAATATTATCGGCTTCGGCGAAGAGACCGGCGTCTTGTCGGAAAATCTGGAATACGTCGCTGATGAGCTCAAAAAAAGGCAGGCCCTGCGCAAGAAAATAGTCGGCGCGGCTATCTACCCCATCATTGTCACCATCGCCACTTTGGGAATTGTAACCTTCCTGATGGTTTATCTTTTCCCTAAAATTCTACCAATCTTCGCCTCGCTCAAATACGACCTACCTCTCTCCACACGGATTGTCATCGCCATCAGCAACTTCATCAGTCATTGGGGCCTTTTGACCCTGTCATCTTTTATTATTCTCTTGATAGCTTTTTTGATTACTTTGAAAAAGTCGGAAACTATCCATTTCTATTTTCATAAATTTCTGCTGAAGGTTCCAATCATCGGGAAAATAATCCAGGATTATAATATGGCGAATTTTACCCGCACGATGGGGCTCCTGCTCCGGGGCGGCATCACCATGGGCGAGGCCTTACCCATTTCAGTGAAAATCACTCCGAACTTGGTTTACCGAAAAGAGTTCAAGGCGCTCTCCGCGGTAGTTAACCGAGGATCAAAAATATCAACTCATTTGAGTAAGCGTAAAGATCTCTTCCCGGACATCGTCACGCAAATAGTTTCGGTCGGAGAACACAGCGGAAATTTATCCAACTCGCTTATCTATCTTTCGGAAATGTACGAAGCGGAGATAAACGATTTTACCAAGAACCTGTCCAATATGGTGGAGCCCGTGCTGATGATTATTATGGGAATATTGGTCGGCTTTATCGCTATTTCAATAATTACCCCTATTTATGGAATTACACAACACTTGAATGTAAAATAAAACTATGAACCGTCAAAGTGGACTTACATTGATTGAAATAACTGTCGTCATAGCTATTTTAACCATTATTATAGCTTTTGGAATGACAGTGGATTTCAATTCCTTCACCTCCGACACTTTTCGAGCCGAAGAATCGAAAATAGTGTCGGCTTTGGGACGAGCCCGCAGCCGGGCGATGGCAAATATGTTTGAAACAACTCATGGGGTATGCTACGACGAGGATGAAGACAGTTATATTATTTTTCAGGGAAATACATGCACCGCCACCGGCAGTGAGCTTATACCCGCGAATATAAATATATCCGAGAATGATGACACTATTTTCCCCGCTGAAATAGTTTTTGAACAGCTTACTGGGAATACGGCCGGTGAGACTATCACCATCAGTGATGGAGTAAAAACGGAAGAAATAGAAATATATGAAACAGGTGCGATCAATTGGTAAAAATAAAAAAGGTTTCGCCACGATTGAGGTGCTCATCGCTTTTGTCATACTCATCTTGTGCATCGGCGCCGTCATTATGGTAGTTTTTGGCAATCAGTCTGTTGCGATTGATAATGAGACCAATAATGAAGCAATTATGAAAGCGCAAAAAATGCTTGAAGATGCGCGTGCGGAAGCAAAAGAAGATTTTAATATAACAGAGATTGTGGCAAATCCTGCTGATTTTTTTCCTTCGAGTTTAGATGTATTGACCATTTCAGAATGCGCTAAAAAATTAACAAGCGAAGTGACTTGGGGTAACCCTTTTCGGCCACTTGAGATTGTCTTTTCTACTATAGTCACAAATTTGGATACGGTTGCCCTACTCAGCTATTGCGACCCGATCTCGCCTGGGGACTGGGATGAACCCGAACCTTATGGTGATATATCACCTAGCGTTATTGATGGTCAGGGTACGGGTGTTGCTGTAGCGTACATTAACGGTATACGATACGCATTTTTAACTACTGATGCTTCCAACCCAGTTCAAGACAATTTTTACGTAATCGACACGACTACTTCTCCTGAGGTTATCGACGCATCTGATATTTATTCCATTAAAGTTGAAGACGGCCTTGAAGGCATTGCCACTGCAAAAATTGATGGCAACTATTACGCATTTGTTGTTACTGATCATGATGATGCCGGCCAACTACAAGTTGTAGACATTAGTGTTCCCACTTCCCCAACCCTTATTCCAACAGCCTCAACAACTATACCGAATGTGACCCCGGGCGAAAGTGCCCCCCCTTTAAGTATTTTTTATTACAATGAAAAAATATATATTGGAACAGAATATCTCGCCTTCGGTGATCCTGGTTTTAACCATGAATTCCACGTTTTTGATGTCTCAAACCCTAGTTCACTCCCTTGGCCTCGATGGGAAACGAGTATAGATATTGACCGCAATGTAAATGATATTTTTGTAAAGGGAGACACTGCATATCTGGCAACTGGTCAGGGAAGTTCTCCATATACGCCTCTTCAGGTTGTGGACTTGCCTACTGAGAGCGTGGTCAATAGTTTCTCCACGGGCATAAACAAACCAGGTACGGCCGTCTTTGTTCTAGGAGATACTCTTTATTTCGGCACAGAGAGCGGTGCTTCCGGAGATGATTTTTATATCTTTGACATTAACGACCTCGACCCGGAGTTAAGTGCAAATTCACTTGATGGAAGCACTACAGAAGTAGGTGATATATTTGTGCAGGGACAATATGCGTTTATTGGACTTCAGGGCGCTGGCGCTCAAGATACATTCCAGGTTTGGAATATTGGAGATCCTGAGGTACCTGAAAGAGTAGATACTGTATGCCCGTCGGGGTTCCCTTTAGAGCTTAACGGCTTGGTTTTTATTGAAAATTACATAATGGCTTCATTTAGAAGCTATACACCTTTTAGGATAATTTATAATGACGCGACATCATGCCCATAAATCATTCTAAAGGTTTTACATTAATAGAAGTCATAATTTACATCGCGCTTTTTTCTCTTCTGATGGGAACGGCTTTGATAACGGCCTACCAGCTGATCGACGGCTCCCGCGACTTGAGCGCAAAAAACACCACTCAAGAAGAAGGAAATTTTGTTCTAAGAAAGATCAACTGGGCGCTGACTGGCGTTGATCCATCCCTAGGAACCACCCCTGATACAACAGATCCATCCATCGACAATCTTAATGTGGAAAAATACGACGGCAATGCAATAAGTGTCACGTTGGACGGGACAAAAATCAGGATGGAAGAAGATGGGGGGGATGATTTTATAACGACGGACAATGTTTCGGTAGACAGCCTGCAATTTGATTATCTAGCACCATTGGGAACCGAACCGGCCGGAATTACCGCCACGGCTGTCATAGACGGAGTAACTTTCACCATTACCAAATACTTCCGCAAATGATATACCAAAAAATAAAAACCAATAATGGCTTTATGGCCCTGATGGCAGCCATCATCATTTCTGTGATTTTACTTTTGATTGCCGCCAATCTAAGCTTGACCGGATTCTACGGCCGGTTTGATATTTTGGATTCCGAGCTCAAAGAGAGAAGCTCCGCCCTAGCGGAGGCCTGCGTGGACACGGCGCTTTTGAAACTTGCCAATGACCCAAACTACGCGGGATCAGAAACTATTACTGTTTCTGGAAGCGACACCTGTAATATAGAAACCATATTCCCGACTGCTGATCCGATAGTAATCGACACAAAGGCGATTTTTCGGGACGCTACGACAAAATTTCAAGTTCAGGTAAATAAATCAGATTTATTAGTTATTTCTTGGGAAGAAAAAATATAAACATTTTATTAACATTCACCCTTTACAAATCCCCTATCGCGTAGTAAGCTAACGAGCATATTATAAACAAGTCGAAACATTATTAACTAATTTTAACAAGTAAAATATGAAGAAAAATTTAAAGAATCGAGGGTTTACGCTCATAGAAATCTTGGTCGTGATCGGTATTATTGCGATCTTGGCTGCGATAGTTCTTGTTGCAATCAATCCCGCAAAAAGATTTGCTGATGCAAACGACGCACAACGTCAGTCAAATTTAAACCAAATAGCTAATGCTATCGGGCAAGACATTGTAGATAACAAGGGAATTTCTTCGTGTGCAGCAATTCCGGTTGCACCAGCTGCCGCAAAGGACATTGGCACAGTCGCAGGTGGCGCAAACCTTGCTGCTTGTTTGGGAAGTTACTTAACTCCTATTCCGTTCGATCCAACAACTGGTGATGCTACAACTACCAACTATAAAGTTCAGAAACTAACAACGGGCCAGATTCAACTCTCAGCAACATTGTCTGACGCAAGCATATATACAGTTACCCGCTAAATAAAGTCTAACTTCCCCCAAAAATCCGCCTCTCGGCGGATTTTTGTTTTTTATGCTCTAACCCCCACACCTATTTTGAATAAAATAGGTGTGGGGGTATAATTTGGGTATCAAAATGACCCAAACAACCACACCCAGAAATGTAAACAAGGAACACAAGCAAAGCTTCACGACGCTCGACAAGATTGCTGTCTACATAACTAAAAAAGTCAGCACGATGTGGTGCGCGATTGCTTTCGCGATTCTGGCTTTCCTAAGTTTGCCACGGGCCCTAGAAGAAGGCATGGCTTCTACGGCCACTTGGGCAACGCAGACATTCCTGCAGCTCGTGCTCATCTCCGTTATTATGGTCGGCCAGAACCTGCAAAGAAGGCACTCCAAGCTCCGCGCCGAAGCGGATTACGAAACGAATTTGGAAGCGAAAAAAGATATCGAGATTCTTATGCAGCGTCTAGAGTCGATTGAAAATGAAAAACTGGATAAAATTCTGGAAGTCCTAGAAGAAAAACAGAGATAATCTCCTGCTATTTCAGGTAAATTTCAATATTTTTCCTGTGTTCTTCATAGGTCTTGGTGCAGTGGATTTTTCTCTTTTTGTCGTGCAAATAAAAGAGGCAATCTGTCTTCTGGGGGTTGTAAGCCGCGTAAATCGCGTTGAACCCGGGACTGGCGATAGCTCCGGGCGGAAGGCCTTCGTGTAGATATGTGTTGTAGGAAGATTTTATTTTTTTATCCGCGGGAATGACCTCTTCCCACCAACCCTCTTCTTCGCTCCCTTTGGCGTACTGCAGGGTCGCGTCAATCTGCAGTTTCATCCCGCTGAAAATCCTGTTCCAGATAATTCCCGATATCAGAGCCATATCATTTTTCCCGTCCGCTTCCCGTTGGATAATTGAAGCGATTTTTATGGCGGTGTCTTCGTTCACTATCTGCTTCGATTTGGGCTTCTTGACCTTGCTCAGCTGTTTGGAAAATTCTTTGGTCATGGTCGCCACGACTGTAGACGGTTCTTCATCCTTATAAATCAGATAAGTTTTGGGAAAATAATGCCCTTCCACCTTGGCGTTGCTAATGAAATCCTTCTTGTCTTTCTCGTCCCAGTCGAGCTTGCCGACCATCACTTCCGCCACCTCCTCCTTGCGCAAGCCCTCCTGCACCCTCACAATGCGCATATAAGGGTTGGCCAAGTTCACATAAAAAGAAAGCTTGGTGAGGAGCGCGGGATCGAATCGGTAGTAGAAAACGACGGATAAGACCGAGAGAATAAAAAGAACCGGCAATATGAGAAAATATTTTTTCATTGCTAAGAGCAAATTATAGCACAAAAAATATTTAATCGCTTTCCAGTTTTTATTTTTAATGTATAATTACCATATATGTCCAGCAGTCCGGAAAGCAGATACATCAGGAATATTGATGCCCAAAGATTACCTCCCCAAAAAACAATTGAGGGGCTGGGAAAGTCGGCGGAGGGGATTGTCATTGACTGTATGAACGAAAAATTAAGGGATAAGGGCATGACGGTTCGGCCCGCTACAAAATTTGAGGATTCTGGAGTTAAGCATGAAGGAGGAAAACAGGTAGATGCAGTAGTTTATTATATGGGTGGAAAGCCGGCAATGTGCATACAAATTACTACTGCCCAAAATCAAAGTTTTCAAATGGAAAAAGTAAAACAGCTGACGGAAAAGCCGTTTGTCCGGCTGGAAGAAATGAAAAATGGAGATGTCCCTATTCCCAAGGTGGTAGTGGGATTAAATCCTAAAGATGTGGAGTCATTTTTGAATAATCCTGATTTTTCACAACATCCTCAAATCTGGGAAAAAATCTCAAGCAATATCACCGAATGTCTGCAATCTGTCCAAAATATGACTAAATATGACAAAGAAAAAGCAAAGGCACAGGAATTGCTGCTTATTTTCCAAAGCGAAGGAAGCACGTCACATTAATTCGCATTAAATTTAGAATATCCCACCTATCAGGAGCCCGATAAGGAGCGCTAGGAGTGCTAAAAAAACGACGGTGTAAGCAAATAAGGACGCTGCTCCTTTCTTATCCCCTTCAATATAAAGCAAAACGGGCTTGAGGAGCACGAGCGAGCCGGTCACGCACGCGGAAATGATGAAGATGAGAAGCATCAAGGCGGGAGCGAGCCAGCTATCGGGTTTTTGTCCGAACCAAACGGATAAATTATTGATAAACCACGCCACCACCGTGACATAGACCGCGACCCCAAGGGCGTCCAGAAATCCCCTCCCGATAAGCTGATTTTTTCCCATAGATAAATGAACCTTAGCGAAGCGTATCTATATAAACTCCCCCGGTGCCTAAATAAGATGTGGCAAACCCGACTGTATCAAAACTGTTAAAAGAAAGACCGCCGGCAAACGGCATCCAGTTTGTCCAGGCTCCTCTGTCTATCCTATATCTGGCTGTTTTATCTGCCGAGCGCCATTCTATTTCTGCCAGTGTCCAAGAGTTATCGTCATAAGTGTCGAAGTTGACGAACTCTTCACTGGTCGGGTCAAAATATGCCACATGGCCGTCTTTCATAAAAGCCAGAATAATCTCGGAAGGAGAACCCCAGCGTTGCTGGAAAATACCCATCCGCACATTCTCACCCGAGCCATAATTCCCCCAACTTGCTCTGCCTTTGGCCCGGACATAAAAAGACTGTCTACCATCAGCCAAAGGGATATTAATCATCTTGGTAATTATGCTTTCCGAACCGGCATTGTTGCCGTAAAGAGCTTTTTTCCCTTCCCTCACCAGGTTATCTTGAACGACATAAGTATTACCGTTCAGCCAATTGAACCATCGATCCTGGCCTATGACATCGCCATTTCGATAGTCATTAAAATCGTCTTTAACTAAAGTTCTCGGCTTTGGAGCCGCTTCAGTTGACAAAGCGGAAAAAAATAAGCCAAATAAAAGAACCGGAACAAAAGAAAGTAAAATATGTTTTTTCATGTCTGTTTTTAAAATTAAGTCCTAATAATAAGACCCTAAAAACTTTGAATATGTTCGGATTCTATATTATAAAATCCAATTAAACAAGTCCCTTGGGGAGTATAGCCCCCGCACCACTATAGTAAATCTCGAAATTTATGGTTGTTCAAAATATCAATCGGCAGTATACTTATAATTAATTAACAGTAATGTTTTATGAGAATTTATTTTTATGACTAAAAAACTAATCATCATCGCCGTTATCTCTTTGGTGGTGGGATATTTGTTGGGAAATTTTGTGCCTCTGCAAAATTTTTCAGGCGGCAACCGATGCCGGCAGCCAGAACAACAAAGGGGCAAAACTGCTAGCATCCCAAGTGGCAAGGGAATATTGGAAGTAACTGTCGAAAATTCCAGCAACCAGCCGATGGTGGGAATTGAAATTGACGTAGCAGTCCAGCCGGGACCGCCGGAGGACTGGGGAACCAAGGAAGCCAACGTCAACGGGGTGGCAAATTTTGAACTCAATCCGGGGAGCTATTATGTTTATTTCAACACTAGCCGTTTCCCTTCGGGCTATAAAATTCCACCTCCGCAGAAGGTTGATGTACAGGAAGGGCAAGTTGAAAGTGTCAGAATTGTTTTAGAGAAAGATTAGGAATGCTAACATAAATAGCCTTTGGAATGACCAAAAGAAAAATTGCTCCTGGAATAACACACAAACCGAATGCACGAGGACTCCCCTCGTGCATTCACCTCGTGTATTCATGATTTATTAATTTCCAAAATAGGGGTTACGGGAGTTCTACCGCTTCTTCCAAT
>LCGX01000022.1 GCA_001000035.1 Candidatus Nomurabacteria bacterium GW2011_GWF2_43_8
TTTCATAACTTAATTATACATTAATTCTTGCACGACGTCAAATACTATATCTATCCTAATAGACATGTAGATTATAACGCTTTTTTGTTTTAACTCAAAATTCTAAAGCTTCGGAGGAAAAGCGGGATTGAATCGAGGCATAATCAGGTTTGTCGGTATAGGCAGAAGAAGCGTTGGACACATGATATTGTTGATTTCAGTCGTGGTCGTCAGGTAAACGATTCCGGTCGGGCCTTTGAGCTTCCAAGGATCAAGAACATTGACTTTGTGACCAGCTTGGAATTGGCGGACAAAGTTGTCAGTCTTCGGTCCGAAGATGCCGTCTAGCGCAAGTCCTGCTTTCAAATAATCATTTAGAAATTGTTGAACCTTGAGAACCGCGGCTGAATCATTCTTCCTGCCCTTCTGCAGATATTTATCCAGGTAAATTCCGCAAGTAGTCTCCGCACCGAGGACTTGTCCGGTTGAAGTACCGAGAACCTGACCTCGCGGTCTGCTTCCGGAACTGCTTCCACCACCTCCCCCGCCATTATCCTGCGGAGTGGGGTCTGTTTCATCATTATCTTCTTCGTTATACGAATCGGGATTATTCGCGTCCCCGTCGGTGTGACAGCCAGGATCGCTGGCATCCGTTACCCCGTCTTCGTCGTTATCGGCATCGTCAGAACATTGATAAGTAATAGGCGGCGGAGGATAAGTACACGATTCGTCGTCTTGAGTGGCATCTGGATTGTAGTTTGTCGCTTCCGGATCAGTACAGCCCAGAACTGGGGTCGGGACAAAAGTATTGGTAATCGTACATGTCGCTTCGCCGCCATTCGCAATTTCTACTTCAGAACAATTATCATAAGCGGCTGTATAATTCGGATCCGTTACTTCGATGACCGAATAAGTTCCGGCATCCACTGTAACTTGTTTTTCGCCACTTTCATTAAATGGTGTTTCTTCCCCGCCGTTTACCTGGAACAAAAAGTCGGAAGCTTGAGCTTCTCCGCCCACCACAACTTTTTCAACAATAAGCGTTCCCGGCTGGTCATCGTTCGTAAAGGTGCAAGTAATGCTCTCCCCTTCGGACAGCGTCACGGTACCGCCAGATTGTGATGGACATCCCTCATCGCCAGTAATGGAAACAAAGGAATAACCCGTAAGACTAAGTTCAACAAGCTCAATCGGCACATTGGCCTGAACCGAAAGCGACTGGCCGGAAGTAACAGGCGTACCGCCAACCGAAAGACCGAAATCATCCACTCCGGCTGTCCCGCCATCATCATTGGTAACAATCTTGTTTATGGTAACTGTCGGCGCAACATCGTCATTGGTTATGGTGCAAACCTGCGTTGCATCTCCAACTTCTAAGGTAATCTGCCCGTTTGAGTCGCAATCGCCCGAAAAGGTCGCCGCGTATCCTGAAGGACCCCCGCTTTCCGAGATCGTGTAAACACCTGCGGAAAACGTGTTTGCGCTACCGCTGGTAACATCAGTAACTGCTTGCTCACTATTTGTCACGTGAAGAGTAAAGTTGCCCACAACCGCCGTCCCGCCGTTGTCTGTTGTTACTTGTTTAATAACCGTGAGCCCGGGAGCCACATCGTCATTTACTATCGTACAGGTAGCGTCTTGTCCGGGAGAAAGAGTTATGGAGCCATCGGCTGCACAATCGCCATTGATGGTACCAACGTATCCGTCTTGATTTGTCTCACTAACTGTATAGGAACCAGCGTTAAAACTGTTTAAGGCTCCGGAAGTAACTTCAGTGTCATTCACGAACAACGGAAAATCGGAAGAGCCGAGCGTGCCCCCATCATCATTATTTACTTCTTTTACAACAGTAAGCGTAGCCTGCTGGTCGTTGTTAGTGATAGTGCAAGTTGCGCTCTGACCAAGTCCGAGAGTTATCTGGTCGCCCGAATTTTGGACATCGCCCGTGCAAGACCAACTGCCAGCAGTATAGCCCGAAGGACCGATTGATTCAGAAAGCGTATAAGTGTCGGCCTTGAAACTTCCATCACTGGAAGCTCCTCCCGCGCCAGAAAGATTAGTAGGTTCCAGGCCAGCTCCATTAGCGGAAAGTATCCATTGATCGGCTGTCGCTTCCCCACCGTTGTCGTTCGTAACTTCTTTTACTAAGGTAAGAGAGGGCGCATTGTCGCTGTTGGTGATAGTACAAGTTTTTATTTCTCCGAGAGCTACCGTAACACTGCCCTGTGAATCACAACTCCCGCCCCAGGTTCCCGCCGTGTAGCCGGGAAGATTTGTTTCTCCTACAGTATAAGTGCCCGGATTGACTACATAGGCGACTTCGTCCGAAACCGGATTACCGCCAACTGTCAAAAGAAAATCATTTGGTTCCGCATTTCCGCCATTGTCGTTTATAACTATTTTATTTACAAAAATATATGCTTGCTGGTCATCGTTGGTAATTGTACAAGTAGCAGATTCTCCTAGATCTAGAGTGACCGTATCGGCATCATCTTGTGTACCGCCAACACAGACCCAATCACTAGCACTATATCCAGCTGGGCCTGATTCAGATAAATTATAAGTTCCAGCACTTACCGTTGCACTTGTGATTGCAACATCTCCTTCAACACCAGAAATTGGTGTAGGACCAGAAGCAGAAAGTGTCCAATCGGCATCAACAGCTGTTCCGCCATTATCAATAATAACTGTTTTGACAAGAGTAAGGGTTGGATTTGGTAAGGGCGCAATATCATCGTTTGTAATAGTGCAAGTTTTGCTTTCGTTTGAAGCAAGAGTAATGGCGCCATTTGGACAGCTTGCAGAAAATGTTGCAGAATAAGAAGAATTTGGATCTTCACTTATGGTATATGTGCCAGCGGCGATAGTATAAACAACACCTGTTTCAGATCCGGCAGCCGGACTATTATTTATTTCAATTGTACCAATTAAAACATGCAGATTAAAGCCAGAGGCAAGAGTTGTCTCAATATCATCATTGATTACATGTTTTATCACAGTAAGAGTTGCTGGAGGTTCTGGCACCACACAAACTGGAACAGTAAAGGTATCATCAATTTGATTATCATTGCCAGTAGGACCCTGATGGAATAATTTTGCGGTTATTGGATTTGTAGACCCAGCTACATATGGGTGTGGACCAGCATTAAAAGTAAAAGTAAAATTACCCTGACCAGATGAAGGAGTAAAAACAGAAGTAGCTACCGTGAGGGGGCTTCCGTCTCCCCAATCTATAGAAACACCATACTGATCTATATTTCCAGGAGGTGCACTTCCAGCTCCATTCCCAGAAAGGGTAACAGGACTAAAAAGTGGATTAGCAGGACAAGAGAAAGTAAATGGGGCATTTTGTCCATTAATCGTATTAACAACAATCGACGGAGGTGTAGAAGGAGGTTGAACTGCTCCAGCGATAATTGGAACTAGTGTAACAAAAAGCGCTAACACGACTAGTGGAGATAAAAATTTAAATATTTTTTTCATAATTAATTTTCAATAAATAAACTTAACAAATCAAACGTTTTTTAATAATATTAGTGAGGTTAAAACAACCCTAAATAGACCGAAATTCTAACATAATTTATTCTGGTTTGTCAAAATATTTGTGGATATTCTGTGGATACCAAAAATGTCTATTTTGCAACACAAAAACCGCCCCGAAGGGCGGTTTTTGCTAGGTGTAAAGTTTTTTACTCCCTACTACTCATCATCTTCTTCATCGTCGTCACCGTCCAAGATTTCACGAATCCGATTGGAAAAGCTCCGGTGCTCGTCCGAATCTTCTTCCTCATCGTCTTCGTCGTCGTCTTCTTCTTCGTCATCATCGTCAACACTGACGCTAACGCTTCCCTCAACTTCAAGATCATCATCTTCACCACGATCGTCGCGATGGTTAACATAAGCTATGCATTGACCTTGATTCCTGAAGCTCGGGTTTGTGAAGTTCATCCACCCGCCATCTTTACATTCGGCTTTAACTAGAGGACTCTCCAAAGAAACCGGGTCGAGCTCGAAGGAAACCGAGATGGTGTGATTGGCTGAGACATTCGTGAAGACATAAGTGCCAAGCGCCCCTACGGAAGAGCCGTCGACTAGAAAATCATCAATATGATAGCCGCTGTCGGCAGTGATTGTGAACGCCTGGTTATTGCCGTCATTGACAACAACCAAACCGAAAGGAGAAATAGAACCGTTGGCTCCGGCAGAGGCAGTAATGGTTCTAAGCGCCACCGTAACTCCACTTACTGTGGAAACCGCCCCGGACCTGGATCCTCCTTGATAATTGTCACTCCAAGTTCCGCTAATCGTGCCGTCGGAGGCAATCGTGCCTACGAGGTGCAAGGTCGTTTGCGGAACTACCGCATCAGCTGAGGCCGTATAGTCGGCCAGGAAATCAATTGAGTTCCCCGATACCGAACCGGATGTAAGCACCCATGTGTAAGTATGGGCTCCGCCGGCTGGGTATCCTCCGCTACCGGTAAGATTGCCCAAACTGTCCTGCGTCAAAGACATATCATGGGCATAATCGGTGCCCCAATATTCCATATTAATGACATAGCTCCCTGTCGCATCCCAGGCCGGAGCAACCGCTTGGGCCGGCAATGCAAAAGAGGAAACTAGCAAAGCTAGAGCGATAAACGCACTTCCAAACAATGTTATTTTTTTCATAATGTTTTTAATTAACTAATAATTTATTCTGACAATAACAAGCCCCGTAATCGCCATACGGAACATATATGGAGTGACGTATCAGGGTAAGGTATCTTTCGTCTTATTCTTTTTATGATAATTCAATAAAATCTTGTCAAACCAACCAAAAACCGCCCTTGCGAAGGCGGTTTTTGGTGAACTTTTTAATTTTTCGCTTTACTCTGCCCAGATGACGAAAGTGAAAACTTTATTTCCTCCTCCCAAATCCCGTTCAAAGACCGAGGTCTTTTTGTCGGAAGATTCGCGGATGGACTGCCCCCACTCTGACGGATTATCTAAATCTACCCGGGCATTCGCGTTGGCAATTTTGCTTGAAGATGTATTCGTCGCATCCAAGTGCGCGTAGATAGTTTCAAGCTGTTCATAATCGTGCGCGTTCGGGTGCTGGTTGGTGCCCGGATTGTTGGTGTAATCCATGCAAGTGCCCAAGTTCGCATTGCTGAAATTTTCATCCTGATGATCAAGGCCAAAAATATGGCCGACTTCCTGGCAAACGACGAACTGTTTCCAGGCCGGAGTGTTGTACTTGGCCGTGTTGAAGTAGGTATCGTTCATTTTGGTCACTCCCTGCGTAATATGCGAACCGCTCGCCCATATCTGGGCTATGCCGAGCCATCCATTTCTTCCGTATTTGCCATTACAAACTTCAACTCTCCCGGCAGTTGGCTTGCAATTTTTTGGGTTAGCCAGCCCCGCCACAACTGTTGTATCTAAAACCGATGATACAGTCCAGTCGCCGGACGCGACAGCGAGATAAGCATCCCACGCGGAAGACATATTGTCCCCGAGTTTTAAGGCAAGCGGATTGGCTGTGCGCGCCCAGTGGTAGCTACCCCACGAATGGTTGGCATTTGCGCTGTAGGCAAAAACCCCAAAGAGCATAATTACGAACAAAGCTAAGGATATTTTTTTAATCATAATTTTTATTTGTTATTTGTATTCTATTTATCACAATTTATTCTTCAGGCGGGTGCACCTGGAAGTTGCCTCCGGCAAGTGTTTTTGTAACTACCGTACCGAGATCATCATCCGAAACCGAGATAGTATCCGCGCCCGCGCCAGGCTCTGCTTCGTCATGAATCGTTACCGTAACGTCCTCGACAGTACTGCCGTCACTGCACCAGCCTGAACCGACAAAAGTCGCGATGTCCTTTTCGGAAACTGGAGATTCGGTTGCGTCGCCATCAAATTCCAAAAAGCTGAACTCGTCAAGATGACAGGATTTCTTCGCCACATGGTTCACTATCTGGAAATTTCCCACGGGATTCATGTCAAGATCAAAGCCGACCGTGCCCCCGAACGTCCAGGTCACTTTTTTCGCTTCCTTGATGCTTCCTCCGCCGGTCGCGAAGTATTGCAGAAACCAGGTCTTGGTAACTTCCGCCTGTGACTCGCCTTCATCGCACGTGCCACTGTTGTCCAGATCTATGCAGGCGGTAATGGTGTCAATGCCTTCGGCGGCACCCGTGTACGTGAACACCGCGTCTCCATCGCCGTCCGTTATAACCGTATCGGACTCGGCGCTATTGGGCCCGCTGATTTCAAACAAGACCGGGATGCCCGCCAAGGCAGGATCGACGGTAACCGTCACCGTGTGGTCGGTCCCGACCGGATTAAAGGCTTCTGCTGGATCATC
Source organism: Candidatus Nomurabacteria bacterium GW2011_GWF2_43_8 (assembly GCA_001000035.1). GTDB lineage: Bacteria > Patescibacteriota > Minisyncoccia > Phycocordibacterales > UBA9973 > UBA9973. The sequence goes on from LCGX01000022.1 coordinate 6,326, forward strand.
GGAATCAACCGTGAAGTTGGAGTAATCGCCAAGCGCGGCAATTTCATCAGCATCAAGCGCTGTACCATAAATACGCACTTCGTCCAGAAGACCCTTGAAAAGATTTATGCCCCCGAATGCAGAGTGGTCAACTTTACCGAGCCACCAACCCTTATTAGTGTCGAGCGGAGCTGTCACTGCCGTTGTACCCTGAACTACGGCCGCTGCTACGCCATCATAGTATGCCCGGACATCCGTGCCATCATAGGTAACCACGAGATGAAAGAGAGAACCCACTGTCGGATTGTCAAAACCAACATAATCAAATGTGCCGGCATTGCCGCGATTGTGCGCAACAATGAGGTCGCCGCTTGTGTGCTGTACATAAACCTCAATATCATTGGCGTTCGTCGCACCACGGAAAGCGATCGGCCGGTATGTGCCGACCGGCACATCCGTAACATTCACCCATGCGGACAGCGAATAGGCGCCCGTCATATCCAGTTCAGAATCGTTGGCGACCGTGACATAATCATCTCCTCCGTCAAACGTGAGAGCGTTTTGATTGCCGGGGACCGGAGCAATACCAGCCGCGGTGTACGTCGCTCCCCCGCTTATGGCACCGTCGTTGCTATGGCCCGACGAATCCAAAGTTGGATTTGCCGTGTCGTCATCAAAATTCCAGTACCCCGCGAGACCATCGGCGTTGTGCGCCGCCAATGCCGGCGTGGCTACCGCGAACGGAACCAACAAAAACATAACACTAACGAAAACCCCAAGTATTTTTTTCATAAAATTTTTCTTGTCCCGCAGAGAGCTCTGCTCTGCTACTGGGATACTTTTTAACTAATAATAGAGACGAATAGGCATCCATTGTACCTAACTTCGTAAACCTTTAGCAAGCTCTTTTTATTAAAATGTGTGGATATCTAAAATAATCTTTCTTTTTTAAGACATTTTTGCACATTGCAAATATTATTTTCGCATAGTATAATCCGCTTCTAAACAATCTATTGCGTGTTTTAAAATATTCATAAACTATTACAAACTATGAAAGAAATGACGATTAAAAAGAAATCGGATAAGGTTGAAGAAGAACTCGCTCGCGGGGCGGATGTTTCGATTATCAATCTGATTGATCAGCTGATTGAAAAAGCGGACGCCAGCCGCGCTTCGGATATTCATATTGACCCCCTGATAGAGGGCGTGCGGATACGTTTCCGCATCGATGGAGTCCTGCAAGACGCGTATCTCTTTCCAAAGGAAATAAATAACGAAATAATTTCCCGGATAAAAATTTTATCCAAACTGCGCTCGGATGAGCATCAAATGACCCAGGACGGAAGATTCCGCTACGTGCTCCCGGGAGAAAATAAATTTATAGATTTCCGCGTTTCTATCGTTCCGACTTACCACGGGGAAAATGCCGTGCTTCGCCTCCTGACCGACAAAAACGAAGAATCAACTTTAGAAGACCTGGGTTTCAGCGAAAGCGATAGAAAAAAAATAGAAAACGCGATCAGAAAAACGAACGGGATGATTCTCTCCACCGGACCGACCGGTTCCGGTAAAACCACCACTATGTATACGTTGATTAAAATGCTGAATTCCCCGGGGGTTTCCATCATCACTATTGAAGACCCGATCGAGTACGCCATAGACGAAGTGGAGCAGATACAGGTCAATTCCCGCTTCGGGCTCACCTTTGCCAATGGCCTCCGGTCAATCCTGCGGCAAGATCCAAACATCATCATGGTCGGCGAAATCCGCGACGCGGAGACCGCCAGCATCGCGGTCAATACCGCTCTAACAGGCCACCTCCTCCTTTCCACTCTCCACACCAACGATGCCGCGACTACTCTGCCCCGATTGCTTGATATGGGCATAGAGGAATATCTTGTCGCTTCTACTGTATCCATTGCCATTGGGCAGAGACTGGTAAGAAAAATCTGCAAGGATTGCAAAGAAAAAAAACCAATGACCCATGGGATGAAAGAGGCACTAGCACAAACTCCTTATGCCTCTCTTCTCGCCAATAACGATTTCGTCTACAAAGGAAAAGGCTGCGAAG
>LCGX01000023.1 GCA_001000035.1 Candidatus Nomurabacteria bacterium GW2011_GWF2_43_8
CAGGCCGAAGGGGTTATCAGCCAGGCCAAAGAGGCTCTGCTCCACGCTGGAAATTACGCTTTCGCGCACCGCAAAGACAAAAAATCGCATAATCGAAAGCTTTGGAACATAAAAATTAACGCCGGCGCGCGCGAGCTCGGCCTGTCTTATTCAAAACTGATCGGGGCGCTCAAAAAGAAAAGCATCATGCTGGACCGAAAGATATTGGCCGATTTTGCCGAACATCATCCGAACACTTTCGCCAAAATTCTGGAAGCGGTCAAATAAAACAAAAAATCCCCGGCCGGGGATTTTTTGTTTTATAAAACCTCAGCGGTCGTATCGGTTGTTATTTTATATTCAGGCACCTTGTTTTTCTTGACCAGAGCGATGACGTCCTCCACCAACTTCTTGGGGTCGGCATTGGTAACAATCTTGTCGTTAAAGCGGTGGCTTTTTTCTATGATTTCCTCGAGTTCATCGTCCATCTCCCACGTCCCCTCGAAAATGCCGATGGGTTTTTTGTCTTCAAAAGCGACGGTAAATTCATGGATGGTCCCTATCCGTCCGCAACCGCAAATGACCGCGTCCACCGACCGGGTCAGGAGCAAATCGCGCCCCGGATAGCCGAAGCCGGTGTACATGATCAGATCCATGTAGTCGATCGGGAGTTTATAAGTTTCCACGTGTTCCCGCTCGGAAGCGGCCGGAGATATGCCGATAGAAATTCCCCCCGCTTCCTTCGCTCCCATCGCGGCCCAAAAAGCGAACCCGGTGGTCGCTCCGGTCACTAAAACCGCCCCCTGGCGGGCGATTTCGCGCCCGAGCTCTTTGGCCTTATCGAGAGCGTCAATGCCGCAATGTCCGGTCTCGGCCGCCCCGGAAACGCAGATTTTTATTTGATTGTGTCCGTGTTTGGTCGGAAGATTTAGCGGTGAGTTCATCTTTTCATTGTACATTTTTAAAATCGATTAGCAAACGAACGTCACGCTGTCCCCTCTCTCCGGCGCCCGGGCATCGATTCCCAGATTGTCCCGGAGTTTCTGGACTAGAAACATCGAGGATTTCGGCTCGCCCATGACCACAAAAACTTTTTTAACCGTGTCCTGCATATCTTCCACAAAACCAAGCAAACCGTCCCCGTCTTTATGTCCCGAATATCCGGAAATTGTCGCGACATGCGCCCGAACGGGCACGTCTTCTCCTGTTATGTGAATTTTTTTCAGTCCTTCCCGGATCAGACGCCCCGGCGTTCCGACCGACTGATACCCGATTAGAAGTATCGTGTTGTTTGGGTCCGGCAGGTAATGCCTTTCGTGGTGCACGATGCGCCCGCCGGTCGACATCCCGCTCCCGGCAATGACTATCTTCGGATTGGGCACATTCCCGATCATTCTGGATTCCTCCGATTTAAGGGTGTTATGCAGGCCCGGAAAGTCGAACAAATACTTGCCGGGAGATATGGCTTTTTGCGCCGCTTCGTTGAAGTAATTTTTATGTTTCTTGAAAATATCGGTCAGGCGGATGGCGAGCGGCGAATCGAAAAAAATAGGCATGACTGGTATGCGGTCACCTTCCAGGAGCGTATCGAGTTCAAAAAGAAGCTCCTGCGACCGTTCCAGGGAAAAGGTCGGTATGATAAGCGTCCCCTTCCTCTTGTGGTTATCCTGGATAATCTCGGCCAGACGCTGGCGCCGATCGTCCTTTGATTCGTGATTTCGGTCTCCATAAACGGACTCCATCACAAGGTAATCGACATCGGTAACCCTCTCCGTATCCGGCAGAATCGGCGAAGGGCTATTGCCCAGATCTCCGGTAAAGAGAATCTTTTTGCCATTGTAAACAAACTCAACCATGGCTGAGCCCAAAATATGTCCGGCGTTCAGAAAACGGACTTTTACTTCGGGGGTTACGTCAATCGCTTCATGATAAGCGAATCCCCGCCACAGCGAAAAAGCCAGCCGCAGGTTCTCCTTGGTGTAAATCATGTCTAGCCCCAGATCCGTATGTTTGCTTAAAATGTCGGCAGTGTCTTCGAGCATCAAGACGGAAAGCTCTAAAGTGGGCTCGGTAGAATAAATCTTTCCGCGGAATCCTTCTTTTATTAATTTCGGGATCCGGCCGATGTGATCCACGTGCGCGTGGGTGATAAAAAGGATATCGACTTCCTTCGGGTCGTAAGGGAAAGGACCCCAGTCGATGTCGTCGGACAGTTTCTCTTCCTGGGTCAATCCGCAGTCAATCAGGATTTTCCGGCCGTTGATTTCTAAAAGAAAATTCGCGCCCGTGACCGAGCCCGTTCCCCCGCAAAAAGTTATTTTAACTTTTTTCTCCATCTTTTTATTCTACCTCATTTGAACCCGAGAGCATAATTTTCTTGGAAAAATACAAAACAGCCAAAGCGCCTCCGGCCAAATCAAAAAAAATATCCGAGGTGGAATCCAGCGCGTCGAAAGGGTTTTGGGCGATGGCGCTGTTGACTAAAATTTGAAAAATTTCCCACAAAATTCCGACGAGAAGGATGCCGAAAAGAATTTTGTAAACAAAAAACCTACTTCGGGCCGGTAAAAGCCATATCAGGACAAGGCCGGCCCAAAATCCGCCTAAAAAGTGCATCAGCATGTCGAAATACCAGATTGAAGAATACCAATGCAGTTTGTGCGCGGCAAAATCCGCGAAAAAAATCAAAATAATAACAAGCGCCAGAGTTTTAAAAAGTTTTTTTCTATCCATTCAGACTATTTTACCTTCAAAAAAGACCTGTGTCCAAGAAAAGACCCCGCCATGGCGGGGGTTCTTCTTAGGACTATTTCTGATGTATTACCATAGCTTATAGCTAGGTGGGTGCCAGACGCTTAGGGCCAAGGCCGTAATCGATCGAGGCTCCCATAAATTAGTGTTCTAGGTAATAATCGGAAATAACCCTGCCTAAAGTATACTATCCCCAATTTTGTTTGCAATATGGACGAAAGATTTTTTGTGTTTCCGAATTAGAATTGTTTATTTTCTACTTATAAAATCAAGTATTTCCTGAGCGACAGCTTCCGGTGTTTTATTTTCAGTATCGATTTTAGTATAATTAGGGTAGAAAAAAGGATTTGGGCTCGCAAAACTCAGAGAGTGCTCTAAAGCAAGAACTCTGTTGCGACCGGGTGCATATTTTTTATCTGTGTTACGCATAGGATCATCGGCGCGTTGCGCGCGAATAGAAAGCGGAGCGATTAATTCTATAAAAATTACTTCGCCGCCGGCCGATTCGTAGATATTTTTATAAAAAGCTATATTCGTCTTGCCTTTTTCCTTTGCAAAATTCCAGACGTAGGTAAAGATAATGTTCAAGCCGGCTTCGGCCGCTTCTCTAATCACATTTTCCCGAATAATACGACTTAATTTATCTTCAGAGGGGGTCCCCACCCCAAATAAATGCATAACACTATCCATAATCATGTGGTTGTGGAAAAGTTTGAAATCAGATTTCGATTCTAATATCTTACCCACAGTTGTTTTTCCAACTGCCGGAGGTCCGAAAATTATTAGGAGTTTTTTATTTTTATTTTCCACTTATAAAATTTATTCATCCACCCCGAAACGCTTGTAGTCGTGAGTTTTTCCTTCACCAAACCAATGTTTGATTTCGTGTTCCGCTTCTTCTGGAGTTTCCGAGCAATGCATAATATTCATGACCGCTCTTTTTTCTTTATTAGCCAGCGCGGGGCTGTCGATAGAGAAATCTCCGCGGATTGTTCCCATATCCGCTTTGTAGGGCAAAGTATCGCCGGCAATTTTTCTTACCACATCCACTGCATGGGTGCCTTGCACAACCATTTTTACCAAAGGAGCTGAAAGCATGTAATCCACCAGCCACTTTCTTATCTCTGGACCGATTTTTGAAGTATCGGTTGTGCCAAAATCAGCCAGCATATCAAAGCCGTATTTCTCGTAAGTGGATTTCGTTTTTTCTCCAAGCCGTGTAATCCATTCTTGGTTCTTGGGATAGTGGTTGTCAATCTGGTCATGCGAAGGCTGGAACATTTCAATCGCCACAATTTTTAAATCTCTCTGCTCTAGGCGCCTTATAACTTCGCCGATCAGCCCTTTCCTGACCCCATCCGGCTTGATCATCACGTATGTTTTCTCTTCTTTGGGATGTTTCATATATTTTCATTATAGCAGAATAAAAACAATTTTGCAAAAAACGCAAGTTAAATATATAATTTCAATCAAATGCAATATATTGTAGGAATAATAATCTTGGGAATCGCATGGATAATTTTTTATTATTTCCGGAAGGATTTGAGAAAAGATATGGTTTGGAGTGGGTTATATTATTTCGCCATTCTTTCTCTGGGATTTATTCTCTTGAAACTTATTCTGCCCGGCCTACCGCCGGAAAGGACCATCGTGCCGGGCTATTGGAATCCCGACACTTTATTTGATCTGGGGAGAAGAACTGGCGGTTACGCGATCGAAGACGCTGTGTATATGTTTTTCACCGGCGGCATAGCGGCAGCGGTATACGAAATTATTTTCAGGAAAAAATTAGGCCATGGGCACCTAAAACATCGGCCGCATTACGCCTTGATGGCAGGCATGGCCGCGGGTGGCATCGTCGGCCTTTTGAGAATCAACCTTATTTACGTGCTAATTGCCTTTGGATTCGTCACGGCCTTGGTTATCTGCCTTCAGCGCAGAGATCTGATCCAGCATTCATTTTACGGAGGTATTTCTTATCTGATTACCTACTCCGTATTGGCTTTCCTGTTTTTAAGTATTTATCCGGATTTTATTTCCATCTACTATCGGGTAGAAAATCTAAGCGGCTTTATACTGCATTCGGTTCCGATTGAAGAATTCCTGTTCGCATTGAGTTTCGGGATGAGCTGGTCACCGATATACGAATACGTCAAGGGCGTTAGAGATGCGAATATTTAGTAAAACAAAAAAAAATACAAAAATAGATTTTGATTACAGCTTTACTCCAAACGTCTCAAGAACTTTTAACAATGGGCCAACCGGAAGCCCAACTATGCCTTCATAATCTCCTGTAAATCTTTCAACAAAAGTTTCTCTGACTTTTTGGATATCATACGCCCCCGCTCGGGTTAAAGGTTCTCCAGTTTCTATATATTCATTAATCTCTTCATCGGACAAATTTTTAAACTTCACCTTCGCCTCTATAAAATCGGAAGCTATCTTTCCGTTTTTTGTGTCAATAACTGTGAAACCCGTAAAAATAGAATGCTCATTTCCACTCAACATTTTAAGCATTTCTTTCGCTCGTAGAGAAATATGGGGCTTCCCTAAAACTTGCCCGTCAAAATACACAAGTGTATCTCCCCCTATTACTATGGCGTCATCATAATTCCTCGCAACGCTTTCTGCTTTTTTTCTTGAAATAAATTTCACCAATTCGCCCGGAGGCAAGGGTAAGGTTATATCCTCGTCATAATTACTGGCAATAATCTCAAACTTAAGACCGGTTTGGGCTAATAATTTTTGTCTTCTAGGGGAGGTCGAAGCAAGAATGATTTTTCGCATAGAATTTTTACTCCATCGTTTTGTACCTGCTCATGATTTCATTTTCCACTTCGGCGCGGTCGCGGCCGTATTTGGTGTAGGAAAGTTCCTTCAAACTATCCACGATCTCGGAATTGCCTTTCTCGGGGGCTAGAGTTTTTATATTGAAAGGTTTAGTCGGTTGGCCGTTAACGAGCATGCTCATATAAGCATTGTAATTATCGAGCTTAGTGATATCTTGCGCGGTAAAAATCGGTTTGAACTTCGGCTCCAAAAATGTCGCGTCTTCGGTGCCCACGCGGAAAACGGCCATCGAGCCGACGTTGCCAAAAACCGCATTTTTTATATTTTCTTCAAGCTGGGTGATATATTGATGCGCAATGTTGAGTGACAGCCTGTATTTTCTCGCTTCAGACAGAATAGAAGCAATAGAATCAGTGGTAACATTTTGAAATTCGTCTATGTATAGATAAAAATCATTCATCGGCTTGCCGAACATATCCACCCGCGAGAGCGCGGCCATCTGAATTTTGCCGACTAGCACAAGACCGATCAAATTCGCATTGATGTCGCCCAAACGCCCTTTGGAAAGATTCACCAAAAGAATTTTCTTCTCATCCATTATTTTTCTGAAGTTGAAAACGGAATTTTGCTGGAGCACAACCGGGCGCATAATGTCGTTTGAAATGAAATTGTCGAATTTGGACGAGATGTAAGGTACGAAGTTCGCCAGCGACTGGTCCCCGGTCGTCTGCTCGGCCGAAACCCAGAATTGCTTGATGATCGGGTTCTTGCATCGCGAGAGCTTCATCTCGCGGAATTCCTTATCCGCTAAAACGCGGGTAATTTCAAGCAAAGTCGAGCCGGAAGCCGGGTCTTCCATCACCAAGAAAGCGCTATTTCGGAAATATTGCTCAAACATCGCCCCGCCCCCGATTTTCATATCAAAAAGCTTGTTGAAAATACCCATCAGTTCGTTGACTACGAAAGTTTTCTGTTCGGGATATTTCGGATCGTACTCGAGCATATTGAGCCCCATCGGGCGCGCCGTGTAAGCTGGATCGAAATAAATCACGTCGTCAATGCGCTCCTTCGGAATGCGCGAGAGAATCGTTTGGATGTCCGTACCGTGCGGATCGATATAGCAGCATCCGTCCCCGTTTCGGATATCCTGCGCTATCATATTGAGCATAATGTTTGTCTTGCCGGTACCCGTCTGGCCGATAACATAAAAGTGCCTCATGCGGTCCTCGCGTCCCAAGTGAATTTCCGTGTCTCTGCCCCTATAACTGTTTACCCCCAGAACTATCCCCTCCGCGCCCATCTCAATCGGCGCGGGCGCGATGCCGGCTTTGGCTTCTTTGAGCTGCGGCTGGCTCCCGATACCGATCGGAAAATGAAACACGGAAGCGAGCTCTTTCAGGTTCAAAGGTAGCGTCCTGTCCGAAGAAAAAGTACGGTAAGAAAAATCGCGGAAGAATTTTTTCAAATCATTGCCGGAAATCTGCTCAAAAACGAAAGAGTTGCTGGCCGCCTCGGAAAACTGGTTGAAGGAAGATTCTATTTCCCGCAAAATCGCCTCTGCCCGCTCTTTACTTTCCCCCGAAGCAATTACGCGGATATTGGCTTTCAAAATAGTGCTTTTTATCTTATTGCCAATTTTTTCCACGGCGCCTTCATCTACCGCCCGCCGGCCTTTCATATATTTTTCCGGATTTTTCCCCTCCGGCTCCTTTTCCTTCTGGCCGAAAATAAGCTCTTTCCCCACCTTCAAAAATGCCTTATTGAATTTGTAAAAGTTGTCCGCCGCGTGCTTGACGGACATACCGTCCTTCACGTCGTCTAAAATAATATGGAACTCGTTTATAAATTTTTCTCCCGCCGGGACAATGACAAACTGAATGGCCGCCCCCTCGCCGGATTTCTGTAATTTAGAGAAAACATTCAGGATCGGGTTCATTGGGTCGTGCTCGATGTTATCGTAGGTTTTGATCGGCATCACTCCGCGCTCGGTGAAGGCGGCGAAGGCGCCGACCGAACTTCCTTTCTCATTGAAAACATTGTAATCATCCGGCACTTCGCGGATTTTGGCGTTGTGATAAAAAGCCAGGACCTGCTTTTCAAAAAGAGAAATATGCTTGTTCGGAATCGCGGCGTAAATGACGACTTCATCGCTCTGGTTGCCGAGCGCCACTTCTAGTGTGAAATAATTTTCTTTTTCGTTGTATTTGCCCTCTCCGATGGATTGCATGCCGGCATAAAACTGCTCCATTGCGCCGATGAATTCCTTGAAACTTTTTGATTTGTCCGCTTCATCTTCCGGCGGGGGGAGAGTAATTTCAAAAAGAGTCATATTGAGCGCTTTATAAAGCGGCGAACCCTCTTTGTAATCCAGTCCAGCTTTGCCGGTCTTCAGATACTGAATGAGAATCCGGTGAAAATCGTCGTCAATATGGGGACTCTGCATCGCTTCCGCCACCGAAAGCGCGTTCTTGATTCCTTTGGTAATGACAATACCCAAAAGTTCTTCCATCACGCTGTCGTGGGATTCGGGCTTAAGAGCGAGCACTATGTTCTCCGCTTCTCTGCCGCTGATGATATTGCTCTTATGCACAACTTCTTTCGCTGGAATTTTTTTATACTCACTCAATACATGACCAGCCGCCTGCTCATGGGTATTTTCCACTTGTCCGGAACTTTTTAGTTCTTCCTCGCGCGCCTTCACATGCGCGCGCACCGCGGTGCTTTCCGGCCGCGGCGTGCCTTCGCGCGCGCAGCGTTCCATCTCCGCGCGCATCGCGGCATCCATTTTTTCCAGCGGAACGTAGCTGATTCTCTGTTTGGCCATGAAGCCTCCTTCAAAAACTCCTTCC
>LCGX01000024.1 GCA_001000035.1 Candidatus Nomurabacteria bacterium GW2011_GWF2_43_8
AAGAGGGAAGTTATGATCAATTAATGAATGATTCTAATTCCGTTTTTTATCGTATGAATAAGAAACAAAAATTTTCGAATGAAACCGGAAATTAAAAATTGCCAAAACTGCAAAAAAGATTTCACAATCGAAACCGAGGATTTTAATTTTTATGAAAAAATAGGCGTGCCGGCGCCGAAATTTTGCCCGGATTGCAGATTGCAAAGACGCTTGGCCTGGCGGAATGATCTTACTTTTTATAATCGTTCCTGCGATTTATGCGGAAAAAAAATAATTTCCCTTTACCACGTCGAAAAACCGCTGACTGTTTATTGCAACAAATGTTGGTGGAGCGACAAGTGGGATCCAAAAAGTTATGGTCGGGATATAAATTTTTCTCGGTCATTTTTCGAACAATTCCGTGAGTTGCAGGACAAAGTTCCACTTCTTGCAATTTTTAATGACGATGGGGTAGGAAGCGTAAATTGTGAATATACACAAAATACTACCTTTGCCAAAAACTGCTATATGGGTGCGGCAACGTGGTTTTCCGAAGATTGTATGTATTACTACTTTATCAGCGGTCCAGAATCCAAAGATATAGTTGATTGTACAGATATTTTTACCCACACACAGATTGCGTACGACTCAATTTTTATTGAACATTCGTACAATTGCAGAAACTGTTATTATTCTACAGGTCTCACGGACTGCAATTTTTGCTATGACTGCAAGGGATGTTCACATTGTTTTATGTGTGTTAACTTGCGCCAAAGTAAATATTGCATTTTCAACAAGCAATATACTGAAGAAGAATATAAAAAAATAATTAAAGATTATCAACTTGATACTTACTCTGGAACCGAAAAATCAAAAAAGGAATTTTTTAAATTTTTATCAGAGCAAATAAAGAGATTTGCAAATATAAGAAATTGCGTAAATTGCTCGGGGGATGCCTTATTTGATAATAAAAACACAAAAAACAGTTTTTTTGCACGCGGTTGCGAAAATATGTATTACTTGTGGAGGGGAAACGAATTAAAAGACAGCTCTGATATAACGCCCGGAGGAAAAAGTTCAGAATGTTATGAAGCGCTAACTGCAGATCATGATTATAGAACGCTCTTTGCAATTTACTCATTAAAAAGCCAAGAATTGAGCTATGTGGAGAACTGCCATTCTTCCAAGCACCTTTTCGGTTGTTCGGCCATCAAACATGGCCAGTACTGCATTTTGAACAAAGAATATACTAAAGAAGAATATTTCAAATTGCGGGACAAGCTTGTTGAACACATGAAGAAAACAGGGGAGTATGGGGAATTTTTTCCGGCAGAATTATCGAATTTTGGCTATAACGAAACAATGGCGCAGGATTATTTTCCTTTATCCAAAGAGGAAGCCATTAGAAAAGGATTTAAGTGGTGGGATAAGATACAAAAAACCACCGGCCGAGAAACGATAAAGTCCGACCGGATACCGGATTCGATTTTAGACGTTACTGAAAGTATTTTAGATGAAATTCTGGCTTGTATAGAATGCAGGAGAAATTATAAAATCGTCCGGAATGAATTTCTTTTTTACAAAAAACATTCAATTCCGTTGCCGCGCAAATGTTTTTATTGCCGGAACAGCGCGCGCCTGAAACTTGAAAATCCGATGAAGCTCTGGCACAGGCGATGCATGTGTGGTTCGGCAGGCTCACCATCTGCGACGACAGATCACGAACACAAAGGCAGATGCGAAATAGAATTTGAAACGAGCTATGCGCTCGACAGACCGGAAACAATTTACTGCGAAAGTTGCTACAATAAAGAAGTCTACTAAAATGACATTCCAACATTCTCAAGAATGTGAGAACGTTGTTCTACTTTCCGAAAGTTTCAAACAAAACTTTCTTGCTTTCTTCGTCGATAAATTCCGTGACAATAATCATTATCTCCGTGGTCAGACCCAGATCCTTTTTTATATTTGTGAATAGATGTTCGTATGGGAAAGGGGAAATCCAGGCGGAATTTTTCAGACACACGAAGCCGGCTTTTTTCAAAAGATAACGCAGTGATTCGCGTTCGTTCTTTCTGTCTTCAGGTAGATCAAGGAGAACAATTCTCCAAAATCCATCCCATGTTTGAGGTACTAATGCTTCTCCTCCTTCCAATTTTAAGGCATCTAATTTTGTTTTGCCTTTTTGGGTGATGCGGACGAAGTTTTGATTTGCCGACTTCAGCATTTCAGCGCAGCCGGATTCAACGAGATTTTTGATTGAGCGAGCCGTGGCGTAAGAGGTTTTGGGATTATTCGGTTCTTTTAATGAATTCAAAGCTACCGCCGGTTTTCTCCCTAAAATCTTCAATATTTTCTTAGAATACTGGTTATCTTTCTTGTTTTTACTTGACATGCTTGTATCCTATCATATATACTGGAATTATACAAATAATTAGTGGTCGCAAAATAATTGTCAAATTAATAAATAATCATTTAAAAATATGAGTAAAATAATAGGTATAGATTTGGGTACAACTAATTCGGCGGTCGCGGTCATTGAGGGCGGAGCGCCGAAGATTGTCGAGAACGTTGAAGGTAATCGCACGACGCCTTCCGTTGTCGCGACTGCGAAAAATGGCGACCGTATTGTCGGGCTTCTGGCAAAAAGACAGGCGGTGACAAATCCGGAAAATACAATTTCCGAAATCAAGCGTCTGATGGGGCATCGTTTTGACGACGCGGAAGTACAGAAAGACCGGACCACGGCGGCGTTCAAAATCGAAGCTGGAGACGGGGGCGGAACGAAGGTAAAAATGTCGGACAAGTTCTACCGGCCGGAAGAAATTTCCGCCATGGTTTTGCAAAAAATAAAATCGGACGTGGAGACGAAACTGGGAGAAAAAATTACCGAAGCGGTCATTACTGTGCCCGCCTATTTTAACGATGCGCAGAGAAAAGCGACCAAAGACGCGGGCGCGATCGCGGGACTTGACGTCAAGCGCATCATCAACGAGCCGACAGCGGCGGCGCTGGCTTACGGATTTAATAAGAAGAAAAACGAAAAAATAGTCGTTTATGATTTCGGCGGGGGAACTTTCGACGTGTCGGTGCTGGAAATCGGCGACGATGTCATAGAAGTGAAATCAACCGACGGCGACAGCCACATGGGCGGGGGCGACATTGATCGAAAAATCATACATTACATTGCCGAGGAATATAAGAAAGAATCGGGCATTGATGTGATAAAAGACCCTCTGGCGCACCAGAGATTAAGGGAAGCGGCCGAGAAAGCCAAACATGAACTTTCCACCACGATTGAAGCGGAAATAAATATTCCATTTATTACTTCGGATAGTTCCGGCCCTAAACATTTACTCATGAAGATGACGCGCGCGACTTTGGAGTCCCTCGCCAAAGAGTACATTGACCGTTCGATTGAAATCACTAAGAGGGCCTTAGCCGCTTCGCCGTTTAAAATGAATGAAATAAACGAAATCATTATGGTCGGCGGACAGACCCGTATGCCGAAGATGGTAGAAGAAGTTAAAAAACTTTTCGGTAAGGATCCAAATATGTCCATCAATCCAGATGAGGTTGTGGCGTTGGGCGCCGCCGTTCAGGCGGGCGTGCTTCAGGGAGATGTGCGCGATGTTCTGCTCCTTGATGTCATTCCGCTGTCGCTTGGAATTGAAACGCTGGGGGGAGTGGCCACAAAATTAATCGACCGAAATACAACTATTCCGTCTTCCAAATCTCAAACATTTTCCACGGCCGCGGATAATCAGACCTCAGTGGAAATACATATCGTGCAGGGAGAGCGCCCGATGGCGACCGACAACAAATCCCTAGGGCGGTTCATTTTGGACGGAATTCCGCCGGCGCCTCGCGGTATGCCGCAGATTGAAGTTGCCTTTGACGTGGATGTAAATGGAATCTTGAATGTGTCCGCAAAAGACAAGGCCTCTGGAAAAACTCAATCAATCAAAATTGAAGCCAGCTCCGGATTAAAAGAAGAAGACATAAAAAAAATGCAGGCCGATGCGGAACTGCATGCCGAGGAAGACAAGAAAAAGAAAGAGAACGCGGAAATTAAAAATACCGCGGAGATGATTATTTATACAGCCGAAAAAGCGCTGAAAGATAATGAAGCGAAAATTCCGCAGGATGTAAAAGATAGCGTCAATGAGAAAATTACCGCCTTGCGAGGCGTAAAAGACGGTACGGACGGGGAAGCAATCAAAAAAGCAACCGAAGAGCTTTCCAACGAAATGTCCAAAATTGGGGAAGCAATAAGCAAGGCGGGGGGTGCCCAGCCAGGCGCGACTCCGCCCGAAGAGCAGAACCCCGAAGTCAAAGACGCGGAATTCAAAGAAAAGAAAGAAGGGGAAGAAGGAGAAACAAAATAATTATGAAAACTATAAAAGAATGGCAAAAAGAATTTAAAGAGGCTTGTGAGAAGCGATTTCCCGATTCTAAACAATGGACTGATCAAGACCGCTTGCTTTCAGTTGTGAGACAACTTGCCGATGTAAGTGGTGGGGTTCAAAAAGAACTTGGAATTTATCATCCTAATCCAAAAAATAAAACGTACGATGATCCCAATCATCGACTTGCAGCGTTGATAGCAGAGGCTTTCATTCTAGTAGAAAAAAGAAATTTTGATTTAGAAATAGAATTACAAAAAGTATTAGATTTCTACATCAAAAACAAACCTCTTTGGTGAATAAAGCTGGCGATTCGCAAGAACGATTCTTGCGAATGTAAGTAGTATAGTTTTTTTGTTTGGCTGATCTCAAATAAAAAAACAAAGGCGCCCTGGTTAGGGGCGCCGGTGAGCGATGTGTGCCTTGTGTCAGGCACAGGGCTTGATGCGACGGGCGCGGAGCATCCGCCTCATCTTGCCGATGGAGGTGGGCTTGGTGCGGCTTCCATCCGAGTTCCGTCCGCCCACTCTCGCGGGGATGCCGTACTTCTCGCACTGTGCTACCAGCTTCTCCCGTTTGTGGAGTGGCCCGGGCGGGGGAGAAGAGAAACTCCTCCAAGTCCCCCAAGTTTTCCTTCCGTCCATTTTCCTTTCTCTTTTCTGTTCTTCGTTGTTGGTTGGACAGTGAGCGTCTTCTTATATAGAAGCACATTATTTTTTACAAGTCAAATTATTTTTGCTTGACAAATTGGTATTAAATATGCTATAATGTAATATGTAAAGTTCCTGAAAAATCAACGGCGAGCCGGCGGCCATCAACGGTCGGCACTTGATGCTCTGGGAGGCCAAAAGCCAAATCCAACCCGGGGCACGAAAGGAGGGTCCTCATGGACCCCAAGCGGCAAGGTGAAATCGCTCTTCTCTTTTTCAAGATGAAGCTACGTGAACAGGGTATCAAGGTGGCGCCGGCACTTCTGCGTCAGCTTGGAAATACCGCCAAGACTCTCGGCATTTCTATCAACGAAGCCTCTGAGTTCGTAGAAATGATGGTTCGAGAGCTGGTGGACGAGGTGTTTGCCGAGTCCAAGAAGTAACACCGGAAAACCAGGGTGGAGCTTAGGCTCCCTAAAGGGGTAATTGCGTTTCTCCGCTAGGCGGACTAGACGCAGAACAAGAACCCATCCCCGTTTTCCGGCATCCACGGGCTGGTCATCGCGACCGGCCCGTATTCTTTTATTTAAGCAATTTTTTGCTATAATTTACTTATTATGGATTTACCGGAAATACCCGTAAATAAAGACGTTACTTACCTCGGCCTGACTACTTATCGGGACAAGAACCAGCTTTTTGGCATCAAGCGTAAGGATCGGCGCCAGCATGTTTATCTTCTCGGAAAGTCCGGTACTGGTAAATCCGTGCTGATGTTCAACATGATTATCCAGAACATCCAGAACGGCGAGGGGGTTTGTTTGGTTGACCCGCACGGAGAAAACGTGGAAGCGGTCCTTTCCACCATCCCTCTGCACCGGATGAAAGATGTAATTTATTTCAATCCAGCCGATGCCGACCACCATATCGGTTTTAATGTCTTGGAACTTATCGATCCGCAATACAAGCACCTGGTGGCTTCGGGGCTGATGGGTATTTTTACGAAAATCTGGGCGAATGCTTGGAGCGCCCGAATGGAATATATTTTAAATAATACGATTTTGGCCCTGCTCGATACTCCCGGCACGACGCTCCTTGGAATTCCCCGGATGCTGGTAGACAAGGATTACCGCCAGAAAATAATTTCTAATTTAAAAGATCCGGTCATTAAGGCCTTCTGGGTGCATGAGTACGAGGCCTGGCAAGATAAATCCCGCAACGAAGCCATCGCGCCGATCCAGAACAAGGTCGGCCAGTTTCTTTCCACTTCCATTATCCGGAACGTCGTCGGCCAGTCCAAGAGCACGATTAATATTTTTGACATGATGAACGACGGGAAAATTTTTCTGGTCAATGTTTCCAAGGGGCGCATCGGGGAAGACAATTCGGCGCTTTTGGGAGGAATGATCATCACTAAAATCCAGCTGGCGGCGATGGAGCGCGTGCGCATTCCCGAAGAGCACCGCCGGGATTTCTACCTTTACGTGGATGAATTCCAGAACTTTGTAACCGATGCTTTTGCCGGTATTTTATCCGAAGCCAGAAAATATCGATTGAACCTAACGGTGGCCCATCAGTACACGGCCCAGCTCATCTCAGATAAAAGTACGGCCGTGCGCGACGCGGTCTTTGGCAACGTCGGCACGATGATAGTTTTCCGGGTCGGCGCCGACGACGCGGATTTTCTGGAAAAAGAATTCGAGCCGGAATTCACCCCGCAGGACATTGTCAATCTGCCGAACTACAAGGTTTATATGAAGCTGATGATTGACGGCGTGACCTCCCGCCCTTTTTCCGCCAAGACGCTTCCGCCGATGGTGAAAACTGGCGACAAAAAGATAGAGGAGGAAGTCATCAGGTCTTCCCGCGAGCTTTACTGCCGGCCGAAAGCGGTTGTGGAAAAAGAAATTAACGATTGGAGCGGGATTTCGCTCGGCGATGATGTCGGTACTGGAAGCGCAAGCATGGAAAGATTCAAGATTATCTGCTCGCTTTGCGGCCTGGAAAAGACGGTTCCTTTCAAGCCGGAACCCGGCCGGCCAGTTTACTGCAAAGAGTGCATGGCCAAAATAAAATCCGGAGAAGTCAAAGTGCAAAAGGGCTCGGAAGATCAGATGAAGCACGACGAATCATCTGGGGATAGAATTCAAGCAAAAGAACGGAAGTACCAGGGAAGACGACCGATATCACGAGAGAGAGGACAAGCCCCACCATATGGTCGGGCAGAAACTGCCTCCTCAAGAAAAAACGGGAGTATTGGGCGCGATCAAAAAAGTGTTTTCCCCGCCGCCTGCGAGCAGTAATGTTAAAAAGGATGATAATCTGCCGTTGAAAGAAGTTCTGAATAAGGTGCTGGAAACGCCCGCTCCAAAGCCTGTTTCGCTTGATTCTCTGAAAGATAAAATAAAAGAAGAGGCAAAAAAACCTGCCCCAACCGGGGGAAGTTTTCCGCTTAGGAAAAAAGATCTTTCCGCTCCGCCGGAAGAGATGAATAAATTGAAAGATTTAATTTCACAGAAGATTGAAGTTAAGAAACCTGCCTTAGTACAGGACTCCGGCGAGGCGGAAGAAGAAAGTACCACCCCGGCTAATGCCACCCCTCCTCCTCAAGGCGGGGAGGGAATTCCACAAAAACCAAAAACAAATGAAGTTCCCGAAGACGTCCTCCGGAAAATTTTGGAATAATTTATGGAAAGTGAAAAGAGACAATGCCAAAAATGTAAATCAGAATTTACCTTAGATTCTGACGATTTTGGTTTTTATAAAAAAATG
Source organism: Candidatus Nomurabacteria bacterium GW2011_GWF2_43_8 (assembly GCA_001000035.1). Taxonomy (GTDB): domain Bacteria; phylum Patescibacteriota; class Minisyncoccia; order Phycocordibacterales; family UBA9973; genus UBA9973. Next base: position 7,805 of record LCGX01000024.1, read on the forward strand.
AGTGTGCCCCCGCCGAAGATTTGCCCAGATTGCCGTTTTAAAATGAAAGCAGTATGGAGAAACGAAATGTCTCTTTACTCTGGACGGAAATGCGGAATGTGCGGAAAAAATATTTTATCAATGTACAATCCAAAATCTCTATACAATACTTTCTGCCATGAATGTTTTTTTTCAGATTCCTGGAACCCCAAGGATTTCGCGCAGGACTATATAAAAGATAAACCATTTTTTGAACAGCTTAACGATCTTTTCCATAAAGTTCCCAAAAGCACGACTTTTATCAGCTCAGGAGATAGACCTAGCGTTAACAGCGAATATGCCAATATGGCTGGGGGGATGAAAAATTGCTATTTAGTTTTTAATGGAGGAATAGGAGAAGAGTTGATGTACTGCCGTGGGGTGCGCAACGCTCGAGAAACCAATGACTCTTATTTTGCTGAATTTGTTGAAAGATGTTACGAAAGTATAAATATTTTTAAATCAAATGGTTTGATTTTTAGTAGAAATACTGCCGATTCAATGGATTCTGTTTTTATTTTAAATTGCAGCGGGCTAAATAATTGTTTTGGCTGCGTGAATTTGAAAAACAAATCTTACCATTTTTTCAATGAACCGCTTTCGCGGGAAGAGTATTTAAAAAGGATCGGCGATATAATGGGCAGTTATTCTAAAATGCTAGAATTTCAAAAACAATTTGACGAGTTTTCACTTAAATTTCCGAGACGCGAAAATAATAATTTGAAAACCGTAAATTCAGTCGGCGATTTTCTTTTTGAATGTAAAAACACAAAAAATAGTTTTGAGGCCATGGGGACAGAAAATTCAAACAATATTTTTTCGGCAAGATATTCCTGTAATTCAAATGGTGTAATCGGTTATGGTTTTAAAAGCGAGCTACTTCTGGAGTGTGTCGCAGTTGGCTATTCATCCATGATAATCGGCTCTCATTCTTCAAGTAACTGTCAAAATGTTTTTTACTCTTTTGCCCTAAGGAATTGCCATGATTGTTTCGGCTGCGATGGATTGAAAAATGTTTCTTATTGTATTTTAAACAAACAATACAGCAAAGAAGAATATGAAAAACTAGCAGAGTACATTACTAATGAATTAAAGGAAAAAGAATTATTTGGGCTTATGATTCCGCCGGAACTTGCGCCTTTTGCCTATAATGAAACAATCGCGCAAGACAATATGTCGCTTACAAAAGAGGAAGCATTGGCGCAGGGTTTCAGATGGGAAGACGATGTGCAAAAAACAGAAGGGAAGGAAACATTACTGCCGGAAAATATTCCGGATCATATAAAAGACGTATCGGATTCCATAACGAAAGAAATTTTAAAATGTGTGGATTGTGGCAGAAATTATAAAATCACGGAGCAGGAGCTTGTTTTTTACAGGAGAATGGTTTTGCCGGTGCCGAGGAAATGCTTTTATTGCCGGCACCGCGATCGGGTGATTCGCCGGGGTCCGTATAAGTTCTGGAACCGCCGTTGCGCCAAGTGCCAAAAAGATATTGTCACCAATTACGCTCCCGATCGGCCGGAAACAGTTTACTGCGAAAAATGTTATCAGCAGGAGGTTTACTAGCCCTTGGATAGTTTACTAAAATATGGCAAAAGCAACACAAAGTAAAACGCCAAAATCAGATGCTTTGATGGATGAGATTTTAGAGAATCTCGTGCCGCACGAGCGGATTTGTCAGTGGCGAGGGAAGCATCCGCACTGCGAAGATAAATTTCGGATAACCGAAGAGGATATAAGTTTTTTGAAAATGCTCCGCGTGCCGCCGCCGAACTACTGCCCGACTTGCCGACGCATGCGCCGTTTTGTGCACATGAATTTCGTGCGGCTTTTTAAAAGATCCTGCGACGCTCCGGGGCACAGTGAAAACATGATTTCCATTTACCCCGAAGAATGCCTGTTTCCGGTCTATGATTATAAATTTTTCATTTCGGACGAGTTTGATCCGTTTTCCTACGGAGTAAATTATCGTGAAGGGGAAAGCCCGCTCAAAATGCTCCTCTATCTGCGCAAGAAATTTCCGATGCCTTCGTTTGTAAACCGCGATCCTTCAAGCGTGAACAGTGAATATTCCAACGGCGGACGGGACAACAAAAACTGCTATTTTGCCGTGGCCTGTTATCACGCTGAAGATGTGTGGTATTCAAGCTTAGTAAACAAGAGCCGGAACGTGATGGATTCCCGCGACATCATGCAAAGTGAATTATTATACGAAGGATTTATGTCGGATTTTGTTTACAAATCATCTTTTGTTTATTTTTCCGCGAGCTGTTCTGACTGTTTTTTGGTTTTTGATTGCAAGAATTGCGACAGTTGCTTCGGCTGCGTGAACCTGCGCAATAAAAAATATTGCGTATGGAACGAGCAACTATCTAAGCAGGATTATGAATCTTTTATTAAATCTACCAACCCGCTCGGCCGTAGTAAATTGGCAGAATACAAGAAGAAATTTTGGAAACTGGTAGCAACTCAGCCCATGAGCGCTTCACATAATATCGGATCCGATAATGTATCAGGCGTTGGAATCAAAAATTGCCGCAATCTTTTTGACGTGGTCAACGCGGAAAACGGAAGCGAGCATATACGGCACGCCGATGGGGCAATGTCGCACAAGGACTCCATGGATTTTCTATATTCCGGCGGGCATTCCAGTAAACTTTACGGTACGACCAATATTGGCTCACAGTCTAGCAATGTTCGGTTTTCTGTTTCTTCAAAATTCTGCACCGATTGCGAATTTATTTTTAATTCAAAAAATTTAAACAATTGTTTTATGTGTTTTGGCTTGCAGAACAAATCACACTGCTTGTTGAATAAGCAGTATTCGCAGGAAGAGTATTTTAAAATAATGGATCAAATAAAATCGGAAATGATAAAAAGTGGAGAATATGAAGATCCGCTCGGTTTTGAATTTTCCGCCCAGGCCTACAATTTTTCAATGGGGCAACTAGGATATCCGCTCAATGACGAGGAAATAAAAACACTCGGTGGGTACGTGGCCAAGGAACCGGAAACCAATGCGGGCGATATCGAAATGGTAAAAGCGGCCGATCTTCCGGAAACAATAGCCGGGGTCGGTGACGATATTTTGAACAAGGCGATTCTGTGCGAAACCACCGGCCGGCCGTTTAGGATCATAGGGTCAGAACTAGAATTTTACCGGAGAATGAGCTTACCTCTGCCAACAGTCCACCCCTCGGTTCGCATGGAGACCCTTTTCCGACTGGCGCCGGATGGAAAAAAATATAAAGTTATTTGCGCCAAATGTGGGAATGAAACGGACTCGATGTTCAATCCCAAAGATGGTTTTATTTTGTACTGCGATAATTGTTTTAAGCAGGAGGTTTACTAGCCCTGGGATAGTTTACTAGCCTGTGGCTAGTTTATTAGATTTTATTTACGGCGCGGTAGGTCGCGATGATTGCGGCGGTTTCGCCGCGGAGGATGAGGGAACCGAGGGACGCTACCGTGTAGCCGGCGCTTTCCGCCATTTTTATTTCTTTTTCCGTGAATCCGCCTTCCGGGCCGATAAAAATGCTGGCGGTTTTCGCTTGTTTGTTCGGCGCGCATTCCGCTCCGCTTGAATCGAAAATTATTTTTTCCTCACTGGCGCTACCGTAGGCCAGCGCGTTTTCAAAATTCAAAACAGGTGATAATATGGGAACAAAACTCCGGCCGGACTGCTCGCTGGCTTCCAAAATTATTTTTTTCAGCCGTTTTTCGTTCAGGCCGGTTTTTATAGTCCGTTCGGTAATGATGGGTGTGATACCGGAAACTCCGGCTTCTGTCGCTTTCTGTGTTGCCAGCTCAAAATTTTCTTTTTTTAATATTGCTAGATATAGATTCACTTTTGCTCCAGTTTCTTTCTCTGTTATCACTTCTTGCAGAATGCATGAAATTTTATCGGCAGAAATATCCTCAAGAACCGCTTCGGCGCTTCCGCCCCTGCCGTCCGAGAGAATAATTTTATCTCCTTTCCTTAATCTCAAAATATCCTTTATTTGCTTGACATTTTCGGGATTTGTGATTTCCACCTCGCTTTTTACCAAATTCCAATCGCCGATGAATCTGTGTAATTTCATATTTCTATGATACACTTCATAAAAGAAAATGACAAATTTCTAATTACCAATTTCTAATCAAATCCAAAACTCCAATGACCAATAACCAAACGGAGACGAAAATTTGCCATAATTGTCGCGGTGAATTTATTATTGAACAAGAAGATTTTAATTTTTACGAGAAAATTAAAGTCCCTCCGCCGACGTTTTGCCCGGAGTGCCGGCTACTTCGGCGGATGATGTGGCGCAACGAGCGTTCGCTTTTTAAAAGACCCTGCGCCAAAACAGGCAAGCAAATAATTACCATGTTCCATCCCGAAGCCGACGTGGTAGTTTATGATCATGATATCTGGTGGGGGGATTCATGGGAACCGACTGATTACGGGAAGGATTATAATTTTAGTAAGCCATTTTTTGAGCAGTTTGGGGAATTGCTTCACCGAACGCCGCTTGCCAATTTAGGAAATTCTAATTGCCTTGGCAGTCCTTACGGCAACCATAATGCGGATTGCAAATATTGCTATTTGATGTTTGCTTCCTTTAAAAATGAAAGAACGCACTATTCGCACGGCGCAGTCGAACTGAAAGATTGCATTGATATGTACGAGAGTTCAAAATCCGAGCTTTCTTACGGGGACGCTTTGTGCGAGGGTTTGTATAAGACCCATTTTTCCTATGATGCCGATGAGTGCATAAATTCATTCTTTATGAAACACTGCAAGAATCTACAGGATTGTATCGGTTGTGTCAATTTGAGAAACAAAAGCCATTGTATTTTGAATGTGCAATATACCAAGGAAGAATATAATAGGAAGAAAAAAGAATTGGATTTCGGCAGTTATAAAATTCTCTCGCAATTTGAGGATTCTTTCAAGGATTTTGTTTTGAAATTTCCCAATAAATATGCCAACATTATAAAATCGACTGAAGCCACTGGAGACAATATCTTAAATTCCAAGAACGCCAAAAATTGCTTTGACCTTTTTGGAGAAGGGCAAGATCTCAAATATTTAATTCACTGTATAAGTATCAAAGATAGTTATGATATGTACGGCACGGGGGCGGCGTCTTTGATGTATGAAGGGACGGATGCCGGCATAGATGCGTCAAAAGAATTATTCTGCGCAATTACGCATAGCTGTTTGGATACCAACTATACTTATATGTGTTTCAGCTCCAAACACCTTTTCGGCTGTGTCGGATTACGAGGCAAGCAATATTGTATTTTAAATAAACAGTACACCAAGGAAGAATATGAAAAGTTGGTGCCTAAAATTATCCAGCACATGAAAGATATGTCATATACGGATAAAAAGGGAATGATATATAAGTATGGTGAATTTTTTCCGAGCGAGCTGTCTCCTTTTGCTTATAATGAGACAATAGCTCAGCAATATTTTCCGAAAACAAAAAACGAAATTTTGAAGGCAGGACATTCTTACAGAATTCCGTCGGAAAAAGATTATAAAGCGACAATCCACAGCCACGATCTGCCAGACCATATAAAAGACGCCCCTGACTCAATTTTAGAGGAAGTGATTGCTTGTCCCAACAAAGGCGATGAATTGACGCAATGCACAAAGGCCTATCGCATTATCAAAACGGAATTAGATTTTCTAAGAAATAACAATATCGCGCTACCCAGATACTGTCCCAACTGCCGGCATTACCGGAGGTTAAAACAAAGAAATCCGTTTAAGCTTTGGAAAGGTAGGTGTCAATGCGCGGGATTAAATTCTCAAAACAAAAAATATAAAAATACCATGGCGCACGCTCACAGTACTGCGCCTTGCCCGGGTGAATTTGAAACCCCGTACGCTCCCGACAGACCGGAAATCGTTTATTGCGAAAAATGCTACCAACAAGAAGTGTATTAAAATAACATACCAACAAACTGGAGTTTGTAAGGATGAAAAATTATGCAAAACGAAACAAAAAAATGCCAGAACTGTAAAAAAGATTTCACGATAGAAACCGAAGATTTCAATTTTTACGAGAAAATAAAAGTCCCTCCGCCGACTTTTTGTCCGGAATGCCGCAATCAAAGGCGCATGTCATGGCGTGGTGAAAGGCCTTTGTATAAAAGACCTTGCAGTCTTTGCGAAAAAATTATAATTTCGATGTATAGCCCCAATAAACTACTCGTCGTGTATTGCCACGACTGCTGGTGGGGAGATACATGGGACCCGCTTTCTGCTGGGGCGGAATATGATTTCTCAAAACCGTTTCTACAACAATATTCCGAGCTATTGAAACGCACGCCGCTCCTCGCGCTTTCCAATCTCAATTCGGTAAACAGTGAATACGCGAATTTTACCGACAACAATAAAGGGTGTTACTTGGTTTTTGCCTCAGGCTGGAACGAAAACGTGCTCTATTCCAGAGCAGCCAATTGGGTTAAGGATTCATTAGATCTTTACTGCACAGGCAAGAGCGAATTAATGTATGATTGTACTAATTGTCATGAATCTTATGGATTACGCTATAGCCAAAATTGCAAGAATTGTACAGATTCATTTTTCCTTTTGAATTGCCGGAACTGTTCGCAATGTTTCGGCTGTATTAATTTGATTAGCAAATCAAATTGCATATTCAACAAGCAATATACTCGGGAAGAATATCAGAAAAAAATTCTTGAAATGAATTGCGGTAGTTGGCAGGCTAGAGAAAAAATAAGATCAGAACTGGCTCAAAAATTTTTCCCTTCCCATATATATAAGTATGCCAATATAATCGGATCAACCGATTGCACTGGAGACAATATTGATACTTCCAAAAATTGCAAAAACTGTTTTGACATATTTAAGAATTCTAAAAATGCGAAATATCTTTTTACTGTGGCTGAACTAGAAGATGTATACGACAGTCTTGGCCAATATAAAAACAATTTTTCTTACGAGAACGTGGATAATGATGTCGGCAATTCAAATAATTTTACCGTTACGGTGTACGCGTCCAACAATATTCAGTATTCTTGGAATTGCCACGGCTCGAGCAATCTTTTAGGATGCTATGGTCTAAGACAAAAGCATTACTGCATCCTCAACCGCCAATACACTAAAGAACAATACGAAAAACTGGTCCCTAGGATCATCCAGCACATGAACGATATGCCCTACATAGACAAGAAAGGAAGAACGTATAGATATGGAGAGTTCTTCCCACCAGAATTAAGTCCCTTCTGTTACAACGAAACGATCGCTCAAGAATACTTCCCTTTAACCAAGGAAGAAGCTCTAAAACAGGGCTACAAATGGAAAGACAAAGAAGAAAGGAACTACCAAATAGACATTAAAAATGAAGACATTCCAGACAATATCAAAGATGTAAAGGATGAAATTATCAATAAAGTCATAGAATGCGAGCATCAAGGAATTTGTAATGAGCAATGCACCGAGGCCTT
>LCGX01000025.1:0-3011 GCA_001000035.1 Candidatus Nomurabacteria bacterium GW2011_GWF2_43_8
TCTACAATTTCTCTTTCTTTAGCAACTCTTTCTTCAATATAAGTTCCACCTTTTACATGGTAATTTGGCTGAATTAGTTCTAAAAGGTTTTACTCCGATGATTGTTCCTTCTCTCCTAAAAAGAGAGGTATTCATGGGTACAGGATATCTCCCTCAGGGTGAAGAAGATTTATATAAAACACAAGACGGTGAATATTTATCAGGCACAGCAGAAGTGGCTATGATGGGGCACTACATGGGAGAGGTTATTGAAAAGAAAGACTTGCCAATAAAGATGCTTGGATTTTCTGATGCATTTCGTCGTGAAGCAGGGAGTCATGGCAAAGATACAAAAGGTATTCTCCGAGTTCATGAATTTTATAAATTTGAGCAAGTTTTATTGTGTGAAGCTTCCCATGCTGATTCTGTAAAATACCACGAAGAAATAAACAGGAATTTCGAGGAATTTTTGGAATCGCTTGAAATACCGTACCGGCGGGTGGAAATTTGCACCGGCGACTTAAAAGCCGCCCACGTAAAATCGTACGATACCGAAGGATGGATTCCTTCGCAAAACCAATATCGCGAGCTTTCCAGCGCATCTTACTATCACGACTTCCAGGCCAGGCGTTTTAATATCCGATATAAAGATACCGATGGCAAACTTCGTTTCGCGCATTCCCTTAATTCAACTGCAGTCGCCACACCTAGAATTTTAGTGGCATTAGTGGAAAACTGCCAGCAAACGGACGGTTCGGTGAAAATTCCGGAAGTTCTGCGTAAATACATGGGCGGAAAAGAATTTATCCGATGAGAAGAAATGTTTTAAATTCCCCGCGCCTGACTGAACTGAAAAAAAAGAGACGAAGGGCTGTTTCCTATAAAATTTTCATATCCTTATTCGGATTTTCGGTAATTTTCGCCCTTTTGGCCTACCTTTCCCACCTAGATAATTTAAACATCGCGGAAATACAAGTCAGTGGAAACAAGGTAGTGGAAACGGAAATGATTAAAGCAGAGACCAAACGGATAATTTCCGGAAAACACTTGTGGCTTTTCCCGAAAACAAACATATTATATTATCCGCAAGGCACGATCGAGGACAGCTTGCGGGAAAAATTCAAGAGAATAAAAGAAATAAATATGTCGGTTAAAAACGACAAAACCCTGGAGATGGTATTGGAGGAAAGGGAAGGAAAATACATCTGGTGCGGGGCGAAGCCGGAGGCGGAAAAAGAAAAGTGCTATTTCGCCGACGAGAGCGGATATATTTTCGACGAAGCGCCTTATTTTTCTGGCGAAGTTTATTTTAAATTATATGGACTAGGCGAGCCGGCAGTAGAAAATCCGCTGGGAAGTTATTTCTTGCAGGCCAATTTTGCGCAGCTAATGTCCTTTAAAGACATCTTGGGAGATTTCGGCATGAAACCAGTTGCTCTCTATCACAATCAAAACGGGGATTTGGAATTTTTTCTGACTAAAGGTAAATCGGCGTCTATCCGACCGAAAATAATTCTGAAAGCGGACGCTGATTTCCAAAATGTCGCAGAAAACCTGAAAGCGGCACTAAATACCGAACCTCTTTTGTCAAAATTTAAAAACAAATACTCCTCGCTTTTGTATATTGATTTACGATTTGGCAATAAAGTTGTTTACAAATTTCAATGAATAATTTAGGATTCTGGGGAAAATTAAAAAGACCAATTTTTTGTCTCGCGCCGATGGCGGATGTGACTGACTGCGCTTTTAGGAAAATCATAGCTAAATACGGGAAACCCGATATTTTTTGGACGGAGTTCGTGTCGGCCGACGGGCTCGCGCACCCTATAGCACGAAAAAAACTTCTGATTGACCTGAAATTTTCCAAAAATGAGCATCCGATAGTCGCGCAGATTTTCGGCGCCAAGCCGGAGAATATAAAAAGGGCGTCGGCTCTTTGCCGAAAATTGGGCTTCGATGGCATAGATATAAATATGGGTTGTCCGGATAGGTCAATCGAAAGACAATCTTCCGGCGCGGCCTTGATAAAGAATCCAAAACTGGCGCGCGAAATAATTAGAGCCGCCAAAGAGGGCGGAGGCGGATTGCCGATTTCAGTGAAAACCCGCACCGGCTACAACAAAAATGAAATTGGAATCTGGATTCGCGAACTTTTGTCGGAAGATCTGGCGGCCTTGATTGTTCATTTGCGCACTCGCAAAGAAATGTCGGATGTTCCGGCGCACTGGGAATTAATGCTGGAAATAATAAAATTAAGAGACAAAATCTCTCCGCAAACTTTGATTGTCGGCAACGGAGATGTGGAAAGCATAGCCGACGCGCGGGAAAAATGTGAAAAATTCGGCTGTGATGGAATAATGCTGGGCAGGGCAATTTTTGGAAATCCGTGGCTGTTTGAGAAAAAGGAAAAAGTTCTTAAGAAAAGCCTTGGTAGGAGTGGCGACGACGGACAGAGAAAATTTTCAGCAGAAAATTTTCGTGCTTTTCGAGAGAAGCTTTTTCCTGATGTGCGAGAAAAACTAAAGGTCATGGTGGAACACACCAAGCTTTTTGAAAAAATGCTGGGCCGGTATAAAAATTTTGCCGTTATGAAAAAGCATTTTAAGGCCTACGAGAACGGTTTTGATGGTGCCAAAGAACTTCGCGTTAAATTAATGGAAACCGAAAATGCAAAACAGGTAGAAAAAATAATTAATGATTTTTTAAGGAAAATCTAAACAGTAGAAAATTGTTCATTTATTGGTTTTAGTTCTCTTTTCCATTTCAATAAGATAACCAAACCGATAATGACAAATAAGGTCATGGTACCCACTGCAATACGATACGCAAAAATTTGAGTATTAAAAATCCAAATTATTCCTCCCCAAGTAAGTGGGCCCAAAAGCGTAGCAAAACGTTCAGCTATTGTATAAAAAGAAAATCCATATCTCATATCTTTTTTTGGTAAAACAGCAGTCAAATATGAGCGAGTAACTGTCCACACAGAACCTACAAGTAGCCCAACAATAGGCGTAATTATTGCTACTGTAAGA
>LCGX01000025.1:3038-11285 GCA_001000035.1 Candidatus Nomurabacteria bacterium GW2011_GWF2_43_8
AAAGTTTTTAACGCGCCTATTTTATCTCCCAACCAACCGGCTATAACGCTGCCTATAGCGGACATTACTAAAATAGCCAAAATTAAAATGGATTTAATGGTATCCGGGGTGTGAAAAACCCTCTCTAAATAAATTGAATAATTATTACTAACAGTTAATAACGCGTCATTAAAAAAGAAAAAAGCCACCAACATGGGAGTAGCGGCTGATATTGCAAAAAACGCAATCATCTTTTTAATTGAATCCTTGGCCTTGTTCTGAATCAAAGAATTATCAATCTGACCGACATGTTTTCTTGATTCTTTAAAAAATATCATCATGGGAAGCGCCAGAATAAAGAAAACCGGTACGGATATGAGTAAAGGTGTGATCCGGGAACCGGCAAACGGAAGCGTAATTAATATACCGACTACAAAACCAACAGAACTTGAAAAGTTGCCGATGCCTGATACTCGAGACTTGTGAGTTTCATCGGCAATGTCATCAAGCATCGGATTATAAAAAACGAAAGATAGTTGGTAAAAATATTGACCAATCAAAAACAAAAGCGCAACTAACCAAATATTACTGCCGATACTCGCCGAAATGGCGACTAAACCGTAAAAGAAAAAAGTGGCGATTGTAGAAATATTTAACCAAAATTTTCCGCCACCATATAAATCTGTCCGGGCCGCCAAAATTGGAGCTGTAAATAAAAGAATAATGGTAGTAATCGCAAAAATCGCATTGTATGAAAAATCTGATAATCCTGCATCCACCACTATCCATTGAGCAAAATAGAGGATGAAATTAATATAAATAATAGAATTCGCAAAATCATACAAAGACCATACAAACAAATTTTTCTTATTCATTGTATTAATTATAACATTTTGAAAAAAGTCCGGCACGGAGTATAATCGGAATATGCACGATCCCGAAGGAAAGAGTACTTCCTACGAGACAGGCTTGGCTTATGGAACATACAGCTTTATATAGAAAATATAGACCGAAGACATTTAGAGAAGTCCTGGGACAGGAACACATCGTAAAAGTCCTAGAAAGCTCCGTGGAGGCCAATAAGGTATCGCACGCTTATCTTTTTGTCGGCTCGCGAGGGACGGGAAAAACCTCGGTCGCGAGAATTTTTGCTACCAGTATCGGCGTATCGGCCAACGATCTTTATGAAATAGATGCCGCCTCCAATCGAGGAATCGAAGATATTAAAGAATTGCGCGATGGGGTACGGGTGTTGCCCTTTGACTCAAAATACAAGGTTTATATCATTGACGAGGTTCATATGCTCTCTAAAGACGCCTGGGGAGCCCTCCTGAAGACCCTGGAAGAACCTCCAAAGCATGTTATTTTCATTTTAGCCACGACCGAATTCCACAAAGTGCCGGAAACGATTATTTCCCGCTGTCAGGTTTTCACTTTCAAAAAAGCTTCCGATACTGTTTTAAAAAAAATGCTCTTGGATATCGCAAAGAAAGAAAATTTTGAACTGGATGCCGGAAGCGCGGAGCTTCTGGCGATTTTGGCGGATGGCTCATTCCGCGACGCGCTCGGCGAACTGCAGAAAGTTTTGAATTTTGTGGGAGCAAGTAAAAAAACCCGCCTAGACTCGGCGAGGCTGGTCAAAAGGGAAGACATAGAGAAAATAACCGGCGCGCCGAAAACAGTTTTGGTTAATGATTTTATCTCTGCCATCGCGGAAAAAAATTTGGAAAAGGGGATAGGGGTTGTTCGAAAAGCATCTGAAGCGAATTTGGATATGAAATTGTATTTCAAACTGATTATTCAAAAATTCCGCGTCGCAATAATCCTCCGCTATGCACCGAAATTACAAGAAGAAGCAGGAGAAGATTTGGGAGAAAATGATTTGGAATTTCTCAAAAATTTAGTAAAAAATGATAAGGATGGCATGCTCCGCTCCGGAGCGCTTTCCATTCTTCTTGAAGCATATCAAAATATGGATAATGCTTTTATCTCCGAACTTCCGCTGGAATTGGCACTAGTCCGCCTCGTTGAGACGAGCTCAACTCGTCGAGACGGGTGAAAATAGCATATGTTTTTTGTTTATGTATTAAAAAGTCAATCATATAAAAAGAGTTATGTTGGCCATACTGATAATTTAGATCGACGCTTGAAAGAACATAATTCTGAAAGAAATAATCTTACAAGACGATATATGCCTTGGAATATTGTGTATACCGAAAAATACGATAATATTGACGATGCTGTAAAGCGTGAAAAATTTTTAAAAACAACAACGGGACGAAGGTTTTTAAAGAAAATTTTTGTAAAAATAATTGGAAAAGAGAATTGACAAAAAGTCAATAATATTCTATTTTACAAGTAGGTTTATTTACCCTGTTTTTTAGCGGTAAACCGTTCTTTAACAGGCCCTAAGGGGACCAGAAAGGAATACCATGTTCAAGCGTCTCGTTGTTTTGGTTCCTGCCGTCATCGCGACGGCAATCATCGTCGGCTGCGGCGCGAAGACAACCTCGGACAAGCCCCTCACGGGCCTCGTGATCCGGCAGGTCGAGATCACCGGCGGCGACCAATCCCAGGTCGTCCAGGCAGCAATCTGGAACGCGCTCCTCGAGAACGGGGCGAGTATGGCTTTCGAGCCATCCCCCGACGCGGTGTTCATCACGGGCGAATACTTTGCCGCGAACACGAGGTTCATCAAGCCCGCGATCCTGAGCGTAGAACTGTGTAGTAAGGGCTACGTGATCACAACCAGCGTCGAGGCAAATTTTCTCGCCGCGTTGTTGAATACCCAAGATGGCCTCCTCACCGCGATGGCCAAGGAATTGGGAGAAAGAGTAGCCGAAGGGTTCGTTTTCCTACTCTCACTCTCACCCCCGAAATCCGAGAAGAAGATCACCGGTCTAAAAATCTGAAAGCGTGGCCGTGGCCGCACGCATCAAGCCCCCGAGGGAATCTTCCCGAGGGGGCTGCTGTTATTTTTATGTGAAAATTTTCAACCTCTTCAGTACATCTTTTTTAAAATGCTTCAGATAAGCAACTAAGATAAAACTGATGATAACCATCAGAAACCAGGAAGTTATTTTGCCGGTGGAGACAATCGCCCAACCGTGAACTTGGCTAGGATATTGCCAAGCACCAAGATAAGTAGAAATATTCTCCGCTACCCAAATAAAAAAAGCAATAAGAAGAAAAGCGAGATTTAGGGGCATAAAACGGCGGATATTGGTCACCGTAAAATACACTCTTACTTTCCAAAATAAAATAAAAACCGCGACTATCAGAAACAGCCGGATGTCGTAAATAAAGTGATTAGTAAAAAAATTGATATAAATGAGCAAGCACAGAAAAACGCTCAAGAGATAATGCCGATAATTTACGAGTTCCAGTTTAAATATTTTCCAAGCCTGGCTGATATAGCTTCCAATGGCGGCATACATAAATCCGCTGTATAGGGGCACGGTCGCAATTTTTAGAATTCCGTCTTCCGGATAACTCCAAGAACCGATGGCGGGATTTGTTTTGTAAAGTTCCAAGACGAGCCCGATAATGTGGAAAAGAAAAATGACTTTTACTTCGTCCTTGGTTTCCAATTTGGAAAAATACAGCACCGCTTGGATGGCAATAGCCGCGATGAAAAGAAAATCATACCGGGCCAGGCCGAAAAGGGGAATGTGGTTTGAAATAAAAAGAAGCAGAAAAAAAGAGCCGGCAAATATCGCCGCCCTTGCCTGCTTGATGCCGAAAATAAGGAATTCTTGCATGAATGAGTTGCGGGCTGTATTTTTGACTTAACATTCATTAAATTAATCTGCAGATTTTTCTAAACCAGAAAGTAAAATGGCTGTATCAACTAAATATGATCCGGCTCCATTGTCGGAACCCACCATATAAATTTGTACTGGAACAATTAACTCCTCTGGAATTTCCATAAATTTGTCTGTATCCACCAATCTCAATTTACTATCTCCTTGCACAGCCATACTAAGCCAAGCAGCACGATTATTGTGACTTACTCTTTTACCAACCCAACCTTTAAGCTTCGGCAAGGTTCTCAGTGGTATCAGAGATTGGTGCGAGGGAGGTCGACCGTCGACCGGTCGAACAATAGGCACCTTTAACACGGGAGTTCCTGGGGCAATTCCCTCGGTCAGCGTACCGGATTTATACTTGGTTAATGTTGACGACAAATAAGTTGCTACATGAAAAAGAAGGATTGGGTCGTCGGCTTTCAGGTTTGCATTACCTATAATTGTTCTAAATTTTTCCAAGTAATATCTTCTCATTTCCGGAGGAATGAGGCCCTGCCATCCTGTTTCTCTTAAAGCTTTATACTCGTTTGTCTCCTTTATTTTTGCCTGGCACTGTTCCCACATCTCTGGATTATCCTCGGTACTAATCCACTGACGATCATCTTCGCCATAGCATTTTCTTATAATTTCACCACTAGAAATTAAATAATTTAAAATTTCTGGCCGGACAGCCTCGCATTTAGCCATGAAATCTTCTTCAGCTGAAATATCTAAGGATTCTTTCTTTTTTCTAGCGGCCTCATAAAGATCGGTCTCGGACAGTAATTCTATTTTTGTATTTCCGGCATTAATCAAACCCTCTTTTTCTAGAACTTTAAGCAAACGCAGTCTTTCCTCGTAGTATCTTTGATAAACTGCCTTGAATTTATCCTTACCCTCTGTTCCGGACGGATGCTGTGCTATATCCAACCACAGTGCCGTAAGATTTTCATCAATTGCCCGATAAGATGCGCCGGGCGTGTGAGCTGAATGAATTCTATCAAGCGCTGCTTGCACCATCATTACCGCAGACAAATCAGCCAACTGGGCACAATTTAATTCAGGGTGGTCTAAACTTCTGGGTGTCCCATATATTCCTACCAAAACCAAGGGAGAATTCTTTTCAATCGCCAGGTTTGCCTCTTTTATCAAACTATTTTTTGCTGATCCCTCCGGAGGCGCGCCTATTCTTGTTTCCTCGGTATCTATAAGGCGATCAATTATCGTTAACCCCGAATACTGTCCGGCCTCACATGCACCATACCGGCATGGAACAGGAAATAGTTCCTTGAGGACACTTTCTAGTTTAGCAACTTCTGCCATCACTCTGTCTTTCTGGCCAGGTGGAATTCTTGACTCGTCAGGAACTGCATAAAATTTTCTAGTGGGTCCTTCTATTGGCATAAGTCTATTATGATATTTATTTAAAAAAATTCAAGCTTGTGGGGTTATTTCTAATTTCCTTCATTTTAACACACATTAATATAAATTAAATTCCTAATCCTCAAAATTGCTCTTATCAAATAATTACGAGAAACAACAAAAAATAAGGTGGTATTGGTCAATATTAAATAAATTTGAAAAGCGGAGTTTTCAATATTCCAAATCGGTATCGCTGGTATAATAAGGCTGGCTGTAAATAATCCGATGAAATATGAATATAGTGTTTCGGTGCCAGGATACTTCCACGCCTTAATTATTGTCGGCAATGTCGCAAATAAATCTGCCATAGCCGCTAAAAGTATCGCCAATAAGGGCGAGTTAGCCAACAACCATGCACCAAGCGCAATAATTGAAAAACATCCGCAAATATAATCAAACACAGATAATTTCTAGTGACTTTGTGAAATAAATAACGCAAAAATAGTAACCAAAAGTGGACTGAACCCGGACATAAAAATACGTAGTGTAGCCCACGAGTCAGCGTCAGCAGAAAGTGCCGCCCCTGTCGCAACCAGCGGAGCAAAAGCCCAAAGGCCCCAGGTCACCAAGTTGGGTTTTGATTTTCCTTTGAACATATCACGAATGTATGCAAAAGCACCTGTAAGGCTCAGTCCAGAAGAAATAATTACAAGCCAGTGCGCAAGTGATGTGCCTAGAAGAAAATTATTTGTTAGCGCATTGAACATGGCTTAATTATATCAGAACAATATAGCCCTTGCCTGCTTGATGCCGAAAATAAGGAATTCTTGCATAAAAAATTACGTGGTGGCCATACGGCGGGAAATTGGGAATTCTTTAATTAATCCTTCTTAAGAGGAATAAGATATTCCTTGTAATTTTCAACCATGTACTTTAAATCATCTGTGAATTTTTCTGGATTCTTTTTTAACTCTTTTAATAATTCCTCTATTGAAAAAGTCTCTAAACCCGAGGATTCACCGTCTTTAAAGGTGATAGAACCGTCGTAATATCCAATATAAAAATAAGTGATGAAGGGCTGTAAAAAATCACCATCTTCGGTTTTTCTCACCGAAAGAAAATTTTGTGATTCACTTACCTGTTTCAAAACTCCAACAACAGAAAGGTCGAGAGATGAGATGGAATCATTGAATTCCTCTTCTGAAAGAACTACAGCTGGAAATCCTAATTCTTCTGCGCATTCCTTTATGACAGTTACACTTTTGGTTTCTGAATTTGAAATATGACCACCTATCGTTTTATCATACAAATTTGCATTTTCTTTTTTAGTACTACTCCTTTTTTGTAGATAGATGCGTCCTTTTGAATTTAACAATAAAATTCGGATGCTTTCTATCTTCCGTGTTATTTTGCCAGTACGCTTAAATTCATCTTTTATTTCTTTATAAAAGGTAGCGCGATCCTGGACTCCTATAAAATTTCCGTCTAGATTAAAAACTTTTATATTTTCTGTCATACATAAGGATTATATCACGAGCTAACTGTGTGGGGTGAAGTTGAAACCAATCTAAATGCCAGTTTCCTGTAAAGCTTTCGCTATTACTCCTTTAATAAAAACATCTTTCCCTGCACTATATGCCTTCCTGTCCTTGGGATACTTTTTTGCTAGCGTCTTTTTCAGCTTCGCGTATTCTTGAGCTACTTCGGGATGATGAAGATAATAATTCTTTATCAGAAGGTGATTTTTCCACTCATTGCTTTCTTTCTCCACAAGTTGGAGATAGTGAGTTCTGTTTTCTGCATCCCCCTTTGCGTATAAAATTCTTCCAGGCACGCCTTCTTCTCCGCGATAGTGATAATTAAAAGTTGCCAGTCGATCTTTTAATTGCCGGGCAATTTGTAAAGATGGGACAACCGCAAACATATCAATAATTGGTTTGGCGGGGATGCCGGGTATTGAAGTGCTTCCTCCATGAGACACCTCGAAAATATCATCTGGAAAATGGCTCAGCAAAAATTCTTTTTCTTCATCAAAAAGTTTTTTCCAATTTTTATTATGTTGTTTGAGCGTTACCGTTGTTCTACCCAAACCTAAATCGGTTTTCATACTTTGATTATAACAAATTTATTTGCTGACTGTGTGGTTATATTGAAAAAACAATTGATTCCTACATAGATAAAATGTTATAATACCAATGTCCTACCTATGATACAAAAAATACAAGAAAAGGAAAAAGCTATTAAGTTAAGAAGGGAAGGAAAAACTTACTCTGATATTTTAAGGATTGTTTCTGTGGCGAGGTCAACCTTGGGTCTTTGGCTTAAGGAGGCCAAGCTTTCCAAGCCTGAAAATCAGGAATTTACCGAGGCTAAAAGATTAGCATCTCTTCGCGGTGGACAAGCTAAGAAAAAACAGCGAATTGAAAAGCAAAGTAAAATATTTTTAGAAGCAAAATCTACAATAAAAACATTATCTGAATACGAACTTTTTCTGATAGGAGTTTGCTTGTATTGGGCTGAGGGTGCAAAAGAGAAAGAATATTATCCCGGTTCCCAATTTCAGTTTTCCAACATGGATCCAAAAATGATACAGGTTTTTTTAGTCTGGCTTTTAAATGTGTGCAAAATTGGTAAAAATATGATAATCTTCAATATATTCCTTCACCAAACACATAAAAATAGGCTGGAAGAGGTAAAAAAATATTGGGCTAAAGTCACCAATTTTCCAATAAATAATTTTGAAACGGTATATTGGAAAAAGAATAAATTAGATACGAATCGTAAAAATACCGGAGAAAAATATTATGGGGTATTAAAAATTAAGGTGAAGCGGAGTTCGGATTTGGTTCGTAAAACAGCCGGTTGGGCGGAAGGAATTTTTGAAAAAATAATATGCAAATAATTTCCGGTTACCGCTGGGAGATCGTCTAATGGTAGGACTCCTCCCTTTGAAGGAGGCTATTTTGGTTCGAATCCAAATCTCCCAGCAGTGCCCAGAAATTAAAATTGTATAGAAAAATAGATTTTAGATATAATAAAAGCATGACAGAAGAATATTTTGACATTCTAAACGAAAAAGGAGAAAAGACGGGTGAATCTCGTTCAAAGAAGGAAGCTC
>LCGX01000026.1 GCA_001000035.1 Candidatus Nomurabacteria bacterium GW2011_GWF2_43_8
ATAGTATACTATACTTGGGTAACAAAGTAGGTCGTAGATCTCATTCGAGTCTGATGACTCTCAGAGTCAGAATGACCTGAAGAGCTTCAGCTCAAATAGAGATAGAGAAAAGAGTCGATTTCGTAGAACACTTTTGTATTTAACAACTTAAACAAAACATCAATGACTGGTACAATAAAAAGATTGACAGACAAAGGTTTCGGCTTCATTACCGGAGAAGGACTGCAGAAAGATTTATTCTTCCACAGCAACTCTTTGGTTGGCGTAACCTTTGATGAGCTCAAAGAAGGTGATGCTGTTTCTTTTGAAACAGAAGAGTCACCAAAAGGATTGAATGCTGTGAACGTTCAACGCGCATAATATTCTTCCACAAAAAAGCCCCTCACGGGGCTTTTTTGATTTAGAATTTAGAATTTTAAAAATCTATCTATCTCAATAATTTATTCACAACTTCATGAACATCGCCCACCTTTTCCATCTTTTTAAGATCCCCTTCAGCGCGGGCCTCTGCCATATTTCTATGAAACATCTCATTGCCAAAATCGCCGTATTTTTTCATTAAAGCAAGGGCATCTTCGTCTGATAATTTTTCTCGTTTTCCATTCACCACCATTTCTCCCGTAATATCTCCAACTACAGCAACTTCTATGTCTGTGTCCTCTTTTTTATATAAAGAAATATTCACTCCATCAACATTAATAGATACCTTTACTAAACCAGGAGGATACGTCACTTCATAATCGTCAATATCGTGCCCCCCATATTTTTTTGATAATTCCTCCCTATTTTCAGATGCATTTTTTTGACCTTTAGTCATTGTATCTTCAGCTTTTTTTATCTCTTGAGGTGATGGTTGGTATCCTTCTTTTGGCATATATTTTATATATATTAAATTATAATACCTCTATTATCCTCCTCCTAAATTCTTTGTCAAACCCACAAAAAAGCCCCTTACGGGGCTTTTTTATTTTGTGTAAATTATTTATTTTTTACTTATCCTGCGCCCAGTTTTTTAGATTCTCATAACTTTCTTCTCCGCAAATCCACTTGTCAGTTTTTGTATTGTAGAAAAAAGGCACACCCCCGCAAAAATGTTTATCCAATTCAAGCAAGCGCTTTTCATTTTCTTTATTGTGCCAGACTTCCAAGCTTTCAATTTTTATTCCCTCTTCTTTTTCCAATCTTTCCACCAGCTCATGCATACTAACGCAATGAGGACATTCCGTTCCGTAAAATTCCAATAGATGGTTCATTCTTTATTTAACTAACCTTGATAAACGAGCCTTCTTGCGGGCCGCGTTGTTTTTCTTGACGATGCCTTTTTGGGCCGCTTTGTCGATAGTTTGAAAGGCAGAACTTAACAACTTGGCTGCTTCTTTTTTGTCGGTCTTAGCGACTTTCTCAATTTTCTTGATTATTTCTTTCATTGCTTTCTTGCGCTGATCATTAAAGGCCTTCTTGCGAAGCGAACCGCGAATTGCTTTTTTGGCTGATTGGGTAATTGGCATGAGTATAATTTAACAGAAAAAATTCGAAAAAGCAATCCCCGCCATGGCGGGGTAAATGTGATATGATTAATTTATGATCGGGGGCATAAAAGGAAAAATTATACTGAAAACGGAGAAGTTTTTGATAGTGGAGACGGGCGGAGTCGGGTACAAAATAAATGTTTCGCCAGATGTGCTATCTAAGGCAAAAAAAACAGGCGATGAAATTTCGCTTTGGACGCATACTCATGTGCGCGAAGATGTCCTGGATTTATATGGATTTTTAAATCGGGAAGAGTTGGAATTTTTCGAGATGCTTCTTGGTGTATCCGGCATCGGGCCAAAGGGGGCACTAGCGATTTTGGGCCTTACCTTGCTGGAAACATTACGAAGAGCCATCGGGTCCGGAGATACGAGTTATCTGACAAAAATTTCCGGTATCGGTCGAAAAACGGCGGAGAAAATCGTCATAGAGCTGCGGGATAAAATGGGTGAAGAAAAAGAGGGCTCGTCGCTCCAAGGAGAATTGGACGCCCTGGAAGCTTTAAAATCGCTCGGCTATTCCGGCGCAGAAGCCCGCGAGGCGCTGAAAAAAGTTTCCCGAGATACGGATACTAATATCAAAATTCGCGAGGCGTTAAAAATTTTAGGAGGAAAATAATTTATTTAGGGAAAAAATAATTTTTTATGCCGGCGGCGGTGAGCTCCGCCACATTTTTGTAGATCTGATGCCGAGTGGCGTAATTTCTCATCTTTTTTTCGTATACATAGGCGTACTCGATAAGCATCGAGCGCACAGAGGCGGAAAGCGTGTTGTTGGCCCCGACGGCGATGAGTTTTTGATCGGAGACAAGCCCTAGGACTTCCGGAGGATAATTGCTAATCGCGTATTTCTTATCCAATTCCATTAAAACGTTCGCGGCCAGAAGCGCACTCTCTTTAGAATTGACAAACTGCCCATCCGGAATATAAATGGCAAAGCCTTTATACTTCCCTATTGTCCACTTATAGGGACGAGGGTAATCGTTAAAATGAATATGAATTACCGCGTCTATCCCGTTTTCGTTCGCCCACTTATTGAACCCATACAGCCTGTTGACCATGTCTTCGCCGGCCCGATTGTGCGGCGGGTTCGGCTTTTCAACAAAATTTCCGCTCTCAATTTTCTTTTGCATTTCCTTTTTGGCACTCTCTATAAAAGACGCTATGTCATCCCCCTGTCCGGAGAAATAATCCGCAAATTTTTTCGTGTAACCTCGGCTGTCGCGGGTAATATGAACCTCAAATCTCTTATCTTTTTTTAAAATATTATAAATGCGGGTCGCCACCGCCAGATTCATGGCGGCTTCTTTGATGTTTCCGTATTGCGCCCCCCAAACTTCATTGTCATGTCCGGGCACCAGTAAAATCTTAATCGGCGCAGATATATCAGCGCGGGCAATCACCGGGAAAAGCACCAAGGATATGAATAATGTGAATAAAATTCTTTTCATTGTACAATTGTACCATGCCGGAACTGCCAGAAGTCGAAACAACGGTAAGGGGCCTGAGAAGGACAATTTCGGGCCTGAAGATAAAAGAAGTATGGACCGATTTATCCGCCAAAGATAAGCGCCAAAAGGGCGCGATTGCCAATCCGAAATATTTCAGAACTTTCAGAAAGCAGATCTTGAATAAAAAAGTTTTGTCGGCAGAGAGGCGAGCAAAAAATATACTGATAAACATTTCCGGCGGAAAAACCATTTTGATTCACCTGAAAATGACCGGGCACCTGCTCTACGGCAAGTACAAATTTGAAAAAAATAAATGGATTCCGGCAGAAAAAGGCCCGCTTGACGACCCTTACAACAGATTTATTCACGCGGTTTTTTCTTTTAGCAATGGTAAGCATCTCGCTTTTTCCGATGCCCGAAAATTCGGGAAAATTACCCTGCTTCCTACTAAAATCGCGCATAATTCAAAACATTTGAATAATCTTGGGCCCGAACCGCTTGAAAAAAGATTCACTTGGCAAAAATTGAAGGAGCAACTGCAACCCGCCTTCGCACAAGGCTTCGGCGGGCGAAGAATAAAAACAGTGCTGACCGACCAAAGCATCGTCGCTGGCATCGGCAATATTTATTCCGACGAAATACTCTGGCGCGCCAGCGTGCATCCGGAGAGAAAAGTTTCGACCCTCAAAGAAAAAGAGTTAAAACTGATTTTTAAAGCCATAAAAGAAACACTGAAAAAGGGCATAAATTTCGGCGGAGATTCAATGTCGGACTATAGGAACATAAACGGCCTGCCCGGGAAGTTCCAACTGCATCACGAAGCCTACCGGCGCACAGGCGAAAAATGCAGAAAACCAAACTGCCGGGGTGTCATAAAAAGAAAAGTAATCAACGGCCGTAGCGCGCATTTTTGCTCGGTGCATCAAAAATAATTGCTTTTTATCTTGTAAGTATCGCCATGTTGTAACATTCCCAAATAAGATTGAATGGCCTCTGGCTTTGGATTGTTTTTAACATTCTTTAACATCCTTCTCTTTGTTGTTGTCCTCAAAACCCTATGCTTCGGATAATGCACCCAGCCGAGAAAATCTATACCCGAAGCGATAGTTTTAATAAAAACTTTTTTTGGATGTAATTCCAGTTTCAATTTTTCACGGAGAAATAATACAATATATCGTAGTAAAAGCAATAAGTCATTTTGATTTTCGCTCAGTATCACAAAATCATCGGCATACCTTACGTAATACTTTACTTTCAATTCTCTTTTCACAAACTGGTCAAATTCGTTCATATAAATATTTACTAGGAGTTGGGATGTTAAATTGCCCAATGGGAGACCTTTTTTCATCTCCGCTATAGCGTAGATTGAAGTGAAGCTGTCTACCACCTGCCCCAAGAGCCATAAAATATCCGTGTCAAGGACGGCCCTTGACAGTATTGATTTCAAAATTTGGTGGTCAATGTTTGCAAAGAATTTTTTGATATCGCATTTTAAAACATAGCAGGTTTTGGTGTTGTTTTTTGAAATTTTGCGGTAAAAATATCTTAATCGATTCATGGCTTTGTGTGTTCCTTTGTTCAATCGGCAGGAATATGAATCGTGGATGAATTTTTTATCAAAATACGGATACAAAATCCTATAAATCGCGTGATGTAACAACCTGTCTCGGACTGTCGCCTTGTGGATGTTTCTCGGCTTGGGGTCGGAGATGTTGAAGGCGTGATATTCGCCGTGGATATAGGTTTTGTTTTTTAGGTCATTATGGAGAGAAAAGATATTGTCCATTAACTTTGCCTGAAATAGGATAACGTCTTTGCGATTTTTCTTTCCGACTACAAATTCCTGCCAGGATTGGAGCAGGTTATCTACACTTATGATATCATCGTATGTATGACTAAATCTTTTCATATTACCGGGACCCCCCCCCTCAGCGCCGTCGGCGCTTTTAAAAGCAAAAATTACCTATTCCCTCTGGTTTAAAATATACAATGATTTTCCCAAGGCGCACCGATATATTTTGGGTGGAAAGGTGGAGGATTATTTTCTCGGCCTTTTGGAAAACATTTTTATATCTATTTATCTTCCGCCGGAAACAAAAATATCCCGTCTTGTTATCGCCATTTCAAAACTGGACGGCATAAAATTCTTCCTGCAAATCGCTTGGGAGAACAAATGCGTTCCCAATGAAAAGTATTTAATGCTCTCTGAACATCTGCAAGAAATCGGCCGGATGCTGGGTGGGTGGAAAAAAGGACTTGAAAAGAAAACTCCCCGGCTCTAGGTCGGAGAGAAACATTTTAGTTTCGGAATCACGAAGCGATGCCGGTTCTCGGCATTCCAGACGTTGTCGTTCGAGAAGCGGTTGACGTTCACGTTGAGACGACCATTGTCGTCGAAATTCACGTTGGCCACGAAAATGTAGGATGAGCCATCTGTGCCACTGCCCAACTAATGCAAAGCAAGAGTTGTGGCTGTATTTTATTCGGGGGTATAGAACCCCGCCAGCTCACCCCACCAACTTTTATGTTTTTTGTTTTAAAAAAGAATTTACTCTTCCCTAAGTCAAAGAAAAGGCAGACCGAGGGAACTCTCAAATTGATTTTTAAGCAATCATGGCTTGAAGTTCACCCGCCTCCGGCGGATTTGACCGCAAGCATTTCCAAATTGCCTGTATAGTATATCAAAATTTAAAAAGAAAGAGACAAAGATGCAAAGTTTCAAAGTGACAAATGAAAAACCGTTCCTCCAGTACGGTTTTTCACACGACTGAAGAAACGGTTTGATTACAGGTACTAGGTCACAGTTGCGGAAGCGCGAAGCGAGGCCGGCGCCCGGCACCCCAGACGCCGCCGCCCGAGAAGCGGCCGACGTACACGTGGAGACGACCACCGCCGTCGAAAAACACGCGGGCCACGAAAGCACCCCTCACCCGGAAGAAGGTGGCGTAACCATCCTTCCGGAGCTTGCCCTGATGGTTGCGAATGAACTCGCAAACCTGGGCCTGTGTGAACTCCCCCGAGGTCTCTCCGAAGACTTGGGAGAAGTTGCCGTCCACGATCTGCTCGTGGACAGTGGCCCCGATCTCAGGAGTTGGGATGGACTCACCAACCGGCAGGGTCTCGCCGTAGACTCCGCCCGAGAACAACCCCGAGGATGCAAACGTCTCGGTGCCATCAGTGGCACCGATGACGATGGTCTCCGCCTCGTACAAACGGCGGAGATAAACCCTGACTCCCGCGCCGTCAACGATGGTCTGCAGAACATCCGCGACTTTCCCGGGGTCGCGGACTCCGTCCACGATCATTTTGCAGATCGCGGACCACAACTTGAATAACCGCTCCCACACGTTGTCGTTGCTCACGACCTTCTCCTTTCAAAAATTCACCCGCTCCTAACGGGCTATTCCGGAGTATCTGCCGGAAACAGTCGCAGGATTATCCTGCTTTTATCTAGTTATAATTATACACCTAGCATCTATTTCTGTCAATAGTAGAGGGCAATCCGCCTTTTCAAATATTACAAATTCTGAAAAGAGCAATCCCGAGCGCCACGGAAACATTCAACGATTCTTTTTTGCCGCGCATTGGAATTTCGGTAATAATATCGCATTTTTCTAAAATATTTTTAGGAATGCCTCCTATTTCACTCCCCATAATGAAAACATTTCCCTGCCCTGAGCGACTTGTCCCGAGCTTCGCCGAAGGAAGTCGAAGGGTTTTGTAATCAACTGACTTTTTATCTTGCTCAATACCAATAATAAAAAACCTGCCCCGTACCGAGCTTGCTCTGGTTCGGGGTTTTTCCCGCCTTAGTTCAGCAATGAGTGAAAACACATTTTTTTTCTGCTCCCATTTTACAAATTCCTCCGCGCCCAGCGCGGACTTCGCCAAATCTTTTCTTTTCCTCCCAAAACGATCAATGGGTGCCGGTGTATAGCCCGTCAGATAAATTTTATTTACCCCAGCTGCATCGGCAGTCCGAAACATCGCCCCGACGTTCTCCACGCTTCTAATGTTATGCAAGATTAAAATATTTTCCTTTTTCATTTTTTAAAAAAGTTTGTTCTGAACATCTTCTATTTTTTTCTTTTTTTCGGCTGGTTCCTTGTTGCTTTCTTCTTTGGTTTCTCCAAAATCGCCAGATTTCACTTTTTCGAGGGCGGCGGGAAGTTTTAAAAAAGTGTCTTTAAACATTTTCATCGCCTCGTTGCCGCGCAAGGCCGCAGCGGGGTGGAGCATCGGCAGGATATAAATACTTACTCGTCCTCCGGCATGTTTTTCTACTCGAAAAAGCTTTCCTTGGTCCCGAGTAATCTTCGCCAGAGGCAAAAAGTAATTCATAGAGAATCTCCCAAGAGGCACGATAATTTTCGGATTTATAATTTCTATCTGCCGTGCCAGATACGGCTTGTATTTTTCAATTTCTTCTTCGTTCGGATCGCGGTTCTCCGGCGGACGGCGCTTGACGATATTGGTAATGTAAACATCACTCTCTCGCCAACCCAGCTCGCGGATGCATTTCCGGAGGAGCTGCCCGGCCCGCCCGACGAAAGGTCTCTTCTCGCGGTCTTCGTTGAGACCCGGCGCTTCCCCGATAAAAAGCACATCGCAATCGGGATTGCCTTCCCCAAAAACGAGATTCGATTCGAGGAGCGGCAAACCCTTATCTTCCGCTATTTGGAGTTCAAGTTTTTCCAATTTCACGACTTTATCCATGTCCGCCCGCTCGGGATCGAACCGAGGACCTTCTCCTTAAAAGGGAGCTGCTCTACCAGCTGAGCTACGGGCGGAGGTATTTTACTGTTACCTACCAAGGAGGTATTTTACTGTTACCTACCAAAACAGCTACGGGCGGAGGTATTTTACTGTTACCTACCAAAACAGCTACGGGCGGATAAGCTTGATAATACCATACTTTTAGAACGCTTCAAGCAGGAATTGCTCGAAGGCGGATTCGGCATCCAGGCCTTTCTTGCGGGCCTCCGGCAGGAGATAGCTGAGCCGGGAAACAAAATTTTTAAGTTGCTTCTCTGAAAATTTGCTGAAGTTTTTTTTCAGGAGCAAATCCTTAATTTTCCAAAAAAGAATACCAGAAATTTCTTCCAAACTCGCGCCAAAATCCACCGCTTGCCGGAAATAAATCCAGGTATCCAACTTATCTTTGTTCGCAAAAGCGCTGGCTATCAGAAAATTATCAAATTTTTCTTTTCTCCCCGCCCCGGCGGACAGGCCTTTCGGCAGTTCAAAAATATTAAGCTCGGCCCGGGCCTTTTTGAAAGCATCCAGTATCGGCTTGCCCAGTTTCCCTTCCAAAAATACTAACTAAAACTTTTACTTTTGTCATATCATTCATATAGGTTCAAACGTATTATACAATATCGGAATTGCTTAGTTTACAGCCATAAGCATCCATTAATTTAAAGATCCAGAGTAAAATAGCTTCAAAAGTCACACTTTCTGGTTCGATGGTATTAACGTTGAGTACCCCCAAAAATAGAGTGACATCAACAAACACTTGACAAAACTAAAGAGCAGAAAGTAATATTATATTTAAGATAGTTGCTAATAAATAATTTTTTGATATAATTTATCCTATAGAAATCTGGTGAGAGAGTTTTCACTCTCCATGACGCTAACGTCCAAAAACCAAAGCGTGAGGCACCAAATTATTTTTTTCTCTTCTGATTGTTTCTTTCTTTTTTATCCATTACTGAGTAAAAGATCATATTGTTTTGATAATCATCTAC
>LCGX01000027.1 GCA_001000035.1 Candidatus Nomurabacteria bacterium GW2011_GWF2_43_8
TATGGCGTATTTCGGTATGAAGGTTCTGAAAAAGTCTCCCCGCCCGGGCTTGCAAAAACTTCTAGCCAAAATGAATATTGATCAGAGACATTTGTCGGAGGACGATATCGGTTTTATGATTGCGCCTAGATTAAACGCTGCCTCCCGCATGGATGATCCAATGCGGGCTTATGAAGTTCTAGCGACCGAAGATGAAGCGGAAGCCGGCGCTCTCTCGGATCATCTTTCAAAAATAAACGACGAGAGGAAGACCATTGTTACTTCCATTATGCGTGAAGTGCACAAGAAATTTGAAACACACGAGCAAAAAGAGGTGATAGTAATAGGCAATCCCAAATGGCGAATCGGCGTTTTGGGGCTGGTGGCTGGAAAATTATCGGATGAGCACCAAAAGCCCGTTTTTGTCTGGGGCAAAGACGAGAATGATTGCATCAAGGGTTCTTGCCGGAGCGATGGCTCGGTCTCGGTGGTGGAACTTATGACCGAGACGCGCGAATCTTTTATAGAATTCGGCGGCCACGAGCTCGCAGGGGGGTTCACGGTGCACAGTGAAAAAATTCATTTTCTGGAGGAAGCCCTGTCTCTTTCTTTCAAAAAAGTTAAAAAAGATCCTTCACTTAGTTCAGGGCAGGAAAATAATTATGACATCAAGTCCGACCTTTCCGCGGTAAATATGAAGAATTGGCGCGAGATAGAAAAAATGTCGCCTTTCGGACTGGGTAATCATAAGCCCGCCTTTCTCTTTCCTAACGTCAAGATAGAAAAAATAAAAAAGTTCGGGAAAAACGGTTCGGGCGAACACCTGGAAATCAGTTTTTCCGATGCATCCGGGGAGGCCAAAGCTGTTTCTTTTTTCTCCAACCATGATTCTTTTGAAAAAACTTTATCCGAGGGAGTTAGCGCAAATTTGCTCGCCACCTTTGATCTCTCGAGATTCGGGGGAAGAGAACAGCTAAGATTGAGGGTAGTTGATATAATATGATTATGAAAAAAAATGCAATAAAAATTTATACTGACGGCGCGGCCAGAGGGAATCCGGGGCCGGCGGGTTGGGGAGTGGTTTTTCTAGCTGATAAAAAGATTTTTGAATTGGGCGGAAGAGCAGATTATGCAACCAACAATCAGATGGAGCTGACCGCGCCGATAGAAGCGCTGAAGTATATTAAAAAACATAAGTTAAATGCTCATGTAGAAATTATTTCCGATTCAAAATACGTGATTTTAGGAATTACTGAGTGGATTTTTAATTGGGAGAGGAACGGATGGCGAAATGCCGCCAAGAAGCCGGTTTTGAACCGCGAACTCTGGGAAGAATTGTATAAATTGACGCAGGAGCTAAAACCAAAATGGGATTATGTCGAGGGGCACAACGGCGACAAATATAACGAACGCGCGGACGAAATCGCCACCAGTTTTGCGGATGATATGCCGGTGAAACTTAGAAAATAAAATGTTTCAAGCAACAGAAAACAAAATAAGTAAAAACATTATGGTGTCGTTAGTTCGAATTGTGATAAATTATGTTAAATATTTTTTTCTCACTGGGTCGGTTTTCTTTTCCTTGGCAGTATTAATGTTTGTTGTTTTAAATAAAAATCCTGATTTTTCCTTTGAATTTATGAAATATTTTTCATTTATCGATCCGGCCTATAAAACAGGTAATTTTGTAATTAATTTAGGTGATGTTATGAATATATTTTTAATATTATCTCTTGTTATGATGCTAGTTATTAACTTTTTGAAAATGTTAATGAAAAAAATATTTAGTTTTAGTTTGTATTTTTCTACAAGAACAAAATTTACTGTTCTTTTTACGATTATAATTCTTGCCTATGTTATTGCTGTAATTTTTATTACACAAAATGATAGTTTAGATAAGGGGTTGTATTTTATATTTGCAATTTTTTATGTTCTCAATCTAATATTTATGGTTTTATACTTATTGATGGAAAAAGTAATGAATTATTTTAATAAAATATAGGATTTATATAATTTTATGGACGAAAATCCTTTTAGAAAACAAGAACAATTGGCCGTAAGAATAGAAATAGCCAAACCCGAAGATTGGGAGGCCTATAAAAAAATTAGACTTGAATCGATTACTGGGAAAGATGCAGAAATGTTTGGACCTAAAGGAGTTGCTAGGGATAGAAATAAAAGTGATCAAGAGTGGCAAGAAGATCTTTCTCGGTCCGAAAATATGTTTACTGTGTTGTCGTGGAGTGGTTCTGAGGTGGTTGGTATGGGCGCTGCCCGCGAGAAGGAAGAAAAAAGATTTTGGCACATGGGTTCTGCTTATGTAAAACCAGAATTTCGCGGTGGCGCTGGAAGAAAAATGCTTGCATTTATTATTCGCAAGATTTTTGACAGGGGTGGTTCTAAGGTGGAAGTTGGAGTGAAACCGGGTAATGAAAGATCTATGCGCCTTTGTAAATCACTTGGTTTCAAAAAAGTTGGTATGTCTGATGGTTGGCAGATGTTGGAGTTGAGTTTAGCGGACGGAGAGGCAATTAAGAGAATTCAGGATATTCTAAATGCAAGGTAGAATTCCCTTGTTAATTATTTTGATAAGAAGTAAAATATAAATATGGTCAATCAACAACTGCTTGATTATATCAAGCAACAGCTCGAGAAAAATATTAGCAAGGAACAAATTAAAAGCGCTCTAATGTCAAATGGCTGGGATGCCGCGGACGTCGAAGAAGGTTTTACCGTCGCCGGGCCAAGGTTTTCGGGAATACCTTCCGCGACCCCGCCGCCGCCGACAACCCCAAATGTCAGACCGATACCAAACATGATAAATCCTGTAATAACTCCCATTGCGCAGCCGGCGTCAAATGTTATAAATCCCGTTGCAACACCCAATATCCAACCGGCAGCCAGTTCTATAAATCCCTCTGCGATGCCCATTTCCTATGCCGGTTTTTGGCTTCGTGTTTCTGCTGCATTGATTGACCAAATTATTCTTGCCAACATTTCTCTTATCTTTTTTCTGTTATTATTTTTTGGTTTTTTTTCCAAAAATGGCCAATTAATGTCTAATAGTGAGGAAATTATATTATACATTTTTCTTACCATTTTGGTGATTATCTATTTTCCTTTTATGGAATCGCGCGGAGGGGCCACTTTGGGTAAAAAGATTTTTGGTATAAAAGTTTTAAAAGAAAATGGGGAACCTGTAAAATTTTTTAGGTCTTTGGTACGCAATCTTTTTAAATATTTGATATCAATTGGTTTTGTTTCTGCAGCATTTACAGAAAAAAATCAAGCACTTTATGATTTTTTTGCTAGTTGTATAGTGGTGAGAAGCAGAACAGTAAGAGTAGGAAAAATTTGGGCGATAATCATTCTCCTTATGATTATGGATTTTCTTCTTTCACTTGCTCTTATGTTTTTTGTTTTAGGCATACCATTTATTTTGATGTTTTTCTCTCCTTTCAAGGGAGATATTCCAAATCCATCCAATCAAAATAATATTCAGTTTGAAAATAATGGAGACAATGTTAATCCTTCTCCAGTCGCTACATTTACTCCCCTAAGTGTACAGGAGTATGACACATATTTTTCAAAACCAATCGCAGGCCTGGACAACGAAAGCGATTATAGAAAAGCGTATACTTACGTGGGTCCTGCCTTAATAGCGTTTGATATTTTTGGGGAACTTAATGTTGTCTTGCCAATTATTCCAAACTTAGAGAATAACAGAGATTATATATGGATTGATCTGACCAGCGTTGTATCCAAAACCGATAAGGAAATTTTAGACCGCGAGAGTATTTTTGAAAAAAACCTTTTATCTAAAAGTTTAAGTTTATCAAAACACTTGTCAAAACACTCTCCCCCTATTGAATATCTTTCTGGTTCCCGCCAAATACGTCTCATTGATGGGTTTGTATCTGATGTCCAAAAAATCACAGGCACACTCTTCTTCAAAATTCCCCTTGATTCAGAAAATTCCATAAATTTTTACGAGAAATCGTATCCTTTTGTAATAAATATGTAATAAACAAGGAAAAGTAATTTTCTAAATGCGTGACAGAATTTTTTATGTAATTTGCTTCGGGTTTTTGGCAGGTGTGCTTCTGCGCTCTTTTGTTGTTGTAAATATTTATTTAATTTTCTGGCTTGGTTTTGTCGCTCTAATTTTATTTTTATTTCATTATTTTATCTTAAAAAATAAATGGGGGATTATTGCCTCTATTTTTGTTTTGGCTTTTTCTTTTGGAATTTTTAGATTTAATGTGGTTGATGTACCAAGCCCCGCCGTTTTTGAGTCGCAAGTTGGCCAAAAAGTAAGTTTATCCGGAGAAATTGCGGATGAACCGAGCATTAAGGAAAACAGCCAGCAGTTGACCGTTCTTCTGGCTGATAAAACAAAAATTTTACTGTCCGTTAATCTGGATAGAGATTATAAATACGGAGACGAAGTAGATTTTTCCGGTGTTTTGAAAAAGCCGGAGAATTTTATTACCGATACCGGCAAGGAATTTGACTACGTAAATTATCTGCGCAAGGACGGGATTTTGTACGTGATGGGCTATCCGAAAATCGAAATTGTCTCTCGCAGCAACGGCAACAAAATTCAAAGCACCCTTTTTCTCATTAAAGAAAAATTTCTGGAAAAAATGAATTTTGCCGTGGCGGCTCCGGAGAATCTTCTCATGGGCGGGCTCATTCTAGGGGAAAAATCCGCTTTTAGTCCGGAACTTCGGCAGGATTTTGTGAATACCAGCACTATCCATATCGTCGCGCTCTCCGGATACAACATAACAATCGTGGCCGAATGGTTTATGAAATTATTCGCCCAAATTCCTTATGCGCCGAAAAATTTTGGCATCGGGGCGGGGATTTTGGCAATCTTCCTTTTTATCATAATGACCGGCGGAAGCTCGACGGCCATCCGCGCGGGCATTATGGCGACTTTGGCGCTCGTCGCCCGCGCGACCGGAAGAAATTATGACGTCGCGCGAGCGCTGGTTTTAGCCGCCGTATTTATGGTCGTTCTCAACCCGTTCGTGCTCGCTTATGATGTTTCTTTTCAGCTTTCTTTTATCGCGACGATTGCGGTCATATTCTTCGCGCCCAGAATTGAAAAATATTTTATGTGGGTTACGGAAAGTTTCGGTTTGCGGGATATAGTTTCAGTGACTACAGCCGCCTACATTTTTGTTTTCCCGTTTATTCTCTATAAAATGGGCAATTTTTCTCTCGTTGCCCTGCCGGCCAACATTTTGGTCTTGCCTTTCATTCCTTTTACGATGATGCTCGGCTTTCTGACCGGTTTCGCGGGACTCTTTTGGTATGGGCTCTCCGTGCCGGTTGGCTTCATCTCATATCTGTTTTTGCATTATGAGCTTGGCGTCATAGATTTCTTTGCCAACGTTCCCTTCGCCGCGTTTTCCCTCCCGAATTTTCCGCTGTTTTTGACGCTTCTTATATACGCCTATTTTATTTATCGGCTTTTTGGCAGAAATGTAAAAGAATTTTTCCAATTTGAACCTACTGCGCCTCTGTAAAATTTTTCTCAATTACTTCCCAATTCAGATTTTCAAAAAAATCCTCAATATACTGTTTTTTCCCGCTTGGTTGGTAATCAGCGACGAAAGCATGCTCCCACATATCAAGCGCGATAATCGGCGCGCAGTTTTGCAGTTGTCCCAAATGCTGCTCGTCCACCCAGGCATTCAATAATCTATTCTCTTTTTTATCAAAATAAAGCATGGCCCAGCCGATGCCCCGGGTTGTCGCGATTGATTTGAAACGGTTCAACCATAAATCAAAAGACCCCCATTCGGCCATGATTGCTTCCCTCAATTTACTTTTCTCATCCAAAGAGTATGCCCCGCCGGAGAGAGACTCGAAATATATCTCGTGATTGCGCATGCCGTTATATTCAAAACTGAAACGGCGATGGAGTTCGTTCACCACATAAGGGGCAAAAACATCCTGACTTGTATATCCCTCATATTCTGGAATTTTTTCCAAAACAGAATTCGCATTTTTTACATACCCCGTATAAAGTTTCAAATGTTCCTCGACATTTTTGGCCGAGATTCCCTTCAAGGGTCCAATATTAAATTTTAGTTCTTCAAATTTTTTCATCCCAGCGCCAAAATTTTAATTAATAATTTTTACCTTTATGCCCCGTAATCAAAAATTTAGTACGGAACAAGTGTGCTAGTATTGTAGCATGACGCAGGAAAGTAGGAAATATTACTTGCCCCTATGCTCTCTTTTGCTTCTCTCGGCGGTTATTTTTCTCATTAGCCTGGACTGGCGCGGTTCCCATCGGGGTTTTACCTTTGCTATGTTGGGCGTCGGCCAAGGCGACGCGCTTTTTATAGAAACGCCTTCCGGCACGCAGATTATGTTCGATACGGGACCCGCGCGCAAGATTTTAGGCCCGCTAGCGCGAGTGATGTCGCCGTTCGACCGGAGTATCGACGCGATTGTTATTACTAATCCGGACGCGGACCACATCGGCGGGTTTTTGGATATTTTGAAAAATTACAAAGTGGGTGCAGTTTTTGAGCCGGGCACTTTCAATGACACGAAAACGTTCCAAAACCTGAAAGAGGAAATAGAAAGGCGGGATATTCCGGACATTTTGGCAAAAAAGGGAATGAAACTTGATCTAGGCGGAGACGTTTTTATTGATATTTTATTTCCCGATCGGGATGTTTCGACCTGGGAGACGAATGAAGGTTCGATCGTGGCGCGATTGTCTTACGGCGATACGTCAATCATGCTTACGGGAGACGCTACAGCCAAAACCGAAAAAATAATTCTTGGAGAAAATTCTCCGGCGCAGCTGCAAAGTTATATTTTGAAAGTTGGGCACCACGGTTCCCGCTCCTCAACTTCTTTGGAGTTCTTAAACGCGGTTTCTCCGGCATACGCGCTCATTTCCGCCGGCAAAAATAATAAATATGGGCATCCGCATCCGGATGTTTTGGATGCGCTGACTCAAATTGGCGCTAAAATTTTCAGGACGGATCTAGAGGGCAGCATAATAATGAAATGTGATACAATGAAGGGATGCGAGATAAAAAGGTAGAAAAAATGATAAAGGCGGAAGAAAAAAGGCAGAAAGAAGGTCTCGAGCTTATTCCTTCCGAGAACTATGTATCGGAAGATGTCCTAGAAGCCAACGGCTCAGTTTTCACCAATAAATATTCCGAAGGATATCCCGGCCGTCGATATTACGGCGGGCAGGAAAATACCGATGCGGTGGAGCGGCTGGCAATAGAACGTGTCTGTAAGCTGTTTAAATGCAAATTTGCCAACGTGCGAATTTAGCCGTCTATTCAGCCCTTCTAAATCCCGGGGACACGATTTTGGGTATGGATTTGTCACACGGCGGGCACTTGACCCACGGGCATCCGATGACTCTTCCGGCTAAAATCTATAATTTTGTTCGATATAAGATGAAAAATCCGGATACGGGGGAGATTGACTACGAAGATTTGCGCCGGGTGGCCTTGGAGAAAAAACCGAAAATAATTCTAGCCGGTTTTTCTGCCTATTCGCGCAACTTGGATTACAAAAAATTCGTGGATATCGCCCATGAAGTTGGAGCTATCACCGTGGCAGACATGGCGCACATTGCCGGCTTGATTGCCGGTGG
>LCGX01000028.1 GCA_001000035.1 Candidatus Nomurabacteria bacterium GW2011_GWF2_43_8
TGGCAATACTTTTACTGTGACCGGCCCGAAAGGAACCCAGAGCAGAACTTTCAGGGATGACATAATAATCAGCGTTCAGGACAATATCGTTTCTTTAGACACAAAAAGGAATGACAAATTTTCCCAATCTCTCTGGGGTACTTACGCTTCGCATATCAAAAATATGATCAAGGGGGTGCAGACGCCTTATCAAAAAAAATTGATTTTGGAAGGAGTAGGATTCAAGTCCGAGGTAAAAGGAAAAGAACTGCACCTAGCTCTCGGTTTCTCCCATCCAGTGGTGGTAAAAATCCCGGAAGGCATCGCACTCAAAGCGGAAAAGAATGTCATTACCGTGGAAGGAATAGAAAAGGAATTAGTCGGGAATTTTACCGCAGCCATTCGCGCTCTCAAAAAGCCGGAGCCGTACAAAGGCAAAGGGATGCGCTATGAAAACGAGGTTATTAGGCGCAAACAGGGGAAGAAAACTGTATAAGGAAATGACAAAATAACAAATTTCCAATGATAAAATAAGTCCAATGGCAAACAAACAAGACAAAAGAATAAGGTTGAAGAAAAAAATAAGGGCGAAAATCCGGGGTACGGAGGCACGCCCAAGACTGACTGTTTTCCGCTCCAACAAATTCATTTACGTGCAGGTTATCAATGATATGACCGGGAAAACCCTGGCTCAGGCCAGCGATGTCAAAATGACGAAAGGGACCAAGATCGAACGGGCGAAAGAAGTCGGACGAGCGATTGGAGAGGCCTGCGGGAAAGAGAAGATAAAGAAAGTAGTTTTCGACCGCAACGGATTTAAATATACCGGGCGGATAAAATTAGTGGCGGATGAAGCCCGGGCGAGCGGATTAAAATTTTAATTTTAAAAGAATGGAAAAAACAAAAGAAAACACAAGAGAGAAAAAGAATAGCGGCCGCCGGGGGTCGTCTTTCGGAAAAGTTAAGCCGGAATTCGATCAGAAAATCCTGGATATCCGCCGCGTCACCCGTGTCGTCGCCGGCGGCCGCCGATTTTCTTTCAGCGTTGCTTTAGTGGCAGGAGACAAGAAGGGATGCGTCGGTTTGGGCTTGGGAAAAGCTGGAGATACCGCCTTAGCCATTAATAAGGCCTTACGAAACGCGAGAAAAAATATGGTCCGGCTCCATCTCACCAAAACAATGTCCATTCCCCACGAGCTTCCCGCTAAATATTCCAGTTCCTGCGTCATCTTGATGCCCAACAAAGGCCGCGGACTGGTAGCCGGCTCGGTCGTCCGTGACATAGTGAAACTTTCCGGGATGAAGGATATTACCGGTAAGATTTTATCCAATAGCAAGAACAAATTGAACAATGCTAAAGCGGTCATGCTGGCGCTTTCCCAGATTTCTTCCAAATACGCCAAACCGCTTCCGGAAAATATTGTGGTTGCCAATAAAGTCCCGACGCCCGAAGTGGTCGGGGTCCCGACCAAAAGCGTCGGGAAAATAAAAGAAGAACTTGAAAGTTAATTTATTTAACCATGCAAATACATAATTTAAAAAGACAACACAAAAATAAAGGAGATCGGTTAGTAGGCCGGGGCGGTAAGCACGCCAAAACCTCCGGTCGCGGAGGCAAAGGACAGACGGCTCGCGCCGGGAACAAGCGCCGGCCGGAGCTTCGTGATATCATTAAGAAACTGCCGAAGAACCGCGGTTATCAATTTAAATCCATTGAAAAAGTTTTTCTGTTGAGTAAAGACAAACTTGCTTCAAAAGAAGAAAAATTTTCTGAAATCCGCAAGCGTTTGGGCATCAAGGGGAAGAAAATCAGAATCAATTAAAATAAACCTGTATGCAAAATTTTTGGAATAAACTGAAATTGATTTGGACGGACACGACCTTGCGTAAGAGGGTTTTATTCGTATTCTTCGCGCTGATTGTGTTTAGATTACTTGCCGCCATTCCCATTCCGGGCATCGATGCAGTGGCGCTGGACCGATTTTTATCCAACAACCAGTTCTTCGGCATTCTGAACATCTTTGCCGGTGGCGGGCTTTCCAACCTCTCCATCATCATGTTGGGTGTCGGTCCGTACATCACCGGCTCGATTATCATGCAGCTTCTCACTATCATGGTTCCTTCTCTGAAAAGGATTTACCACGAAGAGGGAGAAGCCGGCCGAAAAAAATTTGCTCAATATTCGAGGCTGCTAACCGTACCCTTGGCGGCCATCCAGGGATTCAGCTTGCTTTATATTCTCGAACAGCAGAATATTTTATTTGATTTGACGACCTTTGACCGCATCATTAATTTATTTATTATTATTGCCGGTTCGGTGCTGATAATGTGGATCGGCGAGCTGGTTTCCGAATTCGGCATAGGCAACGGGGTTTCGCTCATCATCTTCGCCGGTATCGTTTCCCAGCTTCCGTCAACCGTCAGCCAGCTTATTTTCACTTTTGATGTTTCCCAAATCCCGCTTTTCCTCATTTTTGCTGTGGCCGGGGTGCTGATTATCGCGGGCATTGTTCTCGTCTCCGAGGCGGAGCGTCCGATTCCGGTGACTTACGCCAAGCGCGTGCGGGGGATGAAAATGTACGGAGGCGGCTCCACGTATTTGCCTCTTCGAGTCAATCAAGCCGGAGTCATCCCGATTATCTTCGCTCTCTCAATCCTTCTTTTTCCGCAGATGATTGGCACTTTTTTGGCGCGTTTTAGCAGTCCGATCTTGGCCAAAATTTCCCAAGTACTTGTTTCCTTTACCCAAACCTCTTTGCTTTACGCGATATTTTATTTTATTTTGGTGTTTCTTTTCACTTACTTTTACACGGCGGTTACTTTCGATCCGGAAGCTCTTTCTACCAACCTGCAGAAAAACGGGGCCTTTATTCCGGGCATCCGGCCGGGCGCGTCAACTTCGGATTATATTTCCAAAGTGCTCTCCCGCATCACGCTTTTGGGCGCCGTATTTTTAGGCTTCATCGCCATTTTACCGCTCATTATGCAGCAACTGACCGGCATCGCCAGTTTGGCCCTGGGCGGTACCTCCATTCTCATCGTCGTTTCCGTCGTGCTTGATCTCATCAAGAAAGTCGACGCACAGGTCTCCATGCGGGAGTACTAATTTTTCTCCTTTTTATATTCCTCGATAGCTTTTAAAATATCTTTTGTGATTTTTGGAATTGGCTGGTTGCCGTTAATTATTTTTAGTTTACCTAAACTTTTATAGTATTTCACGGTTTTTCCAACCTGATCTTTATGCCATTTTATACGGGCAGTAATAAGTTTTTTTGTATCAAGCACCTTAAATATTGCTTTCATATTTCCCTTACTTCTTTCTAAAGAACGTTTATACACTTCTTTATCGGGAAGAGTAATATAAAAAACTAAAAAATTTTCCTTGCGTGCTGTGAGAAGTTTTTTTATGAGTTGAGCCTCAGGTTTAAGCCGTCCTCCTAGAAAAAGCAAGTCTTTATTTTTTGGTTTATTATTTATCTCTTTTATTAAAAATTTTTGCAACAGAACTGTTGGTAAAGGCAGGCCTTTGCCGGTTGTTCGCCTGGCCCAATCTCCGTTTTTACTTTTTTCTTTCAAAAGTTTCCGCGAATATACTCCCGTTTCAATAAATTTCAGTGCATATTTCTTTTTTAAAATATTTGCCTGTGTATCTTTTCCGGAAGCTATCATTCCCAGAAGTATTATATTAAATCCCAGTTTTTTCATGATAAAAGCATTCTATTATATAATCCTTGATTATTCAAGCCGGATTTTGTATTGTTAGTTATATGCAACCGCAAACTTTCATATTTTTTGGGCAAGTGGGTTCCGGCAAGGGGACGCAGGTAAAGCTTCTTATGGATTTTTTAAAAGAAAGAGGCGGCAAAGAGTGTGTCTATGCTTATCCCGGCAATGAATATAGGAGAATTATAGAATCTGGTAATTATACGGGATCTTTGATAAAAGAATCTGTTTCCCGAGGAGAACTCCAGCCTGGTTTTTTGACTGACGCAATCGTTGCGAATATTCTTATTTCTTTTTTAACTGCGGAAAGTAATTTAATAGCTGATGGGTATCCCCGCGAGGTAACTCAGTCGGAAAGTTTTGAGAAAATGTTGAAGTTTTATAAAAGAACTGATATAAAAATTATTTATATTGAAGTAAGTAAAGAAGAGGCAATGAAAAGGAATCTGCTGCGGGGTAGGCATGATGACACACCCGAAGGAATAAAAAAAAGATTTGACGAATACATGAATAAAGTAGTACCCGCCATGAATTATTTCAAAGGGAAAACTGGCTACACAATTTATACTATTAACGGCGAGCAGAGCGTGGAAAACGTGCATAAGGATATTATCAAAGCTCTGGGATATTAAAATAGGAGCGGTAGTTTTTTGAATATGAACAATGAAACTAAAACACATTCGCAAAACTCAGTGCAAGTTTGCCAAAATTGTAAAAAAGATTTCACGATAGAAACCGAAGATTTTAATTTTTACGAGAAAATAAAAGCCCCTCCGCCGACCTGGTGCCCAGAGTGCAGATTAATCAGAAAACTAGCTTGGAGAAACGAAAGGGCTTTTTATAAGCGCAAATGTGATCTGTGTAATAAGAATATTATATCAATTTATCCGGATTCAAGCCTTTTAAAGGTTTATTGCCAGGATTGCTGGTGGGGGGATAAATGGGATTCGTCGACTTTTGCTTTAAAATTTAATCCAAACAAGTCGTTTTTTTACCAATTTCAACAGCTCGCGGAATCAGTTCCAGTTATGAGCTTGTTCAACACAAATGCCGTTAACTCCGAGTATTGCAACTATGCCGGGAACAGCAGGAATTGCTACCTTTTTATCGCGGGGAGGGATAATGAAAATATATTGTTTTCTAATCGTATCAGTTTTTCTAAAGATTCCATGGATATTTATATTGGAATTAATTTAGAGCTCTGTTACGAAAATGTTCAGTGTGAAAAATCTTTTCGTCTATGTTTTAGTAAACAATGCGAAAATTGTAGTGATTCAATGTTTTTATATGATTGCCGAAATTGCCAGAATTGTTTTGGTTGCACTAATTTGAGAAACAAAAATTATTGCATTTGGAATGAGCAATATTCGCGAGAAGAATATTTAAAAAAGGTTGAAGAGCTCAATTTAGGCAACTTTCAAAATTTGCAGAATTTGAAATTAAAATTTTTCAATTTATATGCAAAGGCTATACATAAATATGCCCATTTGATAAATTCTGGGGGTTCTACGGGAGATCAGATTTTTAATGCAAGAAACTGTCAGCAGTGTTTTGATATAAGCGGTACTGGATCAGAAAATTCCAAATATACAAACTATGTTGTTGTAGGAGTAAAAGATTCTTATGATAATTACGGCATGCCCGCGGCTGAAAGGATATATGAAACTATTGCAGTAGGTTTTGAAT
Source organism: Candidatus Nomurabacteria bacterium GW2011_GWF2_43_8 (assembly GCA_001000035.1). GTDB lineage: Bacteria > Patescibacteriota > Minisyncoccia > Phycocordibacterales > UBA9973 > UBA9973. The sequence continues at coordinate 5,389 of LCGX01000028.1, forward strand.
CTAATGAAAATTCCGATTATTGCTTTAGTTTTTTTATAAAAGGAAGCAGTAGAATTTACTATTCGTATAATTGCATTTCTTCCCACGACCTTTTCGCCTGCATCGGTCTCCGCAACAAATCCTACTGCATCCTAAACAAACAATACACCAAAGAGGAGTACGAAGAACTAGTCCCCAAGATCATAGAGCACATGAACAATATGCCCTACATAGATAGTAAAGGAAGAGTGTATAGGTATGGAGAATTCTTTCCACCAGAATTAAGTCCATTTTGCTACAACGAAACCATCGCTCAAGAATACTTTCCTTTAACTAAAGAAGAAGCTCTGAAACAAGGCTACAAGTGGAAAGACAAAGAAGAAAGGAACTATACGATAGACCTTAAAACAGAAGATATTCCTGACGATATCAAAGATGTTAAAGATGATATTATTGGTAAAGTCATAGAATGTGAACATAAGGACTGCAACGAACAATGCACTGAAGCCTTCAAAATTATCGAATCCGAGCTTCAATTCTACAAAAGGATGAATTTACCTTTACCCCATCTTTGTCCTAATTGCAGGCATTACCAGAGATTAAAACAGAGAAATCCTTTAAAACTTTGGCATAGGATTTGTATGTGCGATAAAACCACTCATACTCACCAAAGCAAATGCGATATAGAATTTGAGACTTCTTATACCCCGGAGAAGAAGGAGATTGTGTATTGTGAAAGGTGTTATCAAGCTGAAGTATACTAAAAATTTATGTCAATCATTATTAAAACAAAAAAGGAAATAGAAATACTGCGCAAGGGGGGCAGGCGGTTGGCGGAGGTGCTTTACAAATTGAAGGAGAAAGTCGCGCCCGGTGTTTCCACAAAAGAACTGGATACTTATGCCGAAAAATTAATTCGCGAGATGGGAGACATCCCTGCTTTTTTAAATTATCGGCCGGAAGGTGCCAACAAGCCCTACCCGGCTTCTTTGTGTATCTCCGTGAATGACGAAGTTGTGCATGGTATCCCGAGTAAAAGAAGAATTTTAAAAGAAGGCGATATTGTTTCTCTGGATTTGGGGCTCCGGCACAAAAATCTTTTTACCGATATGGCTATAACTGTCCCGGTGGGCAATACAAACACTTCGAATTTAAAACTTATACAAATTACCGAGCAGGCATTGCAAGTCGGGATTGACGCCGCGATGGCGGGCAACACGGTGGGCGACATAGGTCATGTGATAGAGAGTTTTATCCGCCCGCACAAGTATGGCATTGTGGAGGTTTTGGCCGGGCACGGAGTCGGGCGGGCAGTCCATGAAGACCCCCATATTCCGAATTTCGGGAAAAAAGGGAAAGGCGCGAAGCTTGTGCCCGGGATGGTCATAGCTCTTGAGCCGATGATTAATCTCGGCACCAAAAATGTGACGATTGACGACGATGGCTACACTTTCCGCACGGCGGACGGCAAGCATAGCGCGCATTTTGAGCACACGATTTTGATTACCGAAGGGGAACCAGAAGTGCTTACAAAGATTTAGCAAAAGAGTATTAATTTTGGGGCACACATAAAATCCTGCTGAATTTTTGTTCCTGCTCGGCCCGTCGGCCTCCGCAAGTCCCCAAAATCAACACTCTTTCACTATTGTGTTATAATAATTTCAAATGAATCCGACTTTCTTTAAAGAAATGCCCAAATTCAA
>LCGX01000029.1 GCA_001000035.1 Candidatus Nomurabacteria bacterium GW2011_GWF2_43_8
CTTCAGCGCTTGGAGAAGCATGTGTTATTGAGGTACCTGTTTTATATGTTGTGAGAGGCAATGACTCATTATTTAATAAATTACATTCAGCTGATGCTGTATTGGTAGTTGGAGTATAAGTAAAAGAAACATTAGTGCTTGGATTTGTATCGTATGTCGTCGGAGCAGCAACGACGGAAACAGTAACTAAAGCAAACGTCGCTGTACAAGTTTTGTTGGCATCCATTAAAACTGAAACGGAAGAATTTGTGCCGCTGCAATTTCCGCTCCAGCCGGTAAAGATTGAGCCCGCGCTAGCAGAAGCGGTTGCAGTGGCGGTTTGCCCAGAATTATATATTCCCGCGCCAGTGACCGTTCCGGAACCATCACCAGCTTTGTTGATTGTAAGAGTATAGGTTGGAATATTTATTGCAAATGTTGCCATAACTGAAGTAGCGGAAGTTACAGCGACTGTACAAGGCCCTGTTCCCGTACAACCACCTCCGTTCCATCCCGTAAAAGACGAACCGCTTGCTGGCAAAGCAGTCAGAACAATTGATGTCCCGGAATTGTATGTTTCCGAACAATCAGTTCCGCAATTAATACCAACTGGACTAGAAGTGACTGTTCCAGAGCCATTACCGGCTGTGTTGATTGTAAGAGTGTATGTCGGGATATTTATTGCAAAAACCGCAGTAATCGATTTGGAAGAATTCATCACAATTGTACAAGGCCCTGTTCCCGTCCCCGCTGAACAACCGCTCCATCCCGTAAAAGACGAACCGCTTGCCGGCAAAGCAGTCAGAACAATTGATGTCCCGGTATAGTGCGCTTCGGAACAATCAGTTCCGCAATTAATACCATCTGGGCTGGAAGTGACAGTTCCTGAACCGGCACCTACTTTGGTCACAGTGAGAACAGTATTTTTAGTGGTAAAGGAAATCCTATTGCCGTAAGCTGTACCCGCGCTGTTTGTGGCGTAAGCGCGAACATAATAAGTTCTACCGGCCGATAACCCTTGAGAAAAATTACTAGTGAATGAGCCGGTGCCCGAACCATCCGTGGTATGACTGTTAGCAATGGTGGGGTATGTCAGTGTTCCTCCATCTAAAGTATAAGCCACTCCCCTAGCAGTGACAGGCGCTCCTCCATCCGAGGTTATATTGCCTCCACTAGTAGCGCTGTTTTGAGTGATATTAGTAACAGGAGAAGTGGTAAGAGTAGGAATACTTGCCCCATAAGCCACGCCAGCAGTCAGATAAGAAACGCCCGCCAGTAATAGAACTGATAAAAAGAAAACTTTAAAAAATTTATATTTCATCCCGTTAGAAGTAGGAAATCTTTAGATTTCCGTGGATTAATTTTGATAATAACGACTATTCAATAATAAACTATTATAACACTTCCCGCGACCTTAATTAACTGGGCGACTTCTAACGGGATTGTTTGAGTAATTAGTCCTCGTAATACCAAGGCGCTTTCTTCTGTTCAACACACCTTTCTCCCCCACAAAACCAAACCCATTGTTGTGTCTCGCTGGTACCGCCTACATCTTTTCCATCAGCGCAGAAATAATGTTTGGGTGTAGCTCCGCAAGCGCCTCCAACCACAGAAAATGTCGCCGTACATTTCTTATCTCCGTTCATCTGGATTGAAGTAGAAGGGTTTGTACCACTACAATCCTCACTCCAGCTGAAAAAAGATGAGCTAGGAGAAGCACTTAGTTTGACCGTAGTCCCAGACGGAAATTGATAACAATATATTCCACAATCATTCACACCAGTCGGATCAAGAGCAACTGTTCCTGCCCCCACTATAGTTATATCAAGAAATTCATACCCCGGTATCCTCTTCCTTGTTGTTTTACCTTTTTTGTCTTCCGAACAAGACTCACCAGATAAAGAACCCCGGCAAGTCCAAGTCCAAGAGTTATCATTTTCTTTATTGTTTTCACTTATACTACCCGGAGCACACTTATAATGCTCTGCAGGAGAAGAACAGGCTCCACTGGCAGAAGTATTCCCTACATTTATGTTTGTCCAAGGACCGCAGTTATTCATTTCACCCGTTCCCGGAGGGATAGGCCCGCCAGGAGGGTTAGGAGGAGTAATATTGTTTGCTTCGGGAACACTTCCTCCATCAATGGAAGATGCCTTATCTGCACACACGCGGACGGAATAAGACCCAGAAGAAGAAAAGGAATGAGATTTTTGGGCTATATCAGATAAGTTAGCGGGAATGTTGCCCATTGTGCTTGGACTAAGATCATCAATTGTGGCGCCGGCGACAGGAGCATTTGTTGCTGGATCGACAGGACGATTTGCAACTTGAAAGAAGTTAGAAAATTCTTTCCCGACAGGTGCGGTGCCAATGTTTAAAACTGTCGCAATTAAATTAAACTGTACGCCTCTTGTGGCCGTGGTCGGAGAAGTAGCACCCGCAGTAAGATCGGGAGATAGGGGACGCGTTATACATTTTACAAGAGAGCCATATCCTGTACCAACGCTATTCGTGGCATAAGCACGAATTTGATAAAGAGTCCCCGGAGGCGTCAGCCCTGTTATCTTGCTTGTAAAAGGCCCGGCGGTTCCTAGTTCGGTCGTGTGCTTGTTTAAAATTGTAGGAGCACCCCCTATTTTATTATAAGCCACACCTCGGGCAGTTATCGCAGCTCCCCCATCGGAAATTACATTTCCTCCGCTGGTTAAACTATTGATAGTGATGTCCGAGCATAAAGGATTTGTGGCAACAGCGGGAATAGAAGTAAGGTTATTAACTATTACTTTCGTCCAACCAAAAGCATCGCCATTTAAATCAAAGCTACAGTTATTCATTTCACCCGTTCCCGGAGGGATAGACCCGCCAGGAGGATTAGGCGGAGTAATATTGTTTGCTTCGGGAACAGCGCTCACAAATGAGGCATTATTGTCCGCACAAACACGTATATATTTAGTGCCAGCAGTAAATTTATATGATTGAGACACTGTAATATTTCCCCCGTCCTCGGCGATGGAACTTGTGCTTGTAACTGTATTGGTAGTCACTCCAGAAGTATGGTCTTCGTCGTTGTCCAATTGGAAAAGATGAGAAATACTACCGGATACCGATTTATCCCCAATGTTCGAAATAGTTGAAGAGAATGTTTTTGAAACACCGGGCACGGCTTTGGTCGGAGTAACAGCTTTTGCAGTTAGATCAGGGGAGGGGGTAACAGATGCCACGCAGGTAGTTCCGTTCCAAATGGTACCAACACTGCAAGTTTTAAACGTTACGTCATTGCCATAAAAGACACCTCGATTAAGAAAAGGAATAAAAAAAGCGCGAACATGATAAAGAGTGTCAGGTTGTAACTCTGTCATTTGACTTGCAAAAGAAGAGGGACCTGGAAAAATGTGAACTTCTGTTACTCCTCCCCAAGCCATTCCAATTGATGTTTCCAAAGTAGGGTTTTCATTTATATCCCAAACAAAACCACCACTGTTAAGACCACCTAGGCCGCCGGATGCATCATCTACACTTGCTCCAACTATTGCCGTTGTTTCAGTTATATCTGTAACTGGATTTGTAGTGACGGTAGGAACAGCAAAAACATCAGAAAATGTGGCAGAAATTGTGTGATTAGTCACAACATTTTGGAAAGTATACGATGATTCTGGGCCGATAGAAGAACCGTCAACGATAACATCGAGAATGTAAAAACTTGGAGCGGGAATAATAGTATATGTTTGTTCTGCTCTCCAATTTACATATTTTATTCCGCTGGGTGATATTGAACCGCCAGCTCCAGCCGTTGCGGTGATAATAGAAGTAGATGTGCTGTATGCTTTATTATTTAAACCCAAATAAAAACTACCCACCAACACAAAAACCACTAAAATTAAAACTTTGAAAAATTTATTTTTCATATTCAAATATATTTCCTATAGTAATAGAATAATTATACCACTTATTGCTCTCACTTGCACACTGGGTTAACGCCAAACGCAGGATATGCCAAGGCCGGCATCCGCCAATTTTCAGCTTTGCCTGGAACACCCACCGGCACCCCAGCCAAACCAAGTTCTCGCCCTTCATTCACAAAAACATTGGGATTTGATAAAACCGGCAATGCTAGGCAATCGTTCGGGCAGAGATCCGAACGCCAGATAGCCATTATGCCCCTGCCGAGACCATCCTTGAACCAATCGTAGGCAAACGGGGCGGGCATCCAACCGACCCAATCTTCGATCTGATGGCCTGCTCCGTCGTTATGGCCTTCTTCATGGATAGCAGTATCAACTCCGCCCCCCGCGCGAAAAACATGTATAGGGGGATGGCGATCAGGATCCGCAAACCCGCCTCCAGCAAGGCCGACACCCATACCTTCAGTAGTGCCAATGATAAACCCCACTTCTATCGCGCCGGTCTTGGCCTTGAGATCTGCAACCTCTTCGGAAATCTGCATCCATCCCGCATCGGCAGAAAGTTCACCGGCAGAAGTGTATTTAACCTCCCTTACTCCCGCTAATCTCACCCGATAATTTGGAATCAAGGAATTCACATGAACGGCGTTGACGCCATCCGCGCTCGCCTGCGCGAAAGTTTGCAAGGCATCTTCGTCGCCTCTAAACCATTGCAAGGCAGTAGTATCATAGATGTACAAGAGAGGTTTCTCCCATACCAGTTCCTGCCCTTTCGGGCAAGAGAGGGATGAGAGGCGGCGGCGAATCTCATGTGTCGTTCCGCCAGGCGCGCCAGTGTCGCCAAGACCGAAGGAAAAATCGGGTATTTGGTCGTCAGCCAAACCTCGGCTGATTTCTTCCTCGTCCCACTTAACCAGAAACTGCTGTCCGCCTCGAGTCAGAACGGAACGATGCCCTCCATTCGGCAGCCAGATTTCCCCGGCCACCGCGCCGTTATAAACGGCAAAATGAGAAAGGAATTGAGAATCTTCCACATAGCCGAACCAGGAGTAATTATCCAAACCTCGTTCCTCAAATTTTTCTTGAACTATTTTATAATCAGCTCCGTCTATTTGAAAAGTCGTTCCGGAAGTGGCCATTTTTTTAAATGATTTATGACCATTGCCGGAGGGTAAAACCGAAGGGTTGAAATTTATGGCGCTTACTTCTTTAAAAGTTGAATCCCAGTAGAGATTGTTTGGCTCGGCAGAGCTGTAAGACAGCAAAACATCGGTGGCCAGATTATTGGTGTCTTTATTATCAGAAATTATTTTTGCCCTTGGAGCACTGGAACGCACAACAGTGCGGATGCGAGGCGAAAGAGCGGATGTTTGATCATCATTGCTGCCGGAAATTATTTCCGCTTCCGGAGTCGCGGGGCGCAGAATAGAGCGAATTTGGGAGAATGTAGTGTATGTCTGATCTTCAGCGGAAGCAAGCCCGAAAAACGCGCCCGTCGTCAAGACAAAAAGCATAAAGGCAAAAACTTTAAAAAACTTATGCCTCATTATGATTTTATAATATACCATTTATGCGTATTTGTCAATTTGCTTTCAAATATGCCTTATGTTATGCTCCCACCATACGAGTCCTGTCGAAACAGGGCTTTATTTTTTACCAAAATTAACAAAGATAAATATGTTGGACCTAAAAACATTCAAATCGGCTTTGGAACAGCTTGAAGAGGAAAGAAAAATCCCGAAGGAAAAAATACTGGAGGCCATCGAGCAAGCCATGGCCGCGGCTTACAAGAAGGACTACGGCAAAAAGGGACAGATTATCCGCGCCAAGTTCGATTTGGAAACCGGCCAGACGGATTTTTTTCAAGTGAAAATTGTGGTGGATGAAAGTATCGCGATACTAGACACCCCTCCCTCACCCTCCCCAAAGGAGAGGGAAGAATTCAAGCCTCACCCTTCGGGAGAGGTTGGAGGAGGTGAGTATTCCCTAAAGAATGCGGACGACGAGCGTGTGCATTTCAATCCGGAACACCATCTGCTTTTGGAAGACGCGAAAAAAATAAAAAAAGGGGTGGAGTTGAACGATGAAATTATTTTCCCGCTGGAAGCGAAAGACGATTACGGGCGCATTGCCGCGCAGACGGCCAAGCAGGTCATTATCCAGAAAATCCGCGAAGCGGAACGCACTTCCATCATCGACGAATACGGCGGAAAGGAAGGAGAGATAATTTCCGGCATCGTGCAGAAGGTGGAGCGAGGCAATGTCTACGTCGATTTCAACCGCGCCACGGGAATCCTGCCGGCCGAAGAGCAAATTCCGGGAGAATTTTGGGAGCGGGGCCGAAGAGTGCGGGCCTATCTTTACAGTGTGGAAGACACGCCCCGGGGCATCAATCTGCGCCTTTCCCGAACCCATCCGAAATTCATAGAAAAACTTTTCGCCCAAGAAGCGCCGGAAATAGAAAACGGCGTGGTGGAAATCAAATCGGTCGCGCGCGAAGCCGGCGCGCGCTCAAAAATTTCCGTTCACTCGAACGACGAACACATCGACGCCGTCGGATCCTGCGTCGGACAGAAAGGCACCCGGGTAAATACGATTACCACGGAGCTTTCCGGAGAAAAAATTGATATAATTCCCTGGTCCGCGGACCCGAAGCAGTTCGTTTCGAACGCGCTTTCTCCGGCCAAAGTCATTTCCATTGAAGTGGATGAAAAAGAGCGCAAAGCGACGGTGGAAGTGGCTAACGACCAATTGTCGCTGGCAATCGGCAAAGGAGGACAAAACGTGCGCCTGGCGGCCAAGCTGACCGGCTGGAGAATAGATATAAAGGGCGACGAAAAAGCTCCGACACCCGAAGAGGTCGGGATTCCGACCTCTGATGAAGATCAGAGCGTCAGGAAAGAAGAGAAATAAATTATTAGTAATAATAAAAATATCATGAGTGAATTTTTATTGTTTGCGATTGTAAGTTCGGCTGTGGCTATCGTTTATGGCCTGTTTTTGGCCAAATCTATACTGAAAAAAAGTGCCGGCAGCGAGCGTATGCAGGAAATCGCCAAAGCGATTCAAGAAGGAGCTCAGGCCTATTTGAACAAGCAATATAGAACAATCGGGGCAATTGCCGTAGTGCTTTTCTTGGTTATCGGGCTTACGCCAAAACTGGGCTGGGTCATGGCTTTT
>LCGX01000030.1 GCA_001000035.1 Candidatus Nomurabacteria bacterium GW2011_GWF2_43_8
GGAGCTAAGGCCTATTTAAACAAGCAATACAGAACGATCGGGGCGATTGCCATAGTGCTTTTCTTGGTTATTGGGCTTACGCCGAAGCTGGGCTGGGTCATGGCTTTGGGATTTTTAGTCGGGGCCGTGTTCTCCGCGCTGGCGGGATACATAGGAATGAATGTATCGGTCCGGGCGAATGTCCGGACGACGGAAGCCGCCAAGAGCGGAATAAATAACGCTCTCGCCCTCGCCTTCCGGGGCGGAACCGTCACCGGACTTTTGGTGGTCGGTCTGGCGCTTTTAGGCGTAACACTGTTCTACGCAATCACTAAAGATGTTACCGCCTTGGTCGGGCTCGGTTTCGGCGCTTCTCTCATTTCCGTTTTTGCCCGATTGGGCGGAGGAATTTTCACGAAAGCGGCGGATGTCGGCGCGGATCTGGTCGGCAAACTGGAAGCTGGAATACCGGAAGACGACCCGCGGAACCCCGGAGTCATCGCTGACAATGTCGGCGACAATGTCGGCGACTGTGCCGGTATGGCCGCGGACCTTTTTGAAACTTATGCGGTTACCACCATAGCGGCAATGATATTAGGAGAGTTAACTTTTCCTGGATCATATACCGCACTCGTGTTGCCTCTTATGATTGGAGGGGTTTCAATTTTCGCGTCGATTATCGGAACCTTCTTTGCACGTCTTGGGAAAAACGGTTCCATTATGGGAGCTCTGTACAAGGCTCTGGCAGTTTCGGGCGTTCTGGCTCTTATTGGATTTTTTCCGCTAGCAAAATGGGCGGCTGAGACTATGAACGAAGGAATGGATGAGGGTATCGCACTCAGCACAAGCGGAATTTTCTATCCTATGCTGGTGGGTATTATAGTCACGGGTCTTATTGTGATTATCACCGAATATTTCACTTCCACAAAATACTCGCCCGTAAAATCGATAGCTCTAGCATCGGTTTCCGGCCATGGCACAAATGTCATTCAAGGTCTGGCCATATCTATGAAATCCACCGCTTGGCCTTTAATCACAATCGTCTTGGGAATCTTGGTGAGCTACCATTATGGAGGGCTTTACGGAATCGCGGTGGCAGCTATGTCTATGCTTTCGATGACAGGGATTATCGTGGCCATCGATGCCTACGGCCCGATTACGGATAACGCCGGAGGCATCGCGGAAATGGCGGAACTCCCTAAAGAGGTCCGCGACGTGACTGACCCGCTTGACGCCGTGGGCAATACCACTAAAGCCGTCACTAAGGGCTACGCTATCGGCTCGGCGGGTTTGGCCGCGCTTGTCCTCTTCGCTTCGTACACGGAGGAAATCGCGAAAGCCGGCAAAAGCATAATTTTTGATTTGAGCAATCCATATGTTATCGTCGGTCTGTTCCTCGGGGGTCTTCTTCCTTATTACTTCGGCGCGCTTTGCATGGAAGCTGTCGGAAAAACCGCCGGAAAGGTAGTGGAAGAAATTCGCCGGCAGTTCCGGGAGATAAAAGGCATCATGGAAGGAACCGCCAAGCCGGACTATGCCAAGGCTGTCTCGATTATTACCGGCGCGGCTATAAAACAGATGATCTTGCCAGCTTTGATACCGGTACTTTCACCGATTTTGGTAATTTTGATTTTTGGCAAAGACAAGGGCCTGATAGTTTTGGGAGGGCTCCTTGTCGGCTCCATTATCACCGGACTTTTCGTGGCCATTTCCATGACCTCCGGCGGAGGCGCTTGGGACAACGCCAAGAAATACATCGAGCAGGGCAACCATGGCGGCAAAGGCAGTGATGCCCACAAGGCAGCGGTCACCGGGGACACCGTCGGCGACCCCTATAAAGACACCGCCGGCCCGGCTATTAATCCAATGATAAAAATCCTGAATATAGTGGCGTTACTTTTGGTGGCTTTTTTGATATAATGCATTCCTAGGTCAAAATTATTAACCTAAACGCACTACTAAAAATATATGAAAAAATATTTAAGTTTGTTGGTTGTTTTAGCCATGGTATTTAACATGGGAGCGCAGATAGCGCGCGCCGAGGATGAAGATGAAGATAATGGCGACGACACCAAGGCGCAGTGGAGAGAGGAAATGAAAGAGGAGCGCGAGGCGATACGCTCTGAGATGAAGCTCCGCATAGAATCCGCGCGGGAAGAAGCAAAGCAAAAGATGGAGGCCTTGCGGGAAAAAATAAAAGAAGAAAGAGATGAGGCAAAAGCGAAAATTCAGGAACTCCGAGTGGTCGGCCGAGAAAAAGCGCTGGAGAGATTCGATAAGGCGGTGGAGCGAATGGATGCCTTGCAAGACAAGATTGATTCAAAACTGGAAGAGCTGAAGGAAAAAGGAGTAGATACGGCGGGAGCGGAAGCATTCCTAGAAACCGCCGAGGAGAAGCTGGACAGCGCCAAAGACAAGATTGCGGAAATCAATTCCCTGCTTTCCGCTTCGCTTGACCAGCTGACTTTGGAAAAAAAGACGCAGCTCCGGACTCTAGCCCAGGAAATACAAACCCTGATTGTGGAAACCCATAGAGCGCTCCGGGATGCCGTGAAATCTCTGAAGGAAGCGGTCAGAGCAAAAATAGAAGCCGCTAATGATGAAGAAAACGATGACGCAGAGGAAGAGAACGAAGACAATGAATAGATTATTAATTAACTCATTCGAGTCTGAAGACTCTCAGAGTCTGAACGACTTATTTTAAAAATATGGAACCGGAAAAAAAATCAAATGGAGCGTTGGTCGGACTGATAATTATTCTCGTCATTCTCATTATTGGCGGAATATATATCTGGCAATCAAAAATTAACGCGCCCAAGGACGGCGATGTTCAATCGGAAAACGTAACGCCAGCGGACGCGGATGCTCTGAACGCCTTGGAGCAGGATCTTGACGCGGCTGACACCAATGTTGATGTTGACGTAAACTTCGTGGATTAAAAGCATGCGCGTATCAGTCAAAAAACTCCCGAAAAGCGAGGTAGAAATCGAGGGTGAGTTGGAAGTTGAATTGTTTGAATCCTATTTCACCAAAGCGCTCTGGAAAATCGGCGAGAATTTGGAGCTTCCCGGTTTCCGAAAAGGCAAAGTGCCGGAGAACGTTCTGCTTTCCAAAATACCGGAAGTCCAGATCTTGGAAGAGATGGCGCAACTCGCGCTCGGCGAGCATTATCCGAAAATTTTAGAAGATGAAAAAATAGACGCCATCAGCCGGCCGGAGATTTCCATTACCAAACTAGCACGCAAAAATCCTCTGGGATTCAAGATAAAAACAGCTGTCCTGCCGGCGATAAAGCTTCCCGACTACAAAAAAATCGCTCAAAAAGTTATCGCCGGCGTCACCGATGCGGAGAAAAATTTTGAAGTGACTGAAAAAGAATTGAAGGATACGATTTTAGATATCCGTAAATCCCGCGCGCCGAAAGTGCATATGGCAGAGCATGAACACAAGGAGGGAGAAACACATCCGGAGCCCGAACTGCCGGAATTCAATGATGTGTTTGTGCAAACGCTAGGGCCTTTCAAGGATGTGGCGGACTTCAAAGAAAAATTGAGGGAAAATATAAAGCTGGAAAAACAAAACTTACAGAAAGAGAAAACTCGGCTGAAAATAATCGAGGAGATAATCGGCAAAAGCGAGATGGATTTGCCAGAAATTCTAGTTGAAGTTGAATTGGATAAAATTTTGTATAAAATGGACTCCGACATTACCCAAATGGGGCTCAAATTCGAGGATTATCTAAAACATCTGAACAAAACAAAAGAAGATTTGAGAAAAGAATTCAGAACCGATGCGGAGAAAAAGGCGAAGCTCTCTTTAATCCTAAACGAAATCGCCAAAACGGAAAAAATCGTCGCCGACTCCGACCAAGTAGCCAGAGAAGTCGCCGCCATCTTGGAACACTACAAAGAAGCCGACCCTGACCGCGCCCGAGCGCACGCTGAAAACGTCCTGACCAACGAAAAAATCTTCCAGTTTTTGGAGAGCCAATAAGAACTATAAATTTAAGACGTAACACAAAAGGGCCATGCGGACATAGAGGCCGTTTTGGGCTTGGCGGAAATAAGCGGCGCGGGGATCCTGGTCAACTTCCAGCTCGATTTCATTTATTTTCGGAAGCGGATGCATGATGATCGCGCCTGATTTCAATTTTTTTAAATGCTCTTTTTTAAAAATAAACAAATCTTTCACCTTTTCATAATCCTTCTCGTCGGCAAAACGTTCTTTTTGCACCCGAGTCATATAAAGCACGTCCAACGAGGGCAAGGCTTCTTCTAAACTTCGCAATTCTTCGAATTGGACACCGTGGTCTTTCAATTCTTTTACAAATTCTCTAGGCAGTTCCAATTCTTTCGGCGAAAGAAAATAAAATTTATTGCCTTCGTACAATCGGAGCAGTGGCAGAAGCGACCGGAGCGTCCGGCTGTTTTTCAAATCTCCTCCGAAGCCGATATTTAGGTTCGTGAGTCGTCCATGCTCTTTTTTTATCGTGTATAAATCCAAAAACCCCTGCGTCGGATGCTGGTTGGCGCCGTCGCCGGCATTGACGAGCGGCTTCTCGGCAACTTTCGCCGCTCTCTCGAGCGCTCCCGCGACCGGATGGCGGATAACGACGACATCGGCATAAGAGCAGAGCATTTTGGCGGTATCTTCGATGGTTTCCCCCTTGAAAGTGGAGGAATTTTCCATGGCGTTCTCCGCAGAAATCACTTTCGCTCCCAGCTTGAGCGCAGCTGTTTCAAAAGACAGGCGGGTTCTGGTGGACGGCTCAAAAAAAACACAGGCGACAATCTTGCCTCGCAGGACCTCTTCGATTTTGCCTTTCCGGCACTCTTCTTCCATCTGGGCCGATCGGGACAGGATTTTTTCGACTTCCTCTTTTTTAAATTGATCGGCGGAAATTATATTGGGCATAAATTTTCTAATTATTTAAATATTTTCCAAATACTCGCGGTATGATTTGATTTCCAGGTTTCCCACCGGATAACGGGCCAGAGATTTTATGAAGGCGCGCGCCAAATGCAGATCGGTAAAGAGCGGAATCTGGCAGTCAACGGCCGCCCGGCGTATGCGGAAGCCATCGGTCACGATGCGCCCCGCTTCTTCATTCTTGTTTTGGACCGCTGTTTCAACTTTGCTTAAATTTACCACAAAAGATACTTTTTTGCCGAGGATTATATCGAGCGCGTTCGGCGACTCTTGGTATGCCTTGCGCACCACCGTACATTTCACGTTTTGCTTTTCCAGGAACTGTGCGGTGGTGTCCGTCGCGAAAATCGTATAACCCAGCGAAAGCAATATATTAGCGGCCTCCAAAAACTTGGCTTTATTCAGCTCCCCGCCCAAAGAAAGCAAGACATTTCTATTTTTAAAATCAAATTTATTGGTGCTCAAAATCGACTTTAAAAGCGCCTCGTCGTAATCCCGGCCGAAACAAGCGGCCTCGCCGGTCGAGGACATTTCCACCCGGAGCACCGGATCAGCGCCGAGCAGTCGGGAGAAGGAAAATTGCGGAGATTTTACGATAACGTTTTTGGGGTACCTAAAATTATGCGGTCGGGCTTTGCCGAAAAAACTATCCACGGCTATTTCCGGAAAATTGGCGTCCATCGCTTTGGACAAAAAAGGAAAAGTGCGGCTGGCACGCAGGTTGACTTCAATCACGAACGGGCGGTTGTCCTTCACTAAAAACTGGATGTTGAACGGCCCAGTAATGGAAAGCTCTTTCGCGATTTTTTTGGAAATCTCCCTTAATTGAAATTCGGTGGAAGAATGCACTCTTTGCGTCGGATACACGATAGTCGCGTCACCCGAGTGCACCCCGGCGTTCTCGACATGTTCGGAAATTCCATAAATAATAAGTTCTCCTTTTTGCGCCACGGCGTCAAACTCGATTTCTTTGGCGTTTTCGATATATTTTGAAATGGTGACCGGATGCGACGGGGACATAACCGCGGCCTTATCTATAAAATCAGACAACTGCTTTTTGTTATAGCATACCCGCATAGCTGAACCAGAAAGCACATAAGAAGGGCGGACCAAAACAGGAAAACCTTCCGCTTCCGTGAATTTTTTGGCTTCTTTCATGGAAGTAAAACTTTGCCATTTAGGCTGCAAGATTCCAAGCTTGTCCAGCAAGGCTGAAAACAAATTGCGGTCCTCGGCGCGATCTATATCTTTTGCCTTAGTCCCCAAAATATTGAAGTCGGCGATTGAAAGCTGTTTTGCCAGATTATTCGGCCTTTGTCCTCCTACGGATATGATGAGTCCTCCCGCATTTTCAAATTCAAAAATATCTGCCACGGTTTCAAAAGACAAGTTTTCAAAATACAGGCGGTCCGACATGTCATAATCGGTAGATACAGTTTCCGGATTGCAATTTATTATAATCGACTGCTTTTTGTGCCGTGAGAGCGCCAAAGCAGTGTGCACGCATGACCAATCGAACTCAACCGAGGAACCGATATGATACGGCCCGCTGCCCAAAACCATGATTGCATTTTTGCCGAGCGCGGATACATCGTGATGGGCTCCATGATATGTCAGATATAAATAGTTTGTTTTGGCCGGCACTTCTCCCGCCAGAGTATCAATATTGAATACAAATGGCTTGACTCCGAGGCTTATGCGCAATCCGCGAATTTCCAATTCCGTCTTTTCACAGAGGCTGCCTATTTTTTTATCTGAAAAGCCATTCTGTTTCAAAACTAGCAGAGTTTCTCTATTCAAAATTTTATTTTTTAAAAACTTTTTTTCTATATTTATAATGTTTTGTACCTTATATAAAAACCACGGATCAATTCCGGTTATATTGTAAATATTTTCAACACTCATCCCCTTTTTCATGTTTTCCGCTATGGCAAATATTCTTTTTGGGGTCGCTATATTCAAAAATTTTTTTAAATCTTTCTTATTGTTAAAATTGTTATCTGTCACGCTCTCGACAATGTCTGAACTCATGCGTACAGCTTTTTCCAATGCTTCCTCAAAACTTCGTCCGATAGCCATTACCTCTCCGACTGATTTCATCGCGCTGCCTATATGTAAAAGCGCGCCGTCAAAT
>LCGX01000031.1 GCA_001000035.1 Candidatus Nomurabacteria bacterium GW2011_GWF2_43_8
GGTTTGTCTTGGAGCAATGAAGAAGATTTCGCTAATATCCTGAAACAATATGTCAGTTCTTATAAAGACTTGCCGCTTTATCTTTATGATTTCAAGGATATTTTGCGAAACGAAACTAGGAGCAAATCAGGCATTCTGCGAGGCCGGGAATTCTATTGGAAAGCCCTTTATTCTTTTTCTAGAGATGAAGCGGAGCATAATGTTTTCTATGAAAAAATGAAAACAGCTTATCAGAATATTTTCAGGCGAACCGGCATCGGACATATGACTTATTTAACTTTTGCTTCAGGCGGCGCTTTTTCAAAATATTCTCACGAATTTCAAACCATAACTTCTGCTGGCGAAGATACTATATACGTAAGCGAGGACAAAGCCATAGCGGTAAATAGAGAAGTGATGGAGGAAGAAGTGTTGGCAAGTTTAGATTTAGAAAAAGATAAACTAGTGGAACATAGGGCAATCGAAGTGGGAAATATTTTTACCTTGGGCACTAGCAAGCCGGAAGCGTTGGAATTCTATTACGCGGATAAAAGCGGAGAGAAAAAACCTGTTTTTATGGGTTCCTACGGCATTGGCTTGGGCAGGCTCATGGGCACGGTAGTTGAAGTTTTGTCCGACGACAAGGGAATTGTTTGGCCAGAATCAATCGCGCCCCATGTTCTCCATTTGCTCGCGCTGGGAGAAGATGAAGAGGTTCTAGCTGAGGCGGAAAAAATTTACGAAAATCTGTCTGAAGCAGGCGTGGAAGTTCTATTTGATGACCGTGCAGATATATCGGCTGGAGAGAAATTTGCCGGTGCGGACCTGCTGGGCATTCCATACCGCGCGGTAGTCTCCGAGCGCAGCATCAAGGAAAAGGGGATTGAGCTGAAAAAACGTACGGAAGAGAAAGGGAAAATAGTTTCCAAAGATGAGCTGTTAAAAATACTGAAACCTAGCCGCTAGAACCCAATTCGTTATGTTCAATAAATTTTACAAATTAATTTCAAATGATATCGGTATTGACCTCGGCACTTCCAATACCTTGGTTTATTTGAAAGGCCATGGCATAGTGATAAATGAACCTTCGGTTGTGGCTGTCAACATCAAGACCAATCAGATTCTAGCGGTAGGCATGCAAGCTAAGGAGATGCTCGGGCGCACTCCAGGGCACATCAAAGCTGTCCGTCCGCTGGTGGACGGCGTGATTTCCGATTTTGAAGTTACCGAAGAGATGCTTTCTTATCTCATAAATAAAGCGGACAAAATGTCGCCGAAATTGGCCCGTCCTCGAGTATTAATCGGTGTGCCTACTGGCACGACCAATGTTGAAACCCGGGCAGTGTATGACGCCGGCCGGAGCGCCGGCGCGAGGGAAGTTCTTTTGGTAGAGGAGCCGATGGCAGCTGCCATCGGCATCCGGCTTCCGATCAAAGACCCTGTCGGTTCCATGATTATTGATATTGGCGGAGGCACGACCGATATCGCAGTGATTTCTTTAGGTGGTATAGTTAAGTCAAAAAATTTAAAAATAGCCGGCGACCGGTTGAATAACGACATTATCACTTATATGCGCGATGAATTTAAAATACTCATCGGGGAAAGGACGGCGGAGATGGTGAAAATCGCTATTGGGTCCGTCATTCAAGGGGAATATATGGAAACGGAAGTCCACGGGCGCGATCTTTTGACAGGACTGCCGCGAGAGGTGGTAGTGACGGATTCGGACGTCCGCGAAGCCCTAGCTTTGTCGGTCAAAGGGCTGGTGGAAGGAGTGAAAGACATGCTCGAGACGACCCCGCCCGAGATTTTATCCGATATAATGCACCGGGGGATTACCCTCTCCGGCGGCGGGGCGCTTCTGCCCGGACTAGACCAGCTGCTAGGGCGGGTTCTTAAGATTCCGGTTTACGTGGTGGAAGATCCTCTTTCGGCCGTAGCCCGCGGGACAGGAGTGATTCTGGATGATATCCCGTCTTACAAGGAAATTCTGATAGGCAATCAAGATGAGTTACCTCCTAGATAAAAAAATAAGAGAAAAAAAGTTTTTTAAAATCACGTTTGGTGTTATTGTTCTCTTCGTTTTAATTTATTTCCGCGCGGGTATTTGGGGCGGGCTTTCTTACGCGAGTCACGGAATTTTCCGCCCCGTTTTGGTTTTAGGGAACGGTCTGGGTGAAAAAATGAGCAACCTGAGCGCGTATTTTGCGTCAAAGAATTCTTTGCAAGAAGAAAACGAAAATCTTAAATCTCAAATACTGGAAAACCAGGCCGACCGGGCTAATTATGATTCAGTGGTTGCAGAGAATGAAGATCTGAAGGAAATTTTAGGACGCCTGCCTGCGCAGGCAGGGAAAAGCGAAAATGTCCCTTTGATTTTGTCAGCCATTTTGTCCAAACCGAACCGGAGCCCTTACGATACCATAATAATTGACGCGGGAGAAACGCAGGGAATAAAGGTAGGGGATATAGCTTTTGCTTTTGGCAATGTGCCGATCGGGCGTATCGCGGAGGTTTACGCCAGTTCCTCTAAAGTGATTTTGTTTTCCAGCTCGGGCGAAAAAACCCAGACAATAATGTCCGGCCGGCCTGCCCGCGCAGGCGGGGATGTTTTTTTGGAAATTGTCGGGCGCGGCGGGGGAAATTTTGAAATGATTCTGCCCCGGGATTTTATCTTGCAAAAAGGGGAACAGGTTATAATGCCGGGGCTCTATCCTTACATCCTAGCTGTTGTCGAAACGATAATTTCCGATCCGCGCAACCCTGTCACCAAGGTTTTGCTCAGTAGCCCAGTGAACATACAGGAGCTGAAATTTGTAGAAGTGGAAAAAATATAATTTATTTTATTTAGAAATTTTTTGTAATTCTTCTTTGAGCGACGGCAAGTCAAGAGCAATCGTATTCCAAACAACATCCAAATTGATATCAAAATAATTATGAATGGCTTTGTCTCTAAATCCGGCTATTTCTTTCCACGGCAAATTTATTTTTTCCTTCAAATCATCAGAAATTTTCTTTGATATTTCTCCAATTAAAGTCAGTTGCATAATAACACCGCTCTGAACTAGAGAATTTATTAAAAAATTTTCCTTATCAATTTCACTCACGAACAACTCAATTTTTTTAATTGACTCAAGAATTTGATCTATATATACTTTATTATTCTTCATAAATTGTTTTTAAATCAGATAAAATGTATGGTTCCATAAATTTATTTATGCCACCTTCGGTCAATAAATCAACTTTTCGGCCAAGCGCTTTTTCCATATCATCCACGAGTCCCACAAACCCGACTAATCCAGTGGGTTTTCCAAGTTTCACAAGCAAGTCAACATCGCTTTCCGGGCGATCTTCGCCCCTAGATACAGATCCAAAGACTGCAGCCTTTTTAATCCCATATTGGCGGAATATGGGTAATAATTTGTTTTGTAAATCTTTTATGCTCATGAGCGGATTATAGCATACAAAAACTCTAAATACATAAGTTTTTGAGTTATCCACATATTTTTTACTAATCTTGGTTGCGGGGGGGGTAATTTGGTACAATTAATCTATATGCCGAGTAAATTTCTTCTTAAAAAAATTTTAATTTCATCATTTTTTATATCTGTTTTTATTGTTCCCGCTTCCGCTTTCGCCTTCAATCCGCTCTCTTCGATTTCTTCCTGGTACGACAGCTACAAGAATTACCTGACCGAATCGATGGACAGCGTATCCAATGCCGTCGTGGATTATTTCGGCGAACGTATTTACAATTACATGTTTTCCTCTGAAATTACCTCCATCCCTTCGCCGGTAATCAGAAATACCGTTGCCGCCGTGGCCGGAGCTAATATGCAAGTTTCAGATGATTCTCCGGCTGTCGCCGTCAACACCGCCTCTCCACAAGTTCTCTACATCCAAGGTCCAGTCGGCCCCCAAGGACCGCAAGGACCTCAAGGCATTCCCGGTAGGAGCGGTAGCGGGGGCGGAGGAAGCAATATTGATCTTTCCAGTTTTGTCACTTTAAGTTTATTTGATAGTCAGGTTGACGCGTTGCTTACGTCCGTGGAAAGCGGAGTGAACAACATTTCTAATTCTTTCGGCGATAAGGTAAGTACCGCCCTCTTGATAGTTTCCGGCAATGGCTCAATCGGCGGCGACCTGACCGTCACCGGCACGATTACCGGCAATGTCGCCGGAGTCATCAACCCTTCCTTTACCTCGGGTTCGGTTCCTTTTCAGGGAGCGAGTGGATTGGATGAAGATAATGCGAGTTTCAATTTTAACAACACGACGAATACACTAACGGTGGCGAATCTGACGGCCACTGCATATACCAACAACTTAAGCGCTTTTTCCGCCACCACTTCCGCTCAATTAGCCGGAGTGATTTCCAATGAAACCGGCAGCGGAGCTTTGGTTTTTGGCACGAGCCCGGTATTTACCACTCCTGATTTGGGAGTAGCTACGGCTACATCTCTGGCTATCGGCGGGGGATTCGGTTCGACCGGCGTTACAATTTCCGATGCGGGGGCGATTAGTGCAGATGGAACCGTGACCATCAATGCTCCCTTAGCTACCGACCCCGCCATTATTTTTAAAAATGCGGGGATAGAGACGGCGCGGTTACGAACGGGAAACGATAATATTATTCTCGGTAAGAATATAGCTACTAATCAATACATAAGTGATAGCATAGCCCTGGGAGAGTACGCTTTGTATTATAGCGAAGGGAGCACTAATGTTGCTATTGGTATTTCAGCAGGAATGAACACACATGGTGTAGAGAATGTATATATAGGTTATAGCGCGGGGAATGGTATATCTAGTACCGGTAACTTCGACAACAACAATGTCGCGATTGGTATGTTGACGGGGTATAGAATCAATGATGGGTATGATAATGTTTTTATAGGTCATGAAGCTGGTTACGGTAGTGCTGCGGGAATTAGTGGATACAATAATATTGGATTTGGTTATCAGCCACTTCAAAGAATAACAACTGGGCATGACAATGTCGCAGTCGGCACCCAAGCTGGATTTATAACTACTACCGGTTCTACTAATATTCTTATTGGTACTTATGTTGATGCCACTTCGGCCACGGCTAGCAATGAATTGAATATTGGCGGCACTATTTACGGAAATCTCTCCACTGATTCCATCCGTATCGGCGCAGCGACTCCGACCGCTCGTTTGCATCTTCCCGCTGGCACGATTACGGCAAGTACGGCTCCGCTCAAATTCACTTCTGGCCCTCTTTTGACAACTGCTGAAGCTGGCGCAGTGGAATTCTTGACCGATGCTTTTTACGGAACAATCACGACCGGCGCCGCGCGGAAAACTTTTGCATTTCTGGAGAGCCCGAGTTTTACGACGCAGATAACTACGCCACTGGCGGTGATTGATGCTGCTTCGCCGAAAATAACTTTCAAAAATGGTGTGACTGAATATTTCTCACTTTGGAGTCCGGGGAACGATAGTATCTTTTTGGGAAATAACGCTGGAGATGCAACATCCGGAAATTACAACATAGCTATTGGTACAGATAGCGGAGAGGGTTTTACTTCTGCGGCGAATTATAATGTATTTCTTGGACATGATGCCGGAAGTGGTTATGGTTCCAGTACTAGTGGAGATGCGAATGTAGCAGTAGGTAATATTGCTTTGGAAAAAATAACAACTGGCGGATGGAACACTGCTCTTGGTTATGGAGCCGGTCAGTTTGTTACTACTGGATCTGGAAATACATTTATCGGAGAAGAAGCTGCTAATTATGGTGTCACTATTACCGGAGATTACAATACGGCAGTCGGGAGCACAGCCCTTTATGAAATAGATTCCGGCGGTCGTAATGTGGGTATCGGATCCTATGCCGGAAAAGATATTTCTTCCGGTTTAAGAAATATAGCGATTGGATACAATTCAGGAATAGGTCTTACTACTGGTTCAGATAATATTATGATTGGCTACAACACGCCGCCGCCGAGTGCTACTGGAAGTTCTCAGTTAAATATCGGCAACACTATCTACGGCGATTTAACCACTGACAAAATCGGTATCGGGACAACTGCCCCCACCTACATGCTTTCTCTCGTAGGAACCGCCGCGCAAACCATCTGGATGGAAAGAAACACGACAGCCGCTACCGCCGGACAAGGTTTAACCTTGTCTTCCGGCGGAGCGATAGCTGGCACAGCGGATCTGGCTGGAGGAGATTTGACTCTGAAATCCGGAATATCCACCGGTTCCGGTTCTTCCGCTATGCATTTTTATACAACTACAGCTGGAGTGAGCGCGACAACTGACCGGACTCCGACCGAAAAGATGACGATACTAGGTTCTGGTTTTGTTGGTGTTGGCAATGTATCTCCCGGCACGCTTCTGACCGTCGGAACGGATACAACCAACACCGGCAACATCACGGTTTACGGAACTGGCACAACCTGTGTTATCGGTGACGGAGTCGGAGCGACCAACTGCACCTCCGACATCCGTTTGAAGGACAATATTGAAACCCTGGAGAGCGAACTGACAAACATCATGGCGCTTCGTCCCGTCACCTTCAGCTGGAAAGACAAAAACAAAGACCAGACGACCAACACCGGTTTCATTGCCCAAGAAGTACAATCCATCTATCCGAACATCGTCCGCACAGTTTACGACGATTATCTCGGCATTGATTACGCGGCTTTAGTGGTGCCGACCATCAAAGCTGTCCAAGAGATCAATCTCAACCTCGAAGGCATTGCTGGCACAATCACTCCGCTCGAAGGTTCGAACAATGAATCTTTCGTTGCCGCTTTCTTTGATAATTTGTTTAGTAAAATCAA
>LCGX01000032.1 GCA_001000035.1 Candidatus Nomurabacteria bacterium GW2011_GWF2_43_8
GGTAGAATCCATTCTCTATTGCTGGACCAATGGCATTTTGAGAACCAGGATAAAGTTCGCGCACAGATGCTGCCAATAAGTGCGCCAAAGAATGCCTTAAACCATCCAATTTCTCCCCCTTTTCCATAGATTTACATCATAACACAATATTTTTTATTCCAAAATTGCTTTTCGTCTTTAATATGCTAGGATAGGAACATTATGGTAGTACGAATGAGAAGCACAAAATCGCATACGGCCAATCGGCGTTCGCACCACGCGCTTGCGAGCACGAGCTTTTCCAAATGCGAGAATTGCGGATCTTTGAAAAGACGCCACACCGTCTGCGCGTCTTGCGGATTTTATCGCGGCAAGAAAGTTCTGGATTTAGTCAAAAAGACAGAAAAGAAGCAGAAAAAAGCCAAGGCGAAAAAAGCAGCAGAAGGTAAATAATCATGGCTTCCCGAAGGACGCAAGCGCCTACGGGATGCTCATAAATTATATTCACTTCGTTCATTAATTTATGGCAAATAGGCACCTTTCCAGATCAATAGTGCTCCAGACGCTTTTCGAGTGGGATTTTCTGCCTGAAGACAGAAAAGGGGAAAGTTCTGCCGACAGCGAGATTAGAAATATGTTGGAAAGAAACCTGAAGGAATTCGCTCCGGGCGTCGAAGACGACGCCTTCGTGCTCTTGCTCCTGGAGCAAGTTTTGCAAAAGCGTTCGGCTGTCGATGAAATTATAGAAAAAGCCGCGCCGGACTGGCCTATCGAAAAAATTTCGGTCATTGACCGGAATATTCTGCGGATTGGCCTGACGGAACTTCTTTTTGGCGACCGGAAAGAAGTGCCCCCGAAGGTGGCTATCAATGAAGCAATCGAGCTGGCCAAGACTTTTGGCGGAGAAAATTCCGGTAAATTCGTGAACGGGGTGTTGGGCGCGGTCTACAAAGAGATAGGCGAGCCCGGGAAGGAACAAGAGAGCAGAAGGAAAAAAGCCGAAGAACCTCTCGATATTACTAAATTGCCGGTTGAAACATTGGGCGGAGCGTTGGTTTACTGCGAAAAAGACGGCACCGTTCTGCTTGCTTTTGTGCACGATGTTTTCGGTTATTGGACCTTATCCAAAGGCAAAATTGAACCGGGCGAGGATATAAAGCAGGGTACGAAGAGAGCGATAAAAAAAGAAATCGGGCTGGATATAGATATCGAAGGGGAACTGGGAGAGAATGAGTATGTCGCGACCCACCCGGAAAAAGGGAAAAGTTTGAAAAAGGTCGTTTATTTTTTGGCGGGAAGCGAATACAAGGAGCTGGAACTTGAAAAATCGGGCGGACTGGACGGGGCCAGGTGGTTTCCGCTTTCCGCCATTCCGGAACTCCGCATTTATAGCGACATGATTCCCTTGA
This sequence comes from Candidatus Nomurabacteria bacterium GW2011_GWF2_43_8, assembly GCA_001000035.1. Lineage (GTDB taxonomy): Bacteria > Patescibacteriota > Minisyncoccia > Phycocordibacterales > UBA9973 > UBA9973. Next base: position 1,389 of record LCGX01000032.1, read on the forward strand.
TCAGCAAAGCAATTGAAACAATAAGCGGTAAAAATTTATAAGATAAAAACAACGATTATGATAAAGTTTTCCGATTTTGAGAAAAAGATAAAAGTGATTTTCAATGATAAAAATTTGTTGAAGCAGGCCTTCATCCACCGCTCATACATCAACGAGAATCCATTGTCTTCTCTGGCGCACAACGAGCGTTTGGAATTTCTAGGCGATGCCGTCTTGGAGCTTATCGTGACCGACTTTCTTTACAAAAAATATCCCCAGCATACCGAAGGGGAGTTGACCGCCCTGCGCTCCGCCCTAGTGAACGCCATAATCATTTCCGAAATTGCTTCGGCAGCGGGGATGAACGATTACCTGCTTTTGTCTAAAGGTGAAGCGAAAGATAATGGCAAAGCTAGGCAGTATATTTTGGCCAACACCTATGAGGCGCTGGTCGGGGCGATTTACCTGGATCAGGGCTACGGGACCACGGAAAGATTCGTGGCCCAGACCCTCCTGCCCGAAACGGAAGAGATAGTGAACAAGAAACTTTGGCGCGACGCGAAATCTTTGGTGCAGGAAAAAGCGCAGGAGTTCGTATCTGCAACGCCGGCCTACAAGGTCCTCTCTGAATCGGGCCCCGACCACGACAAGCATTTTACGGTGGGTATTTATTTCAAGGCGGACCTGGTCGCCGAGGGCAAAGGCAAATCCAAACAGGAGGCCGAACAGTCCGCCGCCTTGGCCGCATTAAAAGCGAAAAATTGGCTGGACTAAAATTATGCGCCTCCGAACACTTTCTCTCTATGGTTTCAAGTCTTTCGCGGAGAAAACCGTTTTGGAATTCGAAAACCCGATTGTCGCCATCGTCGGTCCGAACGGGTCCGGGAAATCCAACATCGTGGAAGCCATCCGCTTTGTTTTGGGCGAACAGTCGATGAAATCAATGCGCGGGAAGGGCGGTTCCGATCTTGTTTTTAAGGGTTCCAAAAAACTATCTAAAAGCTCGCGGGCCGCCGTTACTATTTATTTCAACAATACTGATAAGATTTTCAAATTGACGAACGACGCGGGTGAAGATATCAATTTGAATTATGACGTTGTCTCGATTTCGAGGGAAGTTTTCTCCGACGGGCTCAACAAATATATTTTAAACGGCACCGAGGTCAGGCTCAAAGACATCCACAACCTGCTAGCTTCAGTCAATATCGGCTCGTCCGGGCACCACATCATTTCCCAAGGCGAAGCGGATAGGATTCTAAACGCGAACGCGAAAGAGAAAAAAGAAATGGTGGAAGACGCGCTCGGGCTCAAAATTTACCAATATAAAATAAAAGAAAGCGAAAGAAAACTAGAACGGACGAACGAAAACATGAAAGAGGTGGTTCTGATGCGCCGGGAAAACGCCCCGCACCTGAATTTTTTGAAGAAGCAGGTGGAAAAATTCGAAAAAACGAAAGAAATGCAGACGGATTTGGCCTCTCTCTACCGAGAATACTTAAAAAAAGAAAGTGTTTACTTGGAGCGAGAGGGAGGTAGTTTATCGGCGGAGAGGGAAAAGTTATCTAGTGAATTAAAAAGCGTGGTCGGGAAGATTTCTGCCGTGGAGAGCGGTAGGGCCGCGGAGGGTGAAGGCAAGATAGAAGAGTTGCGGATTTTGGAGCAGAAAATAAATTCCCTACGCGGAAAGAAAAACGATCTGGAAAGGCAAGTCGGGCGGATGGAGGGAATGATTGAGTCGAAAGAAAACAAAGTGAAAATTTCCGGCCGGTGCCCGCTGTGCGGGAGCGAAATCAAAGAAACCGACCCGGTACAGGAGGAAAAAAAGCAGAAAGAGGAAAAAGAGTTGGTTGAATTGAAAAATTCTCTCTCCAGTATCTTGGATGATTTGCGAAAAATGGGGGAAGAGGAAAAAGAGGGGGTAAAACTGGCGGAGACGCGCCGGGGGGAAATTAACAAAGAAATGGAAGTTTTGCGAGATTTGGAACGGGAGAAATTCTCCTTCAAGGTCAGGCAGCAGGAGCTCTCTTCCGCCTTGGAAATGGTGGAAATCAAGGAAAAGAACCTGCAAAATCGACGGGAGGCGTTTGAGAACGAGCTAAAAGAAGGCGCGGCGCTAATCGGAGCCGGGATTTTGGAATACAAAAATTACAAGTTAGAAGAAAAAAGCGGTGAAAACATTCAAGAAGAACTGAAGAAAAAAATCGAGCGCATCAAAATCAAACTGGAAGATGCCGGTCTAGGCAGCGGGGCGGAACTTATGAAAGAATACAAGGAAGTTTCGGAACGGGACCAATTTTTGGCGAAGGAAATGGATGACTTGGACGCCAGTGTTAAATCTTTACAGAAGCTCATTATGGACTTGAAAGAAAAAATCGACGTGGAATTCAAGGAAGGCGTCAAGAAAATCAATGTGGAATTCCAGGAATTCTTTACGCTCCTCTTCGGCGGAGGGCACGGTTCGCTTTCTGTTATTGAAATCAAGAAAAGAAAAAGCGCTGAATCGGACGAAGAGGAGATGGAAGAGGATGAAGCGGGAGAATTGGAAGGGGAAGAAGAAATGGTTGTTGAAAAAGGAATAGAAATAAACGTTTCTTTGCCGCACAAAAAAGTCAAAGAACTCAATGCTTTCTCCGGCGGGGAGCGCTCGCTGACCTCTATCGCTCTTCTTTTCGCTATGTCGCAGGTAAATCCTCCGCCGTTTTTGGTGCTCGACGAGACCGACGCTGCACTCGACGAGGCAAATTCTCGCAAATACGGAGATATGCTCCAAAAATTGTCCAAGCAATCCCAATTAATTGTTGTCACGCATAACCGCGAGACAATGTCTCGCGCCGGCGTCCTCTATGGTGTTACCATCGGCGGAGATGAAGCTTCCAAACTCCTCTCCGTGCAATTCGAAGAAGCTACTCAGATTGCGAAGTAAAAAACTTGACTAATTTTTTATAGGTGTTACTATAATATAGGAGGAAAAAATGCCCAAAATCCTAGTGGTGTGTTGTGGAGGTAATGAACGGTATGAGGGGCAGTGCCTTAAGTGCCGCTGCCCCCACTACAACAAGGCTGAGAAACAGGTCCGTGCGCGGTGGTCGTACGAGGGGAGCATCAGTTTCAAGAACCCTCGCGGGATCCCGAGACATGCCGACTTCCTGGACCGGGTCAGGAGCAATCTGCGACAGGAAGACTAACTAGGTTTCCGACGTCTGCGGCGAAAACTCGTGCCCCCAACGAAGCTCTTCGTGAGATCCTCGCCCCGCGCAGGGAGTCGCCTCGACTCCGGTCGGGGCGATTTCCTTTTATACTAAATTGGACGGATTTCTTTGCAGAATTTTTTTATTTTTATTTTTTAATGTGGTTAAATTGCGCATATGCACAAAATGACCACATATTTGTTTTGGGCTAATTTTACGGACTTGGGTTTTACAAGCCAAAGTGTGATTTTAATTTGGCTTCGTTTGAGATTTTATTAACTTCCAAAATCTCTACATATTTTTGAACCCCAAAGAAATCCGCGACAAAAGATAGCTCTTCTTCACAGGGGTAGGGAAAAATCCAAGCGCTCTTTTGAAACTGGAAAAATCCCAAATCTTTTAATTTCCACCGAAAAGCATTTCGTGCTCTTTTGAATCTGATTGGCAGATCATACATTACCAGGCGCCATTTTCCGTCCCAGTGTTTTCTGCTTTTTATTTCAATTTCATCAATAACAATGGTTTTCAATCTAGCCTCGCCCTTTGGAGTAAGAAGATAAAAATCCTTCGCCTCATTTTTGATATGTCTCACAAATTTATACCGTCTCAAATTATTCCAAGCCCATGCCGTTTTCCTGTTCTGATAGTGCTTTGATGTTTGTTCTCCTAGGGCAATATTACAGAGCAGATTTTTTGTCATATCCAAACTCTCGTTTCCGGTTTTCAGTATTTCTCTGATTCTTGTTAAATATTTTTTATCAATCGTTCCCATGTGGTTAATTTTAGCATATGCACAATTTAACCACAAACTTTTTGTTACTATTTTGTTGTATTTTTCGTTGCATATTTTTATTGTGTATTTTGTATTACTGTACTATCTTGTGCTATTCGGTGCTTATTCTTGGAATTTTATTTTCTCTTCCGCGCCCCCGATTATTTTTTCCAGCTGGAAAACGGAATTCAGATAAGTCGCGTATTTTTTGGTCGTGATAGAGCCGTCTTTTCCAAGTTTGACTTCCAAAATCATCCCTTGCATCGTCGGCTGGCTCCAGGATTGGTCGAAGACCAAATTACCGAGCGAGTAGGCGATGAAGCTGTTTTTATACGCTTCCGTATCCTGCGTCACGTGCGGATGGTGACCGATAACTATCTTGGCTCCATTGTCCACCGCCAAGTGCGCCAAATATTCTTGGCGGGCATTATGTGTTGGTTTGTATTCTTCGCCGAAATGGAAGGACACTATCAGATAATCGACTTGCGCCGTGGCGTTTTGGACTATTTCCTCAAAACGCGGATCGCGTGCGAGCAGCAATCCCGCTTGTTCGGTATCGGCTCCCATCCAGTCCGGCCCGACGTCGGAAAACGCCAAAAAGCCCATTTTCATTCCGTATTTTTCGATAATGACCGGTGTTTCCGCCTCAGTTTCGTTATTGCCTCCGCCTGTGTAGGCGATTTCGTTTTCAGTGAGGCGCGCTAGGGTGTCAATATAAGCAGGACGTCCCCAATCCCCGACGTGATTGTTGGCGAGGGACAGTATACTTATGCCCGCTCCTTTCAAAGCCGGAATGACGGACGGACTCATCCTGAACGAATACAGATTTTTCCGATCGGCGCCCTGATCCGAGGCTGTTCCTTCCAAATTAGCGAAAGCAATGTCGGATTTTTTGAATATGTCCAATTTTTCAAAGAGGGCGGAATAATCGTTACCGAAATTTTTTATGACTGAATTCTCCACTCCGCGGTCCAGCATTACATCCCCGCCGAAAGTCAGGACCACATAATTCGGTTCCCGGATATCCGGCAGGCCGACTTTTTCCTGCACCCAATTGGTATTCGCGTCCGCCCGCCCGCCATAATAGATGTTTTTCTGTAAATATTTTAGAATATTTTCTACATCCCGCCGCCGGTCGGGGCTCTGCAGAAGGGTGATGGCAATCGGGCGGGTTCCGGATTCGCCCAGAGATAGGGAGAAAACGGAGACGGCGGTCTGTTTGGCCTCGTCGGTGTATCCGCTTTTTCCTCCTTCATATCCCTCTTTCCCCAAAAATTGGCTGATGTTGGACCAATTGTGCTTTTTATTGGAATAGCTTCTTTTTTCCGTTATTTCCAGCAGGTCCTGCTTGTTTTGCCAGAGATAGCCGGCCAATTTGAACATATCGCCGCTCGGATCTTCATAAGCGGTATTTTCCATTTTCAGCTTTTCCGCCTGCAGATTCATCTTAGCGATGAAACTGTCCCGGTCAAAATGCTCGGCCAGCGCTTCGGCCGCGTCGTTGCTGGATTCCAAAAGCAGGGGATACAGCAAATCGGAAATTTTTATTTTTTCTCCCGTTCGGAGCTCGCCGTTTGTGCCGGCAGTCGCCACGGCCTTTTTACTGACCTGTGCGGTTTCGTCCCGTCCGTTCATTTCCGATGCGATCAGGGCTGTCATTAGTTTGGATACCGAAGCGACCGGGTATTTTTGGTCCTGACTTTTTGCCAAAACTACTTCGCCGGTGTTTAGATCGCCTACCAGAAAAGCCCGGGCGGAAACCCTCGGCTGTCCGCTGACATCTTTATTAACGTAAAAATAACGGGGCTTGGCTGTCGCCGTATTGGCCGGCTGCGCCAGCGGGGACTCCTGACCCTCTTTCAGGTTGAG
>LCGX01000033.1 GCA_001000035.1 Candidatus Nomurabacteria bacterium GW2011_GWF2_43_8
TGGTGCCGGCGGAGGAGGAGTTGTGGAAACATTGAATGCGACACAGTAATAAATCTGTCCTGTTTCCATAGAACTTACAAAATCATAATTATCATAATGTAATACATCATCATTACAATAAAGTTCTGCCGAAACATTTTGAGTGGTGTTCAATCCTGTGAATGGAATATATCCGTCTTTCATTTGTTCACGAACCCAAATAGAAGCCGAAGGAAGAGGAATTGTGGTTGTGCTGGTAAACGGCGTCCAGACGCCTCCGGCTGCCCCGATTATATTGTCTCCTGGGTTTTCTGTATCACCTGGCGCCAATTCAAATGTCCAGTCTGCGGCATGGCAGGAAGGATTTGCCAGCAGAAAATCACTAGCAGTCGTAGAAGTTACGTTTGGTCCGCCCGCTCCCCAGTTTGGAAGATCTGATTCGTCATCGCAGACAATTTTTGTAGCTGATATCGTCGCAGTATCTGGAGACGAACAGTCATTTACTACCAATTTATACAAAAGTCCGGCCGGGTTAAGCTCTGGAGTACTTCCTTCTAGACCGAAATTTTTGACCGTGATTTCGAGGGTGTTGTTGCCTGAATTGAAAATAAGGTCGTGGCTACTCAACGCTTCGTAATTGTGTTCTTCCGATAACTTATCCACAACTGTAACGTCGTTTACTTTAATCAGATAGCCATTATCAGCAGCAATTTCAATATTAGCGGAAACAAAACTGCCATTTATATTGATGGTTTTAGTAAAAATATCCGTGTGATCGGATGTTGGATCGCTAATATTGGCTTCATGCCAAATCCAAACTGCCCCAGACCCAAGATCTGCTGATGGATACCAAGCAGCATGTTCAAATGACATGGCGACGGCAGAACCGCTGCCATCATTTACAGTGTCCCCGACAGAACTAATAATAATCTGTGAACCGGGAGTGCATTCCTGACTCTCTACGGCAGAAGTTGTTTTCACAGAGAAAGTTCCCGAAACCAATAAGACCATCAAAAACATCATTAAGGACAAGGATATTTTTTTCATAAAAATAACAACTAATTTAGTTAATAATAACTTTAGTTTTGACCTTTAATTAATTTAATAATAGAAATATTTAAAAACAACAGCAAAATGAGTCTAACATATAGAAAATATGATGTCAAATGATAATGTGCATAACCTCTTAATAAATCAAGATAAAAACACCTTTTAATTTTTAACTTAGTTTAAAGGACATTAGAATGTCCGATATAAAATATAGATGTCCTTTATAAAAGGACGTTCATTATTATTTAAAATAGCCCGGAGTGTTAACGGACATCCAATCTAAAAGTTCTCGCATTATAGAAGATGCGCCAGTGCTATTCGTCGAAGGTCCAGCTTCCATCATCATTACAAACGCATATTTAGGATTTGTGTACGGGAAAAAACCAATAACCCAAGAATTGACTTTATTTTTGGCTATGCCGATCTGAGCAGTACCGGTTTTGGCGGCAACTTCCGCATAAGGCACGTTGAGCGCTAGGGCTGTGCCATATGTTACCGCTTCTCTCATTCCCTGACGCACTATATCGAAATATTCTTTTTTTAAATCTATTAGGGAAATCTGATTTTCTTTTTCAAAATCGCTTAATACCAAATGAGGTGTCAATAATTTTCCGTTGTTCGCGATAGCTGCCACCGCGCGGGCCATTTCCATCGGAGTTACCTGAAAACCATATTGTCCAATGGCGGTATGGTAAGTATCCCCGATGCGCCAAGGATCCCCTTTGAAATTTTTTATTTTCCACTCCGGACTCGGCACCGTCCCTTCTTTTTCGTCGGGTAAATCTATTCCGGTTTTATTTCCCAAACCGAAGAGTGTCGCGTATTTTCCGATGTTTACAATACCGAGACCTTTTTGATTTTCAAATCCCCCTCCGATTTCATAAAAATAAACATCGGAAGACACAGCTATTGCTTCCATCATATTTGTCCATCCGTTCACTCTCCAGTCCTTGAAAATGGTTTTCTCTCCCGGGAAATAGGGATTGGGAATTGAAATGGAACCAGTCGAGAGAATTTCTTTATAAGGATCGATTACACCTTCAGCCAAAGCGCCCAGGGCGAAAAACGGTTTGACGATCGAACCTGGAGTGTAAAGTCCGGAAATATCCCTGTCTAAAAAAACTTTTCTTTCATCGATCAGATAATTATTAATTTTAGATGCATCTTTCCCGAAAGACAGAATTTCCGAATTATATTCCGGGAAGCTGGTGGAAGTTATAATTTCCCCGTTCCCCACGTCAATTATTATTCCCGCTCCGCCGGCGAAGCCCTGGCTTTCCGATAGTTTTTGAATGAGAGAAAAGAGTTCCTTCTGAATGCGCGCGTCGATTGTTGTCATAAGATCAGAGCCCTGCTTTGGAGCATTTATAATATTTTCCGAATAAATTTTCCCCAATGCGTCTGTCTCCACTATTTTAGCTCCGTTTTCACCTTTAAGTCCGTCATTGTATTGCTTTTCCAATCCATCTTTCCCTACAAACTCGTCTTGCCAATAATTGCCGGCGCTATCTTGATTAGGGTAGCTCACATAGCCCAATAAATGAGAAAAACCGGGCGATAAATATGCGCGCGTAGGTATGGTTGTCCCCTCTTTTTTATTCCAGGCTAATTCTATCTTGTTACGGTCGTAAATTATCCCCCGGTCGGTAAAGATAATCGCCTTTTCCAGAACGTTGTTTTGACTTCTCATAAAATAAGCCTCACCCTTTTGTATTTGCAGATAAGCGAGGCGGATTCCAAAAATAGAGGCGAAAATTATAAAGAAAATTCCTATAAAAAAAATGGTTCTTTTGGGTATGGGCTTTTCTATCCGCCCTTCAAACTGCTGGCGGTCGAAGTTCTGCGGATTTTTTGAATCGAGAAAAATTTCATCCGGCTCCACGAAGGAACTTTTATTTTTTAATTTATTTTTTTTGATTATTCTGGTTATCATTATTTAAACATTAGGATAAAACTTGAGTTTCTTTTTTACGATTTCTATCGCTATAATCGCAATAATGGCTGAAACAAAAGATACAAAAACCGCGCCGTGGAACTTTGCCTCCCCTGCCCCATAAAGCAGATCTGATAAAAGGAATAAAACAACCGCTTCCCAGAAGACGGAAAAATAAATCATGCCCGCGAGCGCCAGCAAGACCGATACCCAAAAGGGCATAAAAAGCACCGAAAAAAGAAGCAATACAGAAGCCAAAATCCGAAGGGCCATAATTTCATTTTACACGCTTTACACGAAAATTCAAACTAGTAAACTTCTTGCTGATAGCATTTTTCGCAGTAAACAATCTCCGGCCGATTGGGAGCATAACTTGTCTCAAACTCACTCAGACATCGGATATCCAAATGGTGGGGATGGGTAGTTTTGTCGCACATGCAAGTTCGATGCCAGAGCTTCAAGGGATTGCGTTGTTTAAGTCTGGCGTAGTGCCTACAATTAGGACAAAGGTGAGGAACAGGTAAATTCATTTTTTTATAGAAAGATAGTTCATCTGGGATAATTTTGAAGGCCTCAGTGCATTGTTCATTACAGGTTCCTTTATGTTCGCATTCTACGATTTTACCTATAATTTCATCATTTGTATTTTTAATATTATTAGGAATATTTTCACTTTTAATTTCTATTTGATAATTCCTTTTTTCCTTTTCCTTCCACCTATATCCCTGTTCCAAAGCTTCTTCTTTGGTTAAAGGGAAGTATTCTTGAGCGATTGTTTCGTTGTAAGAGAAGGGTGACAGTTCCGAAGGGAAGAACTCTCCGTATTTATAAATCCTTCCCTTCTTGTCTATGTAGGGCATATCGTTCATGTGCTGTATGATCTTTGGGACTAGTTCTTCGTATTGTTCTTTGGTGTATTGTTTGTTTAGTATACAGTAAGATTTATTTCTTAAACCCGTGCAAGCAAATAAATTAGAAGAATTGTGACAATTATAAGCATACGCTACATTGCGACATTCATGAACACAAACCGTAGATAAAAGATTGGAAGCATTTACGCCAGAATCTATAACTTCATAGGCTTGCTCCGCATTGTCCCCTACTCCATAACCATCATGACTATCTTTTAAAGATATAGAGTGTACGCAAAAAGCACAATTCTCTAAGTCTTTGTAAGCATCAAAGCAGGATTTGCAATTTTTAGAATTGGTTACATTGTCTCCCGTAACGGCATAGCAGCGAAAGATATTTGCATATCTCTTTGGTAATGTTTTCTTAAAAGCAGAGAATTTTTCTTTAAATTTACACAAATTATCATAATTACTAAGGTTTAGGTCTTCTGTATATTTTTTGTATTCTTCTTTTGAGTAAGGCTTATTAAAAATATGGTAACCGACATTTCTCAAATTTACACAACCAATACAATTATTCAAATTTCTGCAGTCCGACAAAAACATGGAATCAAAACACTCCATACTTCTTTCACTGAAAAACAAATGATTTGATTTATCACATACTACATTTTCATAACACATTTCTTGATCAGATCCGCCAAAAAGATCCATTGAATCTTTGCCACCGATAACACGAGTAGAATAAGAAACATTCTCCATATTCATAGAAGCAACCGATAAATAACAATTTTTTACATTATGGACACAATTACAAAACGAGGAATTAATTACGTTTTCATTGAGAAGGCTAGGAAGGGGCACTTTGTCAAAAAGTTCATGGAACTGAGTAAATAATGTTTTTTTGAAATCTACATCTTGGCCGTGTTCAAGTGGATCAAAATTGTCTTTCCACCAATAATCACGATCATATACAACCATTTTCTTATCGGGGGAAAACATTGTAATTATATTTTTCTGTGTTGCGTCACAAACTCTTTTGTATAAATTTCTTTCATTTCTCCAAGACATTCTTCTTTTATTACGACAGTCAGAGCAGAAAGTTGGTAACGGCACCTTTATTTTTTCGTAAAATTTAAAATCTTCAGTTTCTATCGTGAAATCTTTTTTACAATTCTGACAGATTTTGGTTTTTGGTTTCATTTTAAAGTAGCGAGTTTTGAAGCAAGGCCGATATAATTTTCCGGCGTAATCTTTTTTAGCTCTTTTTTTACCTTATCGCTAACTTTTAGATTATCGATAAAATTTGAAAAATCCTGCATGGTCACTTTTTTCCCTCGAGTAAGCTCTTTCAGTTTTTCATACGGGAATTCTGCGCCTTCCCTTCTTAAAATCGTCTGAATAGCCTCGGCGATAACTTCCGGGTGGCTGTTCAACGCCTCCAGAATTTTATTTTTATTGACATTGATTTTGCTTAGGCCCTTGAGCAGATATTCATAGGCAATCAAAGAATGGGCGAAAGCCACACCGAAATTTCTTTGCACTGTGGAGTCGGAAAGATCTCGCTGAAGCCTGGAAATAGGCAGTTTTCTGCCAAAGAATTCGAACATGGAGTTAGCTATTCCCAAATTTCCCTCGCTGTTTTCAAATTTTATCGGATTGATCTTGTGAGGCATGGTGGAAGAGCCCACAGTCCCCTCCGCGGGCTTTTGCACAATCCAATCATCGCTGATGTATCGCCACATATCCTGGTTAAAATCGATTAGCATATTATTCAAGCGCTTAAATCGATCAAAAAGTTCGACATAAGAATCGTGCGGCTCTATCTGTGTGGTGTATAGATTAGGTTCTAGGCGTAAGATTTTAGGTTCTAGATTATTTAGACGGGCGATAAAAGTTTTTGTGAAATTAAGCCAGTTAATATTCGGAAATGCCACAACGTGGGCATTGTAATTGCCGGTAGCGCCATTTAGTTTTACCAAAATTTTTTGCCCGAATAGATGATTTATGCCCCTCTCAAGCCTTTGCGCGAACACTTTCATTTCCTTGCCGAAAGTAGTCGGGGTTGCCGGCTGGCCATGGGTGCGGGCGAGCATCGGTAGGGATTTATGAGTTTGAGCCAGTTTAGCTATTTCTTTAATTATCTCTTTGAGTTTTTTTATTAATATTTCTGTTCCGTCTCGAAGCATCAATCCATAAGCTAAATTATTCGTATCTTCGCTGGTCAGCCCAAAATGAATCCATTCTAAAACGTCTTTTAGGGTAGTACCTGAAAGCCTTTCTTTCATAAAATATTCCACTGCTTTGACGTCATGATCTGTTGCCTTGATGCTTTTATAGCCCTTGGTTTCAATATCACAAATTACTTGCGCATCTTTCTTTGACAGGTCATATAAGTCTCTGATTATTTTTTTCTCTTTGTCTGATAGTTTTCTTAATTTGGTTTTTAATTCCGATAACGCGATCAAATATTCTCCCTCTACTATTACTCTGTAACGCATAAGTCCCCTTTCACTGAAAATCGGGGCCAAAGCGGAGCTGGCTTTTTCATAGCGCCCATCTATCGGTGAAATTGAATTTAGGGACATGTTATTTTTTTAGCAAATTATTGGTAATTCTTTGCATTATCGGCAACGAAAAATCGTGCTCGAAACTTTTGCCGGTGATTTGCTCGTAAATCTGTATGTATCTTCGGGAAAGCTCCGCCACCATGTCCTTCGGGGCTTCCGGCAGTTTTTCATCGTTATAAGGGTCGCAATTTTCCCGGAACCACAAACGCAGGAATTCTTTGTCGAAATTCTCAGGTTCCAGGCCTTGACCGGGGAAGAATCCGGCGTATGGATTTCATCTATGAGCATTATATTTCCGTTTTCATCCAGGCCGAACTCATACTTCGTGTCTACCAGAATCAGGCCCCTTTGGAGGGCGATTTCCTGACCGCGAGCAAAGAGTTTTAAAGTGATTTCGCAGGCCTTTTTCCAAATTTCTGGCGGCAAAATTTTTTCTTCCAAAATAATCTTGCCGGAGAGGGGCCGGTCATGCGCCTCGAATTTAGTGGTGGGAGTTATGACCGGCTTGTCGAACTTCTGATTTTTTTTCATTCCTTCCAAATAAAGCCCTAATTTCTCTTTAATTCTTTCCTTCAACTGAGGCAAATTTGCAACAACTTCCAAATTCTCGAATTTTGGAGGGTCTACAAACATCTTTCCCTTTGGAGAAATCATGAAAACGTGACCAATGTCGTGCATTTTCAAGTTCTTTTGTAAATAGAACTTGGTTATCTGGGTCAGAATCTCTCCCTTGAAAGGAATAAGAGCCAAATTTCTGTCGAAAGCCGAATATCTGTCGGTCGCGATAAGCACGAGCTTGTCTTTTTGGTCGTAAACATCCCTTACTTTCCCTCTTTTTTTCTCTCCGAGCTCCGGAAAATCTGTCTCTATCAATACGTCATCAATATGCTTTTTTATTGTTTCTATATCCATACTATTTATAAATTATATTTTTACCTGGTGTTAATTTAGAATTAATAGAAACCTGAGGAGTATTTTCTTTCGTTATTTTCCCGGCAATTTTTGCCTTGATTCCAAAATCATTCGCTCTTTTTATGCAATGATCAGCGTCTTGTTCATCTATTATTAATAACATACCTTGTCCCCCGTGCCAAACTTCGTAAAACTCTTCATCCGTAATTTTTCTCCACTCCGCGCATCTACGCATTATTTCCGGCGGTTCCCATAGATCAAAAAGTTCAGCTGAAAGATTTTTCGGGAAAAGAACATCTTTTGCCAATTTTTCTTTCAATGCGCCTCCCGACAGATGAACGATGGCATGGATCGTAATTTCGGGCTTGAAATCTTTATCGAACCAGCCGTGAAGCGTATTTATATACATATCATAAAGCACCGACGGGTGCGCCGCCTGTTTTATGCTTTTCCCCGCTTCGGGATTTTTCCACCACTCTTTTCCAAATCTTTCCTTTAATGCTTTGCGCATAGAGCTTATTCCATTACATCTGAAACCCTCTTCTTTCAGCGCAATAATAATTTGTCCGGGAGCTAGTTTTTCTCCCGTAATCATTTTGTCCTTATGATATGCACCAATCATTATTCCCGACCAGTTTAATTTTGTTTTTGAATCGGCAATCTCCGAGCCGATAGCGTCGCCCATTTGAGCCGTTTCCCCTTTCAAAATCACTATCTTATTTTCCTTGGCTACTTTTCCCAAACCCGCTATGGCGCTTTTATAAATTTTACTGACCTCGTCTCCCTCGTTGCCTACCGAGGTAGTATCAAAAATATTTACAAAAGCAATCGGCACGCCGCCAAAACGGGTGATATCGCTTGCGGTCATGGCTATGATGTCGTAAGCTGCCAGATGATGAGTTTTGGCCGCGTCGATTACGATGCCCTTGGTTCCGATTCCGTCCGCCGAGGTCTCGATAAAATATCCTTCCGGAAGATTTTTAAAAACAAAAGGGCGAGGACCGCGAAATTTCCCCTCGGATAAATCTTTGACTTCCAAAAAAGGAGAGTTGTTATAGCTTGCCTTACAGATAGATCCAGCAAAACTGCTGAACAAAGCTTCCTCTTCCACATCGACTCCGTCTTGCGAGTAAATCTTTGCTTTGGTTAATTCACTCATATTTTATTTCTCCAAATATTTTTTGTATCCAATTTCAGAAAGTTTCTTGCCTTTTGTTTCCACTTCGTTGCTCATTTTTTCTTTGTATATGTTCAACTTTTCTTCTAAATTTTTGTCGCTAAGCGCCAGAATTTGTACAGATAATAATCCGGCATTCTTGGCGGCATTGATTCCAACGGTTGCCACCGGCACTCCCGGAGGCATATTCACCGTGGAAAGAAGCGAGTCGAGCCCATCTAGATTTTTTGCCTTGACCGGCACGCCGATGACTGGAATAGTGGTAAGCGAAGCCATGACTCCCGCCAAATGCGCCGCGCCCCCGGCCCCGGCGATGATTGCCCTAAGCCCGCGAGATTTCGCGGTTGTAGCGTATTTGTGCGCCAATTCGGGGCTTCTGTGCGCTGAAGCCACTGCTATTTCGTAAGCCACGTCAAATTCTTCGAGAACTCGGGCCGCTTCGGCCATCACTTCCAAATCCGAATCCGAACCCATGATGATGCCCACCTTCGGGTTATTTTTCATAAGATTATCTTAGCATTAAATTGATAAAAAACAATTAATTTATTTTTTAAACGAAAGAGCTTTTTGGCCGACATCTTTCCTGTATTGTATGCCTGCAAACGAAATTTTTTTCGTTGCTTTGTATGCTTTAGCAAGCGCTTCTTCTAAAGTGTTTCCCATCGCGCTTATTCCCAGCACTCTCCCGCCATTTGTGACTAAATTGTTATTTTCGATTTTTGTGCCGGCATGAAAAACAACAATATCGGACTCCGCTTCAGCTTCATCTATGCCAGAAATTATTTTTCCTTTTTCATAATTTTCCGGATACCCGCCGGACGCAAGTACAACCGTGCAAGCCGACAGATTTTTCCATTTTATTTCAATTTCGTTTAGTTTTTTATCAATGCACGCGTCAGAAATGTCCAGCAAATCAGTATCAAGAAGACGCATGTAAGTTTGCGTTTCTGGGTCGCCGAAACGCGCGTTGTATTCCAAAATTTTTGGGCCGTCTTTGGTCAATATAAGTCCGGGGTAAATCAGTCCCGAAAAAGAATTTCCGTCCGCGTTCATCCCTTTCAAGGTCGGGGCGACAATATTTTTTTCGATACCCCGGAGAAGTTTATTGGAAACAAAGGGCACCGGAGCGATGGTACCCATGCCACCGGTATTCGGCCCGGTGTCGCCCTCTCCTATTTTTTTATGGTCCTGGCTTGTCGGAAAAATCGAATAATTCTCTCCGTCCGTAAACGCGTGGATGGAAATTTCCGGACCTGTTAAAAATTCTTCTATTACCACTTCATTGCCGGACTCTCCGAAAATTTTCTTCACCATGATGTTTTCGAGCGCTTCGCTAGCCTCCTTCAGTGTCTGGCAGATAATCACGCCTTTCCCCAAGGCGAGCCCGCTTGCTTTGATGACAATCGGGAATGATTGTAGAGCGGCGTATTCCTTTGCTTTACCGAAATTATCAAATATCTTGAATTTTGCCGTCGGCAGATTGTGCTTGCGCATAAAATCTTTCGCAAAGGTCTTGGAAGATTCTATCCGCGTTGCCTTCTTCGTCGGTCCCCAGATTCGCAATCCCACTTTTTGAAATTCATCTACGACACCGAGCGAGAGCGGATCATCCGGAATGGCCAGCGTCAAATCAATCTTTTCTTTTTGGCGAAATCTAAAAGTTTTGTAGCATCAGTGGCTTTTATGTCTATGTTCGTTCCGATTTTTGCCGTTCCTCCATTTCCGGGCGCAAAAAAAATCTCCCCCGCGCGCGCCGACTGCGCGACTTTCCAACCAATCGCGTGTTCCCTGCCCCCTCCGCCGATTATCAAAATTTTTTGTTTCAACATAATAATTATTATGAATAATTTTCTAAATCACTATTATTTACGTTGTTAATAGCTTGTTTATAATAGTATTCAACCCTATCTAAAAATATTTTTTTAAAATCAGGGCTGATATTGTCTCTCCAAAATCCAACTAGTGCTGTTCGTATGTTTTGGACATTGTGCAACCCGATAGATTTTGAGGGTTTATTTTCCCGAAAGTTATCAAAATCACCCAGGACAAAATCAATTTTTGTTGGTTGACTTTTACTTATAATAAAAAATGGTGCGTCGTTATAAAATTTTATCCCTTTTTGGGCTGCTTTTAAACCTTCAGCAAAAAAACTGGCAAGAAATTCATCCAAGTTCTCAATTTCTTCAATTAAAGGTTGTTTAAAATCGACTATACTTAATTCACTATTACTTCCTATACATATTTGATCATTTAAAAAACCTGTGGTCATCAATATCTTTTTTTTATCCTTACTTATTCTAAAAGTTGGAAATACCCTTAACCCGGCTTTTTTAGCTAAAGAATAATTTTCAAATGCTCGTTTTGCGTCCTTTTCGGCTATATCCAACGAAACTGGATCGCCACTGAAAGAATATTTTTTTATTATAAATCTTTTTCTATGGCCGCCAATTTCAATAACAGTATCAAAAACCCTACCAAATGCCCCTCTAGTGATAAGATTTTCACTGATTACATGGGTTGACACTTCTTTTCCAGTATGTTTTTGAAATATGTCTTCTCTCATTTTATTAAAATTTTTAACTTATCTTTTATTAATTTTATTCTAATGTTCTAACGAACTTTAGAACTTGTAATCCACGTTTAGTAAGTTTATGTCGTACGGAGTGAAAATCATTTCTTTTCATTACTAACCCAGCTATAGACATTTTAGCTATGTGTGAAGATATATTCTTGAATTCAGATTTTACTTTTTCCGCAATCTCTATGACCGATAATTCAGGTTCTTTTTGTAAAAGGCTAAGAATTTGTATTCTCCTGTGGCTGGCAAACCCTTTTATTATTTTTTCTAACTCTCGATTGGATCTTTTCATAGTTATTCTAATATTCTATAGAACTTTAGAATTAATTTCAACTACAGATTTTATTGTTTCGTCAGTTTTTCCAAAACTTCCACATACAGCTGATTTTCTTTTTTCTTCAATCTGGAATAAAGGGATTCGACGTTGTCGTAAGCTTCAATTTTTTCAAAGGTTCTTCCCAATACCGGCCCGAAATCAAAATTGGAAGTCAGAAAGTGAACGGAAGAGCCAGCAAAGGTTGATTTTTTGTCCAGGAAATTTTGGATGGCTTTGGTTGTCAGCATTCCCTTGTTCCAAAGCGCTTCCGTGCCGTCGGGGTTTTTTACGCCCCCGCCGATCGTATCCGGCACGAGTCCGGGGTGCAGATTTAAAATTTTATGGGGGTACGCAAGAATTACTTCGTTTAAGATAATTTGTTTCCAGCCGGCCAGGCAGGCGTAATCGAGGTCCAATTTTTGCAAAAGCGGCAGGAGATCCTCTTTTTTCTCACAGATTTCGATTTTTAAATTATGTTTTCTGGCGCGTTCCAATCCCGGCACGCCGGCTTTGTCGGAAATAACCGCGCGGATTTCGGCTTTGATTTTACCCGCCTCGACTCCGTCGATTATAGCCTGAAGATTAGTGCCGGTGCCGGCGTCGGAGATAAGG
Source organism: Candidatus Nomurabacteria bacterium GW2011_GWF2_43_8 (assembly GCA_001000035.1). Classification (GTDB taxonomy): domain Bacteria; phylum Patescibacteriota; class Minisyncoccia; order Phycocordibacterales; family UBA9973; genus UBA9973. Next base: position 11,979 of record LCGX01000033.1, read on the forward strand.
ACCGCTAATTTCAATTTATTCTTTCGGGACATCATAATTTACCTCTTTCTGTCGCTCTTTTAAATCAATCGGGTAAATGCCCGTAAAAAAGGAAGTGGAAAGATGGCTTTTGGGCAGGCCGATGGATTTTATCATGTTGTCCAAAGATAGATAATGAAGAGAGGTAGCGCCAAGGAATTTGCGGACCTGCTCCACTGTCTTGTTCGAGGCGACAAGTTTTTTCTGTTCCGGAGTATCAATCCCGTAAAAATCA
>LCGX01000034.1 GCA_001000035.1 Candidatus Nomurabacteria bacterium GW2011_GWF2_43_8
CTTTTAGAAGAAGAAAAGAAGCAAGGCACTGTGACCGCGCCGGTTGACGGGAAAATTATTTCCGATATTCAGGAAAAACTTGGGACTTATGCCCTGAAAGGGAAGTTCCTTTTGACGAGAAAATTCACGACACGAAAGAGGCTGATTTCAAGACAGAGGATAAAATTTTAGTGGATCAGATTTTAATGCGCCTCTCGGATAGTGATCGTGAACTTATACGGCTGCGCTTTATCGCTGATTTATCCCTGAATGACATCGCCAAACTTTTTAAAATTAATCCGATAACGGCCAGGGTTAGGATGCATCGGGCATTATCAACCGCAAGATCTTTATTTATAAAACAACAATAATAATTATGAAAAATAAGAGAACAATAAAAAATATATTTGAATCTTGGGGCCAGAGCAAAAAGGAATTGCCTCCGAATAATAATGCGCTCAAGAGTGAGATTCTTTCAAAAGTCCCGTCCGATCTCGGCAAAACTTTTGCCATCAATCATTCGCGTTTACCTTGGGTTTCTTTTGCCTTCACGGCGGTAGCCGTGGTTGTATTTTTTATTAATCTGGCCGGCCCCCAAAATAATTTTGGCAAACAAGCTCCTACTTTAGGTGAATCTTCTGTGGACTTTTATAAAACAAGTAGTAATAGAGGCACTTCAGCACCGAGCATGCCTTCTCTGGATAATTATTACACTCCGCCTTTTTATGGCGGTGGAGATTCTCCCATAACGGATAATCGGGAATTTTTGAAGATTGGCTATAACGCGACTGTCCGCACCAGGCGGGCGCCTCTTTTGGCCGCCAGAATTGAAACTTTGATCCGGGGGTTCGGCGGCCGGATAGATTCAGCCAGTAGCGGAGAGAAATCCGGGTACATTAGTTTTGCCCTGCCCAAAGAGGAGCTTTCGACTTTTCAGCTGGCGATCAAGGATCTTGCCGGAGCGAGGTTTTACACCGAACAGACGAATTCCCAAAATCTTTTGCCGCAAAAGCAGATGATTGAAGAAAATCAAAGGCAAAACGAAAAAAATTTGAGCGATTTGAACGCCGAACGCGGACAAATAGTGCGAAGCCATAACCAAGTTGTTGCTTCGCATCAATCCAGAGTCGATTCGATTAATAGAGATATAGCTACGCTTAATGCCGAATATCCATCTGCCGACGCGGCGCGCCGGGCGCAAATCCTAAACATCATAAATCAGTTGCAGGCCGAAATAAACACGATTCGATATCAAATCGCGAACGAGAATAAAAGTTATCAAACAAAAATAAGCGATATTGATAATAAAATCAGGAACACGCAAGAGAATTTGCGGATAATAAAAAACGAAGACACAAATCTTATCAATAACGTGGCCACGGTAAATGGCACTATCTCGCTGACTTGGATAAATCTTTGGGAGTTGGCTGATGCTTACGCGCCCGGACCGCTCCTCGCTTGGGTATTTTTGCTAGCGGCCATTGCCTATTATCTTTTCTGGCACCGCCGGTTTATCGCCGTACCTGACTATTTCTAACTCGGTGCCCGAGGTGGGCATCGAACCCACATCCCTTACGGGACACGATCTTAAGTCGTGCGCGTATACCAATTCCGCCACTCGGGCATTAACAAATTATACATTAAAAAATCAAAACTGTCTGATTTTTTGGAGGCCTGGGTGGGAATCGCACCCACGTATATTCCTTTTGCAGAGGAATGCCTTACTACTTGGCTACCAGGCCCTGATAATTTTGAAATAGCTCTTCTCGAAATGCACACATAAAATTCTGCTGAATTTTTGCTCTGCTCGGCTCGTCAGCCTGCGCAAGGCATTTCTTAAAGACTATTTCAAAATATTAACTGTTTCGGAGCAGTTCGTCAATTTTCTGCCGGTTTTTTTCTCCTTGGTCTATTTTAACGTCGAGAAAAGGAATTATTTTTATCAACATATTCTTTTTCAATAATTCGCGCAGCTCTCCCAGTTTCCTTTTTATAAAATTGAGCGCGCCGACTTCTTTGGCAGTGGGGAATACCGTGATAAATATGGTTGCTCGTTTGAGGTCAGGGGAGGCGGTGCAGGAGGTGACCGTGATAAGGGAAGTTTTATCGCTTTCCCGTTCCAAAAACTGCGCCGCAAGCTCTTTTATCTGATTGGCTACTTTTTCGTTCCGGTTCATTCTGTTTATTTTTGCGTAATCATAAATGATTCAAGAACATCGCCCGGGGCGATTTCCGTTTTTGACTCAATCATCATTCCGAATTCAGAGCCTTCTTCAACCAAGCTCGTTTTTGTCTTGTTTTTTTCCAAGTTTACGATTTTTCCTTGGCCGATTTCGAACTCTCGGCGCATTATTCGAACCGTGCTATTTAAGCCGATTTTTCCTTCCGTTACTTTTCCCCCCAATATCTGGCGTTCTTTGGTGCGACTGAACGCCCGGATAATTTTTGCGCGGCCGGTTGTCTCCATTGTTTCAATTTTCGGTCTCTTTTCCTCCATTTGGACCTCCAACCACTCAGCCATTTTGTAGATTATATTGAAGAAGTTGATAGCAATACCTCTTTTTTGGGCCGTTTCCGCGGCGCTCCGATCGGCGGCTACGTTGAATCCGATGACCAGCGCGTCCTCGCCGGACGCGATTCCTTTTATGTCGGATTCGGAAACCGGGCCAATGCCTTTGGCCACTATCCGGAATTCCACGCTGTCACTTTTCATTTTGTGGATTTCCTTCTCAATGGCTTCTAGCGAGCCGGAAACGTCGGCTTTCAAAATTATCGGTATTGTTTTTTTACTTTCTCCTTCCTGATGAGAGAGAGAGGGGCTTGCCGGACGGGAAGGAACCCCCCCCATATATTTTTCGGCATCGGATTTTTTTTGAAAAGTTCTGAATCGCGCGCCCACTCTGGGCATTTTGTCAAAACCCACAATGCGTATCGGGGAAGAAAAACTGGCCTCGCCTATATTCCTTCCCAGAAAATTTTCCATTATTCGCGTGGAACACATACTATCTTCCACTACAACGGTCATGCCTTTTTTGATTGACCCATTTTTTATAATCAAGGTCGCTAGTATGCCCCGCCTAGAGTCCAAGTTTACTTCAATCACGAAACCAGAGGCTTTTTCCGCGACGTTTCCCGTAAAGTTTTCCATCTCAGCCAGAATCAGGATAAGGGACAACAGATTGTCCACTCCGGTGCCGATTTTAGCGGAAATCTCCGCGCACGGTATCTTGCCTCCGTAATTTTCCAGATAAATTTCATTCTCTGCCAGTTCTTGTTTTGTTTTTTCCACATTGGCGCCCGGCTTGTCTATCTTATTAATAGCAACGATGCAGGGGATTTTGGATTCTACGATAGTTTTCCAAGCTTCAATTGTTTGTGGTTTTACTCCATCTTCGGAAGAAACGACCAAAACAGCGATGTCGGCCACCTCTGCGCCGCGTTCGCGCATTTTTGAAAAAGCTTCATGCCCGGGAGTGTCCAGGAAAGTTATTTTTTTATCAGTTCCGGTCTCATCTTTGTGCATGACTTCGTAAGCAGAAATGCACTGAGTTATACCTCCGGCTTCGCATTCGACTATGTTCGTTTTTCGGATGTAGTCTAAGAGAGTCGATTTTCCGTGGTCGATGTGGCCCATGACCACTACCACTGGCGGGCGCGCAACCATATTGTTTTGTTTAACATTTTTTGTTTCCATTTTTTTTGAGCTACACTTTTGCTTTTTCCAGAGCCCGATTTTCTTCCGCCGATAGCTCGTATTCTGATTTGCCATTTTTGATAGGTTTGGCGAATATGCTCATTCGCTCGCGGGAATATAAACTTGAAATCACTAGGCCGTTACCTTCTTCGTCGAGCATCCCGACCGCGAAACTTTGATTGCCGCCCTGGTCGGGAAATGGGTTGAAGCGTATCGTTTCCAGTCCCCGGATGCTTTTTTTGAGTTTGCCGTTTATCTCGGTAATTTCTTTTTCGATATTGTCTTTCGCCTTATTTAACTTAGCAATCTCCTGTTCCAGTACGACGATAGTGTCCTCCAAGTCCTTCGCTTTCTTGCCGAGAAAAAACCTTTTCAAACGTTTTTCCGTGATGATAATCCAAACAGCGCCCAGCAAAATGGCGATTCCGGCCAAAACAAAAAAGGCGATTTCAAGCTTTGTATTCATGTGTTTTCAATATATACCCGGTAGTGAGTTTTAGCAAGGCGCATAGCGCGCTCGTGAAGCGAGCATTGCCAAAATCTACTAACCAGGTATACTATTTTTGTGAAAAAATTTTCTAAAAGAATTTATCTGGATTACGCGGCATCCGCTACGCCCAATCCGAGTTCGATACATCTGTCCGGGGTAGAAGAAAAAAACAAACTTCAAGATGCTCGTCGGAGAGTAGCCGACATTTTGGGCGCCCGGCCGGGTGAAGTAATTTTTACGAGTGGCGGGACGGAAAGCAACAATCTTGCCATACAGGGAGTAGTTTTGGCCTGGCATAAAAAAAGTAAAGATAAAATTCTCCCGCATATCATAATGACCAATATAGAGCATCCTTCCGCGCTTGAGACAGGCAAGATGCTTGCTCAGAGAAAACTCGCGGAAGTTTCCGTCGTGCCAGTTGAAGCCATCGGAATTGTTGATCCGAAAAAAATAAAAAAAGCTTTCCGGCCCAGCACTGTCTTGGTTTCGGTTATGTATGCGAACAACGAAATCGGCACAATACAGCCGATAAAAGAAATCGCGAGAGAAATCAGGCATTATAAAAAATCTAGAGCCAAAAGCCTAGCGCCTAGCGCCTATCCAATATTTCATACCGATGCTGTGCAGGCGGCGAATTATTTGGATTTGAATGTAGAAAAGCTTGGAGTGGATTTGCTTTCGCTTTCCGGCTCAAAAATAGAAGGGGCGGGAAGGGTAGGAGTGCTTTATAAAAAAAGAATAGTACTGCTTGAAAATATTTTCGGCGGGGGAGATCAGGAAATGGGATTGCGTCCCGGGACGGAAAATTTGCCGGAGATTTTGAAGTTTTCCAATGCCTTGCAGTCGGTGCAGAAAACAAAAGAAAAAGAAACAAAACGCCTAATCCGGCTCCGCGATTATTTTATTAACAAACTGCAACATTCTGATATTCTCAAGAATGTCGGAATGTTTTTTAATGGAGACTTGGAAAATCGATTGCCGAACAGCGTGAATATCACGATTCCGAAAATTCCGAGCGATCTTTTGGTAATTGAACTTTCCGCGCGGGGCATAATGGTCTCTTCCAAGAGCGCTTGCGAGAGTTCAAAACCCGGCGGTTCATATGTGATAAAAGCGATACATTCGGAACTGGATTCCGAAATTGGCGGTCTGCGTTTTTCCATGGGCCAGCGGACAACGAGAAAAAATATTGATTACACTGTTAAAACTTTGTCTGAGATTTTGACAAAACTAAAAAAGTGGTATAATTGAGTGATGGACATTAAAGATTTAAATAAGCCACAGTTGATACTCCTTGCCGTTCTGCTTTCCTTCATCACTTCCATTGCCACTGGCATAACGACCGTGACCTTGATGCAGCAGGCGCCAGCATCTTTTACCGTGCCCGTGAATCGCGTTATCCAACAAACGGTTGAAAAAATACAACAGGTGGAGGGGAAGACAATTACCCAGACCGTAGTTGTCAAGGAAGAAGATCTGGTGGTGGATGCGATTGCCAAAAATAAGTCAGCTGTGTTTTCTCTGACAAAAGAAGCACAGGACCCGGATGGAAAAGATATTGAAGCCTCAGTTGGACGAGGATTTGCGGTTTCAACCGACGGGATGATTGTAGCCGACACTATGTCTGTGTTTAGTGAAGGGATTTATTTTGCGCAGAACGACAGCGGAAAATTCAAAGCGAAATTTGTGAAGGCGGACAACGCAGGATTTTCTTTTTTGAAATTAGGCGATCCAGTCAACGGAACGGACAAGCTTATTCTCTCTGTCCCAGCTTCCGGCGATTTAGATAAAATGAAAATCGGACAAAAAGTTATTGTTTTCGGCGGCGGAATTTCCTCTTTTATTTTTGAAGGAAACAAAGATATAAAAATCAGCGTGGCTAAGCAAGATGCCGGCGGGCTTCTTTTAGACCTTGATGGTAATGCTTTAGGCATCGTTCTCTCCGGGGAAGCGGCGAATTTTGCTCCAATCAAATCTATCGGCGACGCCTTGGTGGCCCTCAAGGCTTCCGCCAAAGCCGAATAAGAACAAGTAAGAGATACGGGAGCCTGCTCCGTCTACTTGACACATAGTGTATAATGAAAATATAAATATATGCCGCCACTAAATAGATTTACAACTAAAGCCAAAGATGCCATCAAAAAAGCCCACGAGTTGGCGATTGAGCGCGGGATGAATCACGTTTCTTCGCTTCATCTGCTCGCGGCGCTTCTGCTCCAAGAAGAGTCCATGGTGAATTCCATTCTAGATAAATTGGAAGTGGATACGATGCTTCTGACCGATTCAGTTTTGGAATTGATAGAATTGCCGGAGTCGCGCAGTACTCTTTCGCCCTCCTATCAAATTTATCTCAATCCCGACCTAGCGCAGGTGATTGAACAGTCCGTCAAGCTGGCGGAATATATGAAAGACGATTTTGTCTCGA
>LCGX01000035.1 GCA_001000035.1 Candidatus Nomurabacteria bacterium GW2011_GWF2_43_8
TCCACCGCCAATTTCACTGTTTCCGGCACCGGACCGAAGGCCTTTCTCAATTCTGAACGCTTGTTGCGATAAAGAATATATTCCTTGGCCGTATCCATAAAACTGTTTTTCATCAATTCCTTTTCGACAAAATCCTGAACCATCTCGACGGTCGGCAAAAATTTCGCCCCTTTGCGCGCGTTTACCAGTTCGGAACGCAAGTCAAGAAGCATTCTAAAGACGCGCTTGGCTATCTCTTGCGATTCTTCTTCTCCCCCTTCACCCGTCACTTCAAAAGCCTTGAAGACGGCGCGAGCTACTCTTTCCAAATCAAACGGAACTACTTCGCCGGTTCTCCTGCGGATCGATTTTATTTTTGCCAATTCGCTTTTTAAAATTTTTTCTGTTTTTTTCATAAAATTTAAATCATTTTGGGTTTGAAGACGTTTGCGACCAATTCAGTTTCTCGTTTTCTTTTCTTTACTAAAAAATTATAAATCGCGGGAGAAAGAACCAGAGCGAAAGCGATATTGCCGAGGAGGTGCAGCGCCGTGAATGGAATCTGGCCGAGGAAGGATCCGATAAACGACTGATGGAAAAAAATCGGACCGACCGTCAGCCCGGTCAACGCATCGAAAAACAAAGTTCCGAAGATGGCGAAGCGCGCGTAATTCCATGCATTTGCTTTATTTTTTTTAAAATAACTCGCAGACCATACTCCGAGAATCCCAAAAGCTCCGGCAGTGAAAAAAGTCTGCGCTCCGAGCGTTTCAGTCAGCGCATCGTAAAGCAAAATACTCAAAACAGCAAAGAAAAAACCAAAAAGAGCTCCATAGGCCTTACTGAAAGGCATGGTGGCTGCCAGAATCGGTTCGACATTCGGCGCCCGGAAAGGAATAAGCCGCGCCAGCAAGCAAACAATAAGGGCGAGGGAAAATTTAAAATATTTTTTATTGTTTGTGTCCATAATTGCCGGCGCTTTTTATAAAAATTGGTTTTAATAAATGAAAGTTATATAATACTAATCTAGACCCCTGAATTTTGCAACTGTTAGGCTATTATACACGAGACCGGTCCCCTTGTGTAAAGTGGATAAACGAAATTATTAACATTAAAACACAGAATAAAAAATTATGAATACCAAAAAAATGGAGTGGATACTGCGTATAGCCGTGGCAGGGGAATTTTTAGGCCACGGGATGTTCGCCCTGCAGGGAAAAACGTCCTGGTTTGTGTATTTTAAGCCTTTTGGCATCACCAACCCGGAGACCATTGTAAAATTGCTTGTGCTGGTAGGCGCGGTAGACCTATTATTGGCATTATTGGTGCTAATACGACCCATGAGAATAGCCATCTTGTGGATGGCTGTTTGGGGGCTATTTACGGCAATGCTTCGCTGGCCTATCGGACCCGACCCGGTCTGGGATTTCCTAGAAAGATGGGCTAATTGGGGAGCACCGCTTGTGTTGTTTATGATGCTGGGCGGTTGGTCTGGTTCCGTAAGGGAGTGGTTTAAACCAAAACCGAAGGTTTTATATAACTAGATAAGACAATTAATCCTGTTAGTTTGTCGTCACACATAATTTTCTGCTGAAAATTTGTGCGACCCCGGCTCGGCGCCGTCGCGCCTGCGCCTCGGACAGCTAAAAATTTCCCGCAGGGGAGATTTTCTTTACGCTGTCCGCCCTCTTGGACTCGAACCAAGGACCCTCGAGGTATAAGCTCGATGCTCTAACCAGCTGAGCTAAGGGCGGATACTGTTTTATTGTGCCTCCGGGGGAGCAACGACTTCCTTCTTTTTTAGCATAATTCCGTGCGCGGTCAATATCTTCTCATATTCTTCCTGTTCCAATGTTTCCACTTCAATAAGTTTTTTGGCGATGGCGGTGAACGCTTTTTTGTGCTCGGCCAGAACTTTTCCGGCGGATTTCAGCCCGTCATTGATAATCCTCGAAACTTCCGCGTCCACTTTCGTGGAAACGGTTTCGGAAAATTCTTTTTCCATCATTTCACCATATTGGGGTCGGCCGGGAGAATCAACCAAGGCAACCGGGCCGATGGCGTCCGACATCCCCCACCGCGTCACCATCGCGCGCGCGATATTGGTCGCGACCGATAGATCGCTCGACGGTCCGGTCGTGATATCGCCGAAGATCATCTGCTCGGCCACGTAGCCGCCGAGCGACATGGCGATGTCGTCGATAAATTCTTTTTTGGACTGCAGGCGCCGCTCTTCGAGCGGCAATTTCAAAGTGTAACCCCCGGCATTCCCGCGAGCAATAATAGAAACTTTGTGCACCGGATCGGCGTGCGGCAAGACGGAAGCGACAATCGCGTGTCCGGCTTCGTGGTAAGCGGTGATTTCTTTTTCTTTTTTGGAAAGCAGGTGGCTCTTGCGCTCGGGACCCAACATCACTTTTTCAATCGCGCGAATCAAGTCGAATTGAAAAACTTTTTTGCGATTCTCGCGGGCTGCTAAAATCGCGCCCTCGTTCATGAGCGAATACAAATCCGCGCCGGAAAAGCCCGGCGTGCGTTCGGCGATCAGCTTTAAATTGATGTCTTCGGCTAGTGGCTTTTTGATAGCGTGAATTTTCAAAATTTCTTCGCGATCGGAGCGGTCCGGCAGATCCAAAAGCACTTTTCGGTCAAAGCGCCCCGGGCGGATGAGGGCCGGGTCAAGCACGTCCGGTCGGTTGGTCGCCGCCATCACTATCACTTTATCGTTCGGCTCGAAGCCGTCCATTTCCACCAGAATCTGGTTCAAGGTCTGCTCGCGCTCATCGTTGCCTCCGCCGAATCCTCCCCCGCGAGTGCGTCCGATGGCGTCTATCTCATCGATAAAAACAATCGCCGGCGCCGCCTTTTTGGCCATCTTGAAAAGATCCCGTACGCGCGAGGCCCCAACTCCCACGAACATTTCCACAAATTCGCTTCCGGAGAGATTAAAAAAGGGCACAATCGCTTCCCCGGCCACTGCCCGCGCGAGTAAGGTCTTGCCGGTGCCCGGAGCGCCGGTTAACATTACCCCTTTCGGAATCCTCGCCCCGATATCCAGAAATTTTTTCGGGCTTTTCAAAAAATCCACGATTTCTTTCAATTCTTCTTTCGCCTCTTTGCATCCGGCCACGTCCTTGAAAGTCACCCGATTATTCTTGTCGTTCGGGTCAGTAATGCGCGCCTTGGATTGCCCGAAAGTAAAGGCCTGCATGCCGGCGCCTTTTACTTGGCGCGACAAATACCAGAAAAAAATCAGAATAAAAACTATCGGCAAAAGGAATGGCAGGATATTTACGAGCCAGAACATAAACCCGCTCTCGTCTTTAATCAGAATTTCGGTCTTGGACAGAGCTTCGGGGGTCACCCCGTAATTGAAAAGCGTCTGCGAGAGGGCCGAATTCACTTCCTTCTTGGAAATTTTAACTTCATCGTTCTGGTAAGTTATCGTCAGCTTGTCGCCTTCCACTAAAATATTTTTCACTTCACCGGCCGAAACACTCTTGGCCAAGTCCGAAATCGCGACTTCTGGAATCACTTTTCCGTCGCCGGAGACCACCAAATAGAGCCCGGTGATGAGCATGAAGAAAAGTATCGCGCCGGCGACATTGCCCCCGAATCTTGCCGGTTTTGGAGCTTTTTTACCCTTCCCCTGCGGGTCTTTTTGGTTCAGAAAATCGAATTGCATTTAGAAAGATTAGCACAAAATATAGATAAAGAAAAGTTGTGTTAAGATAAAGCCATGGCCAGTTATGCCGAAAACCGCAAAGCACGATTCAATTATGAATTCTTGGAAAAATACGAAACAGGTATTGAGCTTTTGGGCACGGAAGTAAAGTCGGTGCGCCACGCACAGATGTCTTTGGAAGGGGCGTTCGTCATTGTGCGGGGAGGCGAAGCGTTCCTAATTAATGCGAACATCCCGCCTTTTCAGCCGAAAAATGCGCCACTGGATTACGATCCGCTCCGCAACCGGAAACTTTTGCTGACGAAAAAAGAAATCATAGAATTGACCGGCAGTGAGAAGAATAAAAGTTTGACAATCGTGCCGATTTCGGTGTATAATAAAGGAAGAAAAATAAAAGTAGAGGTCGCTTTAGCGAAAGGAAAGAAAAGAGTTGATAAACGTCAAACTATCAAGAAACGCGAAACCGATCGTGAGATAAGAAGAGAATACAAAGGACGTTGAAAACAAAATGGGGATGCAAGGCATAGACAGTCGGCCTTTTGTCATTGATGCATGCCGAGTATGAACGCAATCTCGCAAAACTTCGTTCAAATAGTTAATTGCAAAATTAGCTTCCAAAGTTAAAGCAATTGTTTCTCCGTATGCAAATATGGGAGACTTCGCTTTCGCTCACGTTTCCGCTTCGGCGTAAGCGTGTGTCTTATCCATAGACTTCCGATATATGGGCTAAGGCATAACATTATCGGGATAAGGGAATGTCCGCTCGAACATTTCACGAAAATCTAGAGCTCGATTAAAAAATATTTGGCTCGTTTCTTAATTTTTTAATCTAAAACAAAAAGCGCGCTATGCATGTAGATTTCTTAGCAAAAACCTTCTGCACGGGGATTCGATTTCCCCCATCTCCACAAAAGTAGTATAGTTCTCAATATGAAAAAATTTCTAATAATAGTCGTTGTTGTATTGGTTGGGTATCTTGCAGCTGATTTTTTTATGATAGGTCCGTTCGCGTATGATTATGAAATTTGTGAAAATGGTTATTATCGGACTTATCCTAGGGGCTGGTCTGATGGTCCTATTACATATTATGACTCAAGTAATAACATCGCTGGGATAAGTGATGGTTCTCTTCATGTTGAAACTCAGAGCGAGAAAGAGTTAGATAAAAAAACTGGGAAATGTACTAATATTAATTTTTTGAAGTTTTTCTTTATAAAAAAATTAGGCTTGTAAATAAAAATTGATTTCACTTTTCTTTTTTCTTTAAAAGATTAGTACAAGTAAGCATGACGAGAAACAAGGCCATAATCAAACCCAATAAACCAATTATTATAAAAGCCCCTTTGGGTTGCATGATCAGGTTAAATAAAAATCAAATAGATTATGGTAACTTAAAATCAAGAAAAGAATTGAAGGGGTTTAGAGAACAAACAAATAGGCATATAACTATCGTCGGGGGAAAACCGTCAATAAAAATTAAAGAAGCTCTGAATAAATTTTCCCTGGCGGAAAGAAAGAAGAAATTGGTTGAACTAAAAACCCTTTTAAAAAATTTGGAATGGCAATATATTCAGAAAGAAATTTATTTTATAAGTGAAAAATCGTATTTCGGAAACCCAAAAGTTTTAGAACATAGAAAGTCTTATATTCGATTAATCAAAATGCCCAATATTGATATTTTTTATCGCAGGTTGAATGCTTTATTAAAAACTCATATTCCGACTCAATTTCCGCACATTACTCTTTTTACCAAAGGGGAGCATCCTGACAGAACTTATTTTGGAATACCAATGAATTCAAAAACCGCCTTCAAAAAATTTCACCCTAAAAAAATCAAAAGTTAGACAACACAATCTACCTTTTTAGATTTTTATTGTGAGTAAGGATAGTTCTAATTAGTATTGCGATACCCCCTATTTTTATTCTTTAGGTAAATGGATGCGTATTTTGGGAAGTTCCGAAGAGATTTTCATAGTTTCGTTAATTATTTTTTCCTCCAATTCTCGATGTTCCCGTCCTGAAACCGTTTTCAATTTGTCTAAACTTTGATTTAAAGAAACCAGTTGGTCTTTTAACTCACCACTTACATCTTTCCTTACTATTGCATTTTCAATGAAACCCGGGATCTCGTCAATTTTCGGACGCCATCCTATCTTATAGCCTTCCTGGGCCTGCTCTAGTTTTGCTCCTCTTCTAATTTCTGAATCTCTCTTTGCGTGCTCTTTAAATCCTCCCTCCTCTGGCCTTTGTGGCATTTGTCCAATTGGCATAATATTTTTATATATTATTTAGTAATACCTCAATTCTACCCCCTACCCTAAATAAAGCAAGGCGTTTAAAAATGTTGACTTTCCGGCCCGAATACGCTAATATCTTGTAGTCAAAGGTTTTCCTAGACACTTTGTATATAAATTGCGAGAAAGAATAAACAACCAAATACGGGCGAAGGAGGTTCGGGTGCTGGACAGTGAAAACAAAAATCTCGGCATTTTAAGCATAAAAGACGCCTTGGAATTGGCGGAAGCGAAGGGTCTTGATTTGATTGAGATATCCCCGAATGGCAATCCGCCGATTGCCAAGCTGATGAATTTTGGCAAATACCAGTACGAGGCGAACAAAAAGTTGAAAAAGGCCAAAGCCGGAGCGAACCGGACGGAAACAAAATCCATCCAGATAAAAATAGGCACCGGCGACCACGATCTGGAATTGAAGGCCAAAACCGCCTCCAGGTGGATCAAGGAGGGGCACCGGATCAAAGTCGAGTTGTTCCTGGCCGGACGGGCGAAATATATGGACGAGAAATTTTTGCGGGAGCGTTTGGACAGGATATTGCATTTGATTACCGAAGATTATAAGATATCGGACGCGTACAAGAGAGGGCCCAAGGGGCTAACGACGACGATA
>LCGX01000036.1 GCA_001000035.1 Candidatus Nomurabacteria bacterium GW2011_GWF2_43_8
TCCAAAAGAAAATCCTCCTTCTGGCGGAACCCCATACTTGAAAGCCTCGAGAAACATTTTTACTTTATTGGGATCCATATTCCAAAGTTTTACGTGTTCATTCAATTGATCGTAACTATTTATTCTTCGTCCACCTGAAAGCCATTCCACCCCGCGACAAATTAAATCCATTCCTTCATTGTAATCAGGTTCATCTGGGTTTGGATAAACATAAAACGGTTTTTTGCGGGTGGGATATCCATAAATAAATACAAAATCGGAGCCGGTCTCTTTCTTTACGATTTCACAAATTTCTCTTTCATCTTGCGGATTTGTGTCTTTTTCTCCTCGAACATCTCGTTTATAAACTTCAAAAATTTTCTGTTGGACTTCTCTCAAAGAATAAGTAGGGGTTTTTTCTATCATCACAGGAAGCGTAACATTCAATAATTTTAAGTGTTCAGCATTCTTGGTTTCTACTTGTCTCAAAATATATCTAAAAGTTTCTTCAGCCATATCTCGAACATCTGTCCATGAATCAATAAAACCCATTTCCGCATCCAAACAAACTACTTCTGTCAAATGCCTGGTTGTTGAAGATGGCTCCGCGCGAAAAACTTTATTTACAGTAAAACATCTTTCAAACGCCGACATTACGATTTGTTTATAAAGCTGAGGAGACTGAGTCAAATAAGCTTTCTTGTCAAAATAATTGACTTGAAAAACTTCCGCTCCTCCCTCGGCAGTCGCAGGGGTAATAACTGGCGCTTGAAATTCAAAAAACATATTCTTTTTCATGAATTCACGGAAGGAATCTATAACTGTTTCCTGTACCTTAAAAATAGCTTGAATTTTAGCCTGTCTCAAAACTAAAGATCTGTTGTCTAATTCTGTTGTTAAATCAAGATTATATCCCTCAAGAGACATGTCAAACGGCAATGTTGCTGCTTGAGACAAAAATTCAATATTTAGCACTTCAATTTCTATGTCACCATTAAGTACTTCTTTGTTTATATTTTTGTCAGGGCGTTTTTTTACAATACCATAAACTTTTAGAACCCATTCAGGTCGCATTTCTTTTGCAGAATCCATTCCTTCACCCAAACTCTGTAAGGTTACACATTGCACCTTACCGGTCATATCACGCATATCAAAAAAGACCATTTTCCCCTGATCGCGCCGGACGTCCACCCATCCGGCGATGATGACTTCCTTGCCAACGTGGTCTTTCAAATCTTTGATGTAAATCCTGTTTTTCATACTAAAATATTCTAGCATTAATTCCCGTTGTGCCAAAGCTCGGATACTGACTTGCCGTTGTGCAGGTTGTCTATTATTTTCGCTATCAGCTTGGCGGTGGAAATTATTTCCAGTTTCTTGATTTTTTTCTTTTTTTCTTCGGAAAGGCAGGAATCGGTGAACCAGATTCCGGAAAATGGGGCGCTGTTCAGGTTCTCAACCACGTCTCCGGAGAGCACGGCGTGCGTCGCGGTAAAATAAACATCCCGCGCGCCGTTTTCTTTCAGGGTTTTCAGACATTTTAACGCAGTGCCGCAGGTATCTGCTATGTCGTCCGGCATTATGCAATTATATCCTCTGACGTCGCCGATAATTTCCATCACTTCATTATGATTCGCCCTTTTGGGGTCACGGAATTTATTGATGATGACGATATTTTCCGGAATGCCGAGATGCTGCGCCAGCTTCCGGCACGACGGCGCCGCTCCCAGGTCCGGCGCGACGATTTTAAATTTTTCCAAATCAAATTTTTTGGAACGGATGTGCTTTATCAGAAGTTCGTTGGTGTTCACATCCACCATCGGGATAGTGAGCGGGTGCGCGTTGTAACTGCTCGGATTGTGCAGATGCAAAACTACCACGCGGTGCGCCCCCACCATCTGCAACCGCATAGGAACTTTCTGGGAAAGAACCGGCTCGCGGTGATTGGACGGCTTATCCTGCCTGGCATACGGAAGGGACGGCATGACGACGGTGATGCGGGATGGCTCTCCCTGCTTTAGGGCAAAAACCAGCGATTCGCATTCGTCCAAATCATAGGCAAGAATTTCCTTGTCGCCGAAACGTGGCTGGAAGATGACATAGACGTCCCTGTCCCGGACCGATTCGGTGTGGTGGACCAAAAAAGAGCCATCCTTGAATACTTTGCAGGAACAGGGCGCAAGCTTGTTTTTTAAAAATTTAGCGACCTTAAGGGGCAGAGCTTCATCGGTTCTGCTCGGACTGCCATATAATTTGAGGGGGTAAGGATTTAAATTGATGTGATCGGAACCCGGCATAGTAGAAGTATTCTAGCATAAAAATACAAATTCTCAAATAAAAAAGAAATGGCGGCCGTCCCTAGGGGGGGACGGCCGCCGATGCAACACGGTGGGCCAAGTCGCGCTTCCTCCGCGCGCGTCATTACGCGCGGAGGGGCCCCGCTAGTACTCGTACATGGTCATCCTCCTTTTGTGTACCATTTACTCCGAAGGCAAGAACGGAGTGGCATTGGAACACGTTCTACCGCCTCCATCAATGCCCCACGAATCTCTTCGGGATCTTCGCCGGACTGAACAGCGGCTTCAGCTGCAACATTAACCACATGAACAGAGGCGAGGAATGCCCGCCAAGTGGCGGAGAGAGCGTCCGCCGCCAGTTCACTCGTGCTAATTGCGACACCAAGTGTATACCGCACTGCACCAGGTCGAGATGATTTCTCTGGAACTGTTTTTGTTTCGTCGGGAACCACCACATAGTGTGCCCCCGGGTTTCCGAAGTTCGCCCACTGAACCTTCTTCTCATCCACAACTTTCTCCTTTCGTATTCTTTCCGGACCCTGCCGGATCAGTCCTCCGGAGAACCTGCGGAGACCAGTACTAGCTTATTCTGTTATCAAAAAACAAAACAGCCCCTTTAGAGGGCTGGTGTTTGAGTTGTAAGTTTGGTTTGGAGTTTTTTACAGCGCAAATATCAGACCTCTAGTAAAGAAGTAAAAGGGCTGAAAAAGAAATAATTGTTCGCGCTGATATTTTTCATTGTCTATTTATTATAATTATAAATTTTTTAAATGCAAATTTTTAAAAGAGGTGGAGGCCGGCCCGCGACGTCGCAGGCCGGCACTCGCACGATCGATGGTTACCCCCAGCTCCAAGGATCATCATCCTCCAGCTGGGGAACCTTTGATTTCTCCTCTACCGATGGAGGGGGGGCCGAAGGCGTCGTCTCAACTGACGAGGAGACGATTTCCGGCTGGTTTCCTGGTTGGCCAGAAGATGGAGACGGAAAAGAAAAATACATACTTCTTACTTCCTTCTTCAGCCTTGCCACTTTTTCCTCCTTCTTGTTTTTCCGGATTTCGCCGGATCGGCAGGGTTTATTCCCCAAAGAACGAAACAGCCCCTTTTTAGAGGGCTGGTGTTTGAGTTGTAAGTTTGGTTTGGAGTTTTTACAGCGCAAATATCAGACCTCTAAATGAGAGGTAATGATAAAGCGGACAATAAGATTTGCCTGTAAAATTTTGTTCACGTTATTATTATAAAAAATAATTTGCAAATGACAATACACCAGGGTGTGGAAAACTTTTAGTAAACTTTTACCCCGATTTTTTCCCGCACTTCTTCCATTTTCGCTTCCGCGACTTTTTTGGCTCTTTTCCCACCGGCTTGAAGAATCGCCAGCGCCCCCGGAATATCTTTTTCCAGTTCTTTTCTTCTTTTCCTCAACGGAGCGATAAATTTTTCCAAATCTTCCAGCAGCATTTCTTTCAGTTCTTTGTATTTGCCAGCTTTCTCTTCATAAATTTTTTTCAATTCGCTTTCAGGACGCACGAGCTTATGTATGGCATAAACATTCTTCGGCACTCCCCCGCTCGAGTCAGTGATTATGCTCATCACGCATTTTTTTATCTCGTCGTACTCGGCAAAAAGCGGGATGTGGTTCCCGTAGCTCTTGGACATTTTTTTTCCATCCGTGCCGGGCACGACTGCCACATCCTCTAAAATCATTGGCTCCGGCAGTTTGAAGGTCTCCCCGAAAGTACTGTTAAACTTTATGGCTGTATCACGGGCAAATTCCAGATGCTGTTTTTGGTCCTGCCCAATCGGCACTACATCCGGACTGTAAAGTAAAATATCCGCCGCCATGAGCATGGGGTAATTAAAATCCCCCATACTAAATTCGTCTTCCTTTCCTTTTGCCACCGCGTCTTTATACGCGTGCGCTCTCTTCAAATAGGGTACGGACATCAGAGTATCAAAAATGCAAGATAACTCAGGATGCTCGCTTATATCTGATTGCTTGAAAATAGTGATTTTCTCGGGATCGAGACCTATTGCTAGATAATCAAGAAGCACCCCTAAAATGTTTTTCTTCAGCTCATCTCGATTCTTGATAAAATTCAGCGCGTGATAATCCGCGATGAAAATATACCCTTCATGTTCCTTTTGCAAATCCATAAATTGTTTCATCGCGCCGAAATAATTGCCGATATGCGGCGCGCCAGTCGGTTTTACCCCTGATAACATTATCTTTTTTGGCATATAAATATATTAACACTTTAATAACAAACTTACCAACTTCTTTACTTGGACAATTTTGTTCTTGTGCTAGAATGGCCTCATAATAAAATGACAAAAAACAGCCGGCAAAACAACCTGCGCATTCCTCCGCAAAGCATTCCTTCCGAACAGGCGGTTTTAGGCTCGATTATGCTCCGCAAGGACGCGATGCACGAGGTTGAGGATATGATAACTCCAGAATCTTTTTACGTTGAAAAACATAAAATGATTTTTCGGGCGATGCTTGATCTCTCAGTAAAAAATGAGCCGATAGATATGCTGTCCCTTTCCACCAAATTGGGCGAGCAAAAATTACTTGATGCGATAGGCGGCAATCAATACCTGGCCGAAATTGTTAACGTTGTTCCCTCCTCCACTAATGTCAAACACTATGTTGATATCGTCCAAAAAAAATATGTTCTGAGAAGTTTAATCGAAGCGGCTGATTATGTCTCCGAACTCGCTTTCGAAGAAGGCGACGATCATATGGACGACATTTTGGACATGGCGGAAAAGAAAATTTTTCATGTCATTTCATCTCCCAAAAATCAGAAATATATAAACCTGAAAGACGCCCTGCCTGAGGCCTATGAGCGCCTGGAAAAATTGCACGAAAACAAAGGAATGCTCCGCGGACTGGCAACCGGATTCAGAGACTTGGATACTAAGCTCTCCGGCTTGCAAAAATCTGATTTAATTATTATTGCCGCGAGGCCTTCGATGGGTAAAACTACTATGGCGCTCGATATCGCGCGCATGGCCGGAGTATTGCATGAAAAATCCGTGTTAATCTTTTCTTTGGAAATGTCTTCTCAGCAATTGGTGGACAGAATGCTTTCAGCCGAATCGAGAGTCAACGCCTGGAATTTACGCACCGGAAATTTATCATCCGATCGTGAATTTTCCCAGCTCCGAGATTCGCTGGATAAATTGGCAAAAGCGCAAATTTATATCGATGACCAACCCGGAAATTCAATCGTCCGAATGAAAGCTTTGGCGCGCCGATTAAAAGCCGAAAAAGGACTGGACCTTATCGTGGTGGACTATCTGCAACTGATGACGACTTCAAAGAATTACGATTCAATGGTCAACCAAGTGACGGAAATCTCAAGATCGTTAAAAAGCTTGGCCAAAGAATTAGACGTGCCGGTTTTGGCGCTTTCCCAGCTTTCTCGCGCGGTGGAATCGCGTGGTGGTAAGCCCCGACTTTCTGACTTGCGCGACTCCGGATCCATCGAGCAGGATGCGGATGTGGTTATGTTCATTCATCGCGAAGATAAGGGCAAAGAAGAATCGGAAAAAACAAATATCGCCGAGATTCTGATTGAAAAGCACCGCAATGGACCGACCGGAAAAATCGAGCTTTATTTTGATGAAAAAACTACGACTTTCCTAAATCTTGAAAAAAGCAATATCAGCGAATTCGCTCCGTCTAAAATAGACGGAGGGCTGGATGAATTCTAATATGTTAAAATAGAAGGATGGACTCGATAGAAAAACTGGCCGAAATTTTTAAGGAATTCCCCGGCATCGGCGAAAGACAAGCCCGGCGCTTCGTGTATTTCTTGATGTTCAAGAACGGCGAATATGCGAACAATTTGTCCAAATTGATACTGGAACTGAAAAAGAGCGCCTCCCAGTGCAAAGAATGCTTCAAATTTTTCCTCTCGGAAAAAACAAAAAATGGCTTATGTGAAATTTGTGGTAATCCTAATGCCGATTCTTCCATGCTCATGATAGTGGAAAAGGATTCCGACCTGGAAAGCATCCAGAAAAGCCATGTTTATCACGGAAAATATTTTATTTTGGGCGGGCTGGTACCGATTGTCGAGAAAAACACAAAAAGCCGAGTGCGCATTTCTGAATTGCAGGAAAAAATTAAAAGGGAAGAAAAAAACGGCTTAAAAGAAATTATTCCAAGGCGACCATACGGATACTTATGTTCGAGAACAGTTAAAAGATATTTGTGAAAAACTGGGCATAAAAATCTCCTCGCTCGGCAAAGGCCTCTCCACCGGCACCGAACTTGAATATTCCGACAACGACACCCTCAAAAACGCGCTAAAAAATCGGCAGTAAAATGACAAATAAAGACAAAAAAAATTTAATAAGGGCTACGCATGCTGGCGGAAAAATATTAAGAAAATATTTTAGTAAAACCTTGAGTTTGAAAGAAAAATCAACTCTCTGGGATTTTCAGACTGAGGCAGATTTGGGTTCCGAGAAAGCTATCCTGAAGGTTTTAAAAACTGAATTTCCAAAATACAATATTCATTCCGAAGAAAAGGGTAAAACAAACAATAATTCAGAATTTACTATTGTAGTAGATCCATTAGATGGCACAAATAACTTTGTGTTGGGAATTCCAAATTTTTCTGTTTCAGTTGCTATATTAAATAAAAAAGGAGCAATTGCAGGGGTTGTTTATCAACCTATGTTAGGTCAAACCTATTTCGCTGAAAAAAATAAGGGGGCAACATTAAATAATAAAAAAATTAATGTAAACAAAGTCACAAATTTAAATAATGTAACTGTAGCTTATAATTGTGGATATAAAACAAGACGAAGTCACTTAGCTAAAATGATAGGCAGCCTCGTAACCTCGGAACCTAAGAGGGTCACATTTAACTGGTCTCCAGCGTATGACTATTGTCTATTAGCTTCTGGTAAGATCGAAGCAGTAATAACTGACCGTGGTACGGAAATTTATGATTTTGGTGCAGGTAAACTTATTGCGCTTGAAGCTGGTGCAAAAATTATAGATTTTAAGGGAAATAAAGACGCTAATTACATTAATGACGAATTCATCATAAGTAATCACGAGCAGACCAATAAATATATCCTTAATATTATTAAACCTTTACAAAAAACGTACTAAAAAGCAGACAGTAAATTACTCCCTTTTCATCCGGTGCTCTTTTTTTATTTTCCAATAAATATCATTATCCGAACCCGGGTCGGTATCATTATACTTTCCTTTAAATAGACGCGCAGGGTATTTTAATTTTACTTTTTTCATCTTTTCCATAAAAATTTTACCCGCATCTAACCCGAGAAGCACGCTCATTTCAAGGCAGAAAATCAGGACATCGGCAAGTTCTTTTTTAATCATTTCCAATTTTACTTTGTCTTTTTTTACTTCCGCCAAACTCTGATTCGTCCACTGAAAAAGCTCGAGGAGCTCCGCCGCTTCAATGGAAATCGACTTGGCTAAGTCCGCTGGCCGCAGTTTATCCCAATCCCTTTCTTCCAAGTATTTTTTTACGTGCTTTTCGTATTTCTTCATGTTTAGCCATTATAACATGACACCTTCAAAAACACGCTCAAAAATCGACAATAACTATTTTACCGTAAAAAAATATTTTTTGAAAAAGTGATAGCAAGCAAACACCCCTACTATAGATATAATTACATATATCAACGCAACCATTGGAGCTCCAAAAAGATATTTATTGGGATTATTAATCATATACAACAAATTGTACATGATTACTCCTAAACCACATGAAACCAGAAACAGCAAAAATTTTTTAAACTGGAGAGTCATTTTTTATTTAATGGAAGTGATTTTTACTTTGAAGAATGGCTGGCGGTGGCCGTTGCGGCGCAGATAGCGGGACTTTTGTTTATATTTTATAACCATCACTTTTCGCCCTCGGCCGATTTCCGCGATTTCCGCGTTAACTTTCGCGCCCTTGATATAAGGAGTGCCGATAGTCGTATCCTTGCCGTCATCCACCAAGAGAACCTTGTCAAAAGAAATCTTGTCCCCTTTCTTGTACTCGCCTCTTATTTTTTCAATAGAAACAAAGCCCCCTTTGGAGACCTTATATTGCTTTCCGCCTGTTTGTATAACTGCAAATTCCATAAATTGCATATTAACCGAAATTTCACAAAAACACAAGTATTTGCTATAATAACGACATGCAACCGAAAATCATTGAAAAGTATTTTTTCTTCGGGCTCCTAGCCGCCACTTTTATTTTCGCCTTTTTTATTTTCCGCCCGTTCTGGATAGTGTTGGTGCTCGGTGTTTCTTTTTCTATTCTGCTTTATCCGATACACTCGTGGTTTTCTAATCGTAAATTGCCTAATTGGCTGTCGTCTTTTTTAACTATTCTGCTGTTCATTATAGTCCTTTGCGGACCGTTGCTCGCCATCGGCGTCATGGTTTTTAATCAAAGCGAGAATGTTTATTGGACAGTTGCGCAAAAAGGCGGTACCGGAGAATTTATCCGATCGATCGATAGCACGATGAATAAAATCCTGCCGGCGGGAATTACTTTTGATACCAACGAAAAAGTTTCTAATTTCATTTCTTATGTTTCCAGCAACATCGCCAGTATTTTCAGTTCGGCGGTTTCGGCTTTTTTCTCTTTTATCTTGATGCTTTTTATTATGTTTTATTTTTTGAAGGACGGAGAAAGATGGAGAAAAGCGGTTGTTTCCCTTTCACCGCTCTCGGACAAGGATGATGAAAAAATAATCTCCAAATTGGCGCTGGCGGTTAATGCGGTAATGAAAGGTTATCTATTCATCGCCTTGGTGCAGGGAATTCTGATGGGAGTCGGCCTTTGGATTTTTGGCGTTCCCAATCCTGTTCTTTGGGGAACATTGGCGGCTATAACCGCTCTTATTCCCGGCGTTGGGACGTCACTGGTCATCATTCCCTCAATCGCGTTTTTATTTTTGAGCAATAAGATTGTGCCGATGCTCGGCTTAACTATCTGGGGCATAGTCGCGGTCGGGCTGATTGATAA
>LCGX01000037.1 GCA_001000035.1 Candidatus Nomurabacteria bacterium GW2011_GWF2_43_8
CGGCGTTTCGGAGCGCCAAATCAAAAATTTCCAGCGGGTTCGGATTACCCGTTTTTTCCTTGATCAAATCAAAGGCCTGATACATGACTTTCCTGGCCGTCTCCTTCTTACCACTCCACATTATGTAATTTATAAACTTCTCCAGTTTTTGGGAGTTATAAACAAAATCCGGCCCCACTATATTTTTATTTTTTACTTTGCGTCGCATAAAAATTAGCTCTTAGCTTTGGCCTCGCGGGGCTTTTTATTTCCATAAAGTGACCTTCCTTGTCGGCGTTTTTCGACTCCTTGCGTATCGAGCACTCCGCGTACGATGTGGTATCGAACACCGATCAGGTCTTTCACGCGTCCTCCGCGTAGCATGACAACGGAGTGTTCTTGCAAATTGTGCCCTTCACCTGGAATATAAGCGGTAACTTCCATGCCGTTGGTCAGCCGAACCCTCGCGATTTTTCGCAGAGCCGAGTTCGGTTTTTTCGGAGTTGTGGTTGAAACTTTCACGCAGACGCCTCGCTTGAAAGGAGCCGGAAAATAAACCGGCCGGTTCTTTAAGACGTTAAAACCCTTCGCCAGAGCGACGGTTTTGTGTTTGGAGTGAACTTTCACTCTGTGTTTTTTGATTAATTGGTTGATTGTCGGCATTTATATGGTTTTTTGCAAATAAAATAGCCCCATAGGACTTGGAATGATAGTACTATTTAAGCATTTAAAAAGCAAGGCCGGTCACGAGATTAAACAGAAAAGCCAGAATCGGATAGAGGTAATCAGAAAAGAAAACGATAAAAACCAAAAGCAGAACCAGTGAATACTGCTCATAGGCTAAAATAAAGGAAAAAGCCGAGTCGGGCAGGAAGGAAAAAAGTATCTTAGAACCGTCGAGCGGCGGAATCGGGATTAGGTTGAAAATGCCGAGCGCCAAATTCACCACCACGATGGCTGAAGTGATGAAATAAAAAGCGGGCGGCAGGGAAAAACCCAAGGAAAAGCGGATGATAAGACCGAAGATAATTGCAATAAGAAAATTGGCTAGAATGCCGGCAGCCGCGACCCATATTGTTCCCCACTTCCGGCTGCTTAAATTATTCGGGTTGTAAGGCACAGGTTTTGCCCAGCCGAACAAAAAACCCGCGTGCGATAAAATCAAAACCGCCGGCAAAAGTATTGAACCAAATAAATCCAAATGTTTAAGCGGATTCAAGGTAAGACGTCCAGCATTGCGAGCGGTATCATCGCCAAAACGCTCCGCCATGAAACCATGCGAAACTTCGTGAATCACAATTGACATAATCAAAATGGCTACATAAAAAATCGTGTCGGTAATTTGCATAATGGTAATTTTAATGATAGCATAAAAAAATTATGAAGAAAGTGTGCGCGATAACCAAAAAGGGCTCAATCGTCGGAGGTGGATACTCCAATAGAACGCGTGCAACTAAATTCAACCCGACCGGCAAAGCGAGAAAGTACCCGAATCTCCAAAAGAAGAAGATTTTTGTGCCGGAACTCAATAAATTAATCAACATAGAAATCTCCGCCCGCGGAATGCGCACAATGAAAAAGCGCGGCGCCTACGTGACTTTACAAAAAGCTGGATTGATAAAATAATATGGACCCTAGACCACAATCCCCGGAGACAGAATCCCCACGAGAAGAAGCTAGAAAACTGGCGTTGGGAGAAACACTCTCTGCCGGAAGGATGAAAGAAGCCGCAAAGAAAATGGAAGCCCTGTTCAATGAATTGGCCGCGCAACTAGGAAAACCAACGGGCGATAATTCTCAATTGAGATTGGAGCTGAAAAAACTCTGCGAAGAGATGAAAACGCGATTGATAAATCAAGAAACAGCCTTGAAAGAAATAGAAAGAAAAGTCAATAGTGTCGGATAGATCTTATTCCGCATTAGGCTGGAACGAAAGTAAGGGCTGTTCCTTTTTTGCCGGAGCGGCCGGTTCGGCCGATGCGGTGGATATAGGTATCATAAGTCTGCGGGACGTCGTAGTTGATGACATGCGTGACGTCTGGAATATCGAGCCCGCGAGCAGCAACGTCGGTCGCAATCAATATATTTATTTGGTCCTTTTTGAATGAATCAAGGGTTCGAATGCGTTCCCGGCTTCTTTTATCGCCGTGAATACACCCCACCTTGAACCCCGCATGCGAAAGCTCTTTGGTAAGAGAATCCACGCTGTGTTTCATCTCGCGGAAAATCAGAACTTTGTCCGAACCTTCTTTTTTTAAAACTTCGTGCAATTTTTCCAATTTTTCTTCCTTGCTTCTGGTTCGCACAACATCTTGATCGATATTTTTAAGTGTCTCGCCCGTAATGACGGAAATAAAAATCGGATCTCTCAAATATTGTTCCGTTAGTTTTCTAATTTCCGGAGAAAGCGTCGCGGAAAAACAAAGTGTCTGGCGCTCCGGAGAAGTTTTACCTATTATAAAGACCATATCGTCGCGAAAACCCATATCGAGCATTCTGTCTGCCTCGTCGAGCACGACGGAGTGGCAAGTCGAAAGATCTAGAACTTTTCGGTCAATCAAATCGCGCAAGCGCCCCGGGGTGCCGATGACAAAGGAAACTCCTCTTTTTATTTCGGTAATCTGCTTCGTGATTGGAAGTCCGCCCACGCAGGCCATGGAGAACATCCCGAAGCCGAAAGCCAGATTTTTAAAATCGGATTCTATTTGGAGCGCAAGTTCGCGCGTCGGCGCCATGATGAGGACAAGTTCTCTCTTGCTCTGCCCTTTTGTTTTTGAAATTTTTTCTATAAGCGGGAGCAAAAAAGCCGCCGTTTTGCCGGTACCGGTATTGGCCATGCCGAAAACGTCTTTGCCCTGCATAACGGAGACAATGGCTTGGTCTTGAATCGGCC
Organism: Candidatus Nomurabacteria bacterium GW2011_GWF2_43_8; assembly: GCA_001000035.1. Lineage (GTDB taxonomy): Bacteria > Patescibacteriota > Minisyncoccia > Phycocordibacterales > UBA9973 > UBA9973. Next base: position 2,873 of record LCGX01000037.1, read on the forward strand.
GAGGACTTTTGAATCCGACTCGTTCTATATTTTTATGAAGTTGCGCATTAAAAGGAAAGTCGGCAAAACTGTGTTTGGAAACATAGGGTTTTTCCTCAACATAAATATTCTTCTTGATGAAACGAGAAAAATCTATATACTCTCCGCGAGATTTTTTGCCCGCTCCGCTCGAGCGGCGACTATTTTCTCCCTCCCTACGAAAACTAGACTTATTAAATTTTTTTCCTCTAAACGAGGAAGTGTGGCCTCCGAATTTCTTCGGATGGACCGTTTGGCGTGTGTACATAATGGGTCACTCCCAATATGTGATAGATGAGAATGATTCGAAAAGAATAGCATGATACTCTTTGATTGTCAAAGTTGAAACATAGATTTAAATTTCTATTCTGCGGCTTTTTGAAGAACTTCCTTTAAAAAAGCTTTTGCTTGGGAAGCATTGACTACCCCTTGGCCGCGGTCCAACAATACCTCAAAATGTTTCAATTGTCCGCGCCGTGCATCGCCACTCAATTTATCAAAAAATTCTGCAAGATTTTTTCGTAAACTTGCTACCACGCTTTTTACTTGCAATTGTCGAACGATGGGGTCGTCGCTCGGTAATTCACTTTCAATTACCCCCTCCGCCCAAGTTAAAAACTTTTCGTTTGGAGATTCAGGGGTGTCTACCGGTCGTAATTCATTATCTTTCTCCGGCGCTTTTTTTAAATTAGCCCCCGGATTGGGATTCATTCCTATTGATTGTTCTGGTGAAGCAGACATGTTTATATTATAGCATAATTTTCGTCAAAAAGAAAGAGGTAAGATTTACCTATCAAACTGCCGACCGTTGCCTACAATATGTCGAGGGTTTTTTAAATTAAATAAAATTTCACTATTTTCCAATAAATACACATTCCGAATTGGAAGCTTCATCATACTATCCCAACATACATCGCAACACCACCAATGCCCCCAAAGATACAAATCAAACGGGCCATTGGTTGTTTTGTTTTTTAGGAGTTTTTTTATGGCTCTGTGCTCCGCATGATCTTCTTTTTTGGCACAACCAGGACATAACCAATATTTATCTCCCGAGGGAATTTTTAAAATATGCCTGATGCAATATTTTTGATGGAGATCAATAAGTCGTCGGTTCGAGAGAGGATTAATATTTGAATCTTCGGATACAACCTTATCATTGTGCACAACAACCACTCCCGTGGGCTGTTGCTGTTCGTTTGAACCATGAGCTACTTCCTTGGCCCGAAGCATAAACTTATTATCTTTTGGGACATAAAGAATTTTCTGCCCTTCAGGCAAATACGGATATTTAATTTGTTTTTTATCACTTTCCATAATATTTTGATTTATGTATACTTTACTATATGACGACTTTCGATACAATCTACCAAAACATTATCAAGAAGATAATGGAAGAAGGAATAGAAGAGCTAAACGAGCGAACGGGCCATAAACTAAAAATATTGCCGGGGGTCAGCTTCCAAATTGACGTGGAAAAAGACGGTTTCCCGATTCTTACCTTGCGCAAAAATCCGATCAAATCGCCGATTGCCGAACAGGTTTGGTTCATTACTGGCGATAAGGATACGTCATTTCTGCGAAAATACACAAAAATGTGGGACCAGTTTATTGAGGATGATGGAACGATAACTTCCGCCTACGGCTATCGATGGAGACATCATTTTGGGCGGGACCAGCTTGATCAATTGATAAAACATTTGAAGGAAGAACCGCACTCAAGGCAGGGAGTGGTAATAACCTGGGATCCGGCCGACGACGGATTATACGGAAAAGGAATGAAGGCAACTTACAAAAAAAATGCACCATGCCCTTTCGCCTTCACAGCTAACATCATCGGCGGACGGCTACACTTGCATAATATCATACGTTCGAATGATATGATGCTGGGCTGTCCTTTTGACACTTTTGGGTTTTGCCTACTAATGTACGCGCTCGCGCAAAAACTCGGCGTAAAGCCGGGCATTTACACGCATAGCATTTCCAACGCGCATATTTACGATAACCATTATGAGGGAGCAAAAGAATTGATTAAAAGAAAAAATGATCACCCGAACATTTTTCCGAAACTTCCGGAAAATATTTATGACCGAGCGCTAAAAAAGGACGAAAATCTAGTAAATGAAATTTATGAGGCATTCGCCCCATATTTTAAGCCAGGCGACGCTATTCCAGGCCTGGACATAATCAAATAACCATGATTTCAATCATCGCAGCCATCGGAAAAAACGGCGAACTGGGGAGAAAAAATAACCTTCTTTGGAACCTGCCCGAGGATATGAGACATTTCCGTGATACGACCCGGGGCCATACCGTTATTATGGGACAAAAAACTTTTGAGTCCATCGGCCACCCTCTCCCCAACAGGAGAAACATAGTGGTTACCAGAAACCGCGCCTTCAAAGCGGACGGAGTTGATATTTCAAATTCCCTGGAGGACACTCTGAACTCGCTCAAAAATGCCGACGAGGAAGTTTTTGTGATCGGCGGGGGAGAAATATACCGGCAATCCATAGAGAAAGCCGACAAATTGTATATCACTCACGTCAACAAAAGTTTCCCCGACGCGGACACTTTCTTCCCGAAAATCGACGATAATATCTGGCAAAAAATAAAAAATAAAAAGTATCTGAACGATAATCTCAATGAATACGATCTGGAATTTACGGAATACCTAAAAAAATAATCACCAGCCCCCACCTCCTCCTCCCCCACCACCGCCACCGGATGAACCGCCTCCTCCACTGCCGCTGCCGGAAGAAGAAGAACTCAAAGAAGATGAAGTGTAAGAACTAAAATTAGAAAGAGAATGGTTAAAAGCCATCGCGCTGAAAGCGGCATTGCCTGAACCCACATACCAATTCGGCGGAGCCATATAAATTCCCTCGAATTCTTTCGCCCAAATATCCGCCACGCCCAAGGCCATGGCATAAGGCAGTAATTTCTCGAACACTTCCGGTTTTTTCTCTGGTGCGTTATGGAACAGTAGGCGGTCTTTTTCGGCAATCTGCAAATAATCTTTCAAGCC
>LCGX01000038.1 GCA_001000035.1 Candidatus Nomurabacteria bacterium GW2011_GWF2_43_8
GGATAACCTCTGAAAGCATCTAAGAGGGAAGCCAGCTTTAAGATTAGGAATCGTTAAGAACCGTGAGAGATGATCACGTTGATAGGCTTTAAGTGTAAGCGCAGTAATGCGTTGAGCTGAGAAGTACTAATGTTTCGATTCCTGTTAAGAAATTTGGAAATCACATAAAAAATGTAAAATGCAAAGTGTGCAAAGTTCGACTTTGCACATTGCACAATAATTTTAATTAAACTGTTTGAACATTTTGTCTTGGTGATTTGTCGTAGCGGTCACACCTCCCTCTTACAGAGGCTGTACACCTTTCGCGCTTAACAGTGCTCAAGGTCTTGCAGAATGGGTCCCATCCCATTCTTCACCCATTCCGAACAGAGAAGTTCAAATATTAAATGTTTTGTGTTGGTGATTTGTCGCAGGGGCTACACCTCTTCCCATTCCGAACAGAGAAGTTAAGCCCTGTTGAGCTGATGATACTCGTCAAGGGGAAAGTAAGCAGTCGCCAACACAAAGTATTTAATTATAGAGCCGATGATAGTCCTGAGGGGTGAGAAGCGAATACTTGGAGCTTCGCAAGGCCGGAGCGCGACGGCGCGAGGTGGGGTCGCGAGCAAAGTCAGCAGACTTTGACTTGTGACAAAGTAGGCAGTCGCCAGGACCAAGTACTTGATAAATAAGGTTATTTCATGAAAGATATACACATCTACTTGCTTTTACACTGGCGGCAGTATAGAATTAAATTGTTCGAAAGAACATTAAATGTATCGCTTGGGGGCTCCGAAAGGAGTCCCTTTGGCTTTTTAGGCCAATCGTTCAATTTTATTTTTAGTGCTTTGCGGTATTTCCTTAGGCCAACAAATGAATTCTCTTATCTTTTTGATTTCAAATATAGGTATTTTCGTAGCATTTAACTCAGAAGAAACTTCACGTGCAGTAGCAAAAAGGTATACATCTTTGTTATCTTCTTTTAATTGACATATAGGATCAGCAAAGTCACTGTCTCCACTCCAAAGTATAAAGTTCTCTATACCATTTTTGTCGAAGTCTCTTAACATATCTCTTCCTATCTCAACATCAAAATTACACTTTTTCTCTTCTATATAAAAAATTCCTTGTTTGTTAAAATCAGCTAACCTAGAGTTTAAAAACTCTATGGTCTCTAAATTTAGTTTGGATAACAGTCCTTTATTTATAAAATTCTGAAGCAGTATAGGAGAATTTAGCGGGACACTTGTTGTGTCTATGGATATTTCCATTAACTTTACCGGCTTGGTTTTTTCTTCATACCCCATGTTTTTCGAATCTTGTATCCCAGCTTCTGATTTTTGATTTCCTTTTAGGGTTCCTTCATAAATTTTTACATTTTGTATTGTGTCAAATGAATCTAATAGTTGTTTCAATCTCTTTAAATGTATATGCCAACCTAGTCTATCTTGCCAATGAACTACATTCGACCAATCAATATAAACGTTACTTTTGTTAGAAAATATAATTTCTAGTTCCGCTATAACTTCTGGGAAAAGTTCCGCTAATTTTTCTATTCTTGGGGTTGAAGGTTTAAACATACAAATCATTATACACACGACCAGTCCCCTCGTGTAAAGTGGATAACTCTACTTTTTTTGCTATACTTAAATACATGAAATTCTTTCTCGCGTCTTGCAAAAAATGGTTTTTGGCGCAAAAGCTTTGGTTGCGAGGCGGAATAATCGGAGCTGTTGTTTGTGTTGCACTATTTCTTTTTTATACATTCATATTCTTTCCGATAATCAATAATCTTTACGAAGAAGATATTGAATCGTATGGAAGAACTCCAACATGGACGACAACTATACCTCTGCTGACTGGCCACTTGTTTGTGTTTTTTTCTCATGACTTAGCCCCCTCTAGTTTGTTGTGTAAGTCCACTGAACCGATGTGTCTGCGGTGGGAATCTGCCGAATTAACGTCTAGTGGCGTGCCCATGGTGATAGATGGTCAAGTGGGCTATTGCGTTGATCAAGTTATGGTTCCCGCAGAATCCTGCGCAGAATTATCAGAGCAAGTTGGTTTTTGGATGTTTGCATTATTACTCATTCTAATATATTTTGGCCTAGGAGCAGCGATTGGTGGTTCTATGCAAAAGGGAAAGTTTAAAATAATATGAAACTCCTTCTTACATCCGGCGGAATAACGAATAAAAAAATTGCTGATGCGCTATTGGATTTAGTCGGTAAAAAAGCAGAAGAGATAAATATCGCCTTTATTCCGACAGCAGCAAATGCCAACAGGGACAATAAAATATATTTTATTGATAATCTATACCAGCTCAAACAGCAAAAATATAAAATGATAGACATTGTGGATATTTCTGCTTTGCCGAAATGGAATTGGCAACCACGACTGGAAGCTGCCGATGTGCTATTTTTCGAGGGCGGGGATTCTAGCCACTTAATGCGCTGGGTGGAAGAATCAGGGTTGAAAGAATTATTGCCGGAATTTTTAAAGACAAGGGTATGGGTGGGAGTTAGTGCAGGGAGCATTATCACAAATCCGACACTTGCCTCAAGTAATAAAGAAAAAGCCTTATCCTATAAAGAAAGATTTAGATATGAAGCAAAAAATGGATTGGGGTTGGTTGATTTCTATTTCCGTCCACATCTGAATAATCCTGATCAGTCACATGCTAGTGAGAAAATTGTGAGAGAGACCGCAAAGACACTTCCGGGAGTTTTATATGCTCTCGATGACAAAATGGCGCTTAAAGTGGTAGATGACAAAGTGGAAATTGTCGGGGAGGGGGAATATCTCGTTTTAAATAAATAACAATTATTATATAATTATAATGTTATTAATTTAACAAAATAATTTTTATGAAAAAGGAAAATAAATTGTTGATGCGGGAGGCGAGGGAGGCACTTTCGGGCAAGTGGGGGCTCGCGGTGGGGGTATGCTTGTTATATATGGTTATTTTGATTGTCGTCCGCGCTCCACATAAAGTTTTTGGGCCAATTTTGTCATTGCTCATTTCTGGTCCCATGACGCTCGGCTTGGCGACGTTTTCTTTGACCTTGTCCCGCAGGCAAACGGCTTCGGTGTCTCAATTGTTTGCCGGTTTCAATGAATTTGTCAGGGCGCTTGTCGCTTATCTTTTGATGGTGTTATTTATTCTTCTGTGGTTTTTGCTTCTGATAGTGCCGGGCATCATTGCCGGGCTGGCGTATTCCCAGACTTTCTATATCTTGGCCGATGACAAATCTATAAAACCGCGCGAGGCAATCAGAAAAAGCAAGGCAATGATGTACGGCCACAAGAAAAAATTATTTTACTTGGGCCTTCGGTTTTTGGGGTGGGTTCTGCTGTGCATTCTCTCGGCAGGAATCGGATTTCTGTGGCTCATCCCGTACATTCAGATAACTATGGCGAAATTCTACGACGATATTTCCGGAAAAACTGTCGTGCCGAACCCGGCCTAAATTTTGTGTTTGTAAGTTGTATATGGTAATTTGAATATGAAAGGAGGCACCATGATCACGGAGGCCTTGGTTCTGTACATCATCCTTCGGGTCGTGGCGCCCAAAAAAGCGGCACGACTCTTGGAATGGCTCCGACGTTTCGCAAGACGCCGGAACTAACCGATCCCGTTTCACTAAAGTGGTCTCGGAGAGGAGAAAGGAGAACACGAATGGTTGAGACATTTTTCAGATTCGCACAGTTCGTGGCAATCGTCGTTCTCCCCACCGACACCGCCTATCACGTCAACTTCGCCCTCTTCTACATCGTCATGTCATGTAGAGGGGGAAAGGGGAGAACTTATAGGACGTAGACCCGTGTGCGTAGCATCTTTTTGGACCCAGTTTTGTCCTTCGCGGGCACTGGGTCCGCGTTATTTTAGGCCTATTTATAGGCTTTTTTTGTGCTTGACTTTTTGATATTTTGTGTGATATAATGCAGTAGAAGGAGGTTCCCGTGGAGCCAGAAATGACCCCGGAGAAGTTTATGTACCTCGTAGTTTTCTCCATCTGTGTGGCCTTGTTGTTGGTGGCCGCAGGTGGAGAGGTTTGGGACCGGGTTGGTCCCAAACTCAAGAACTTGAAGGAGAGGTTTGACAGCAAGGTGTCGGACCTCCTGGACCTTTAGGCGCAGTCGCGCCGAATCATCACGCAAGCTCGGGTCGTCCTGGAGAAACGACGCCGAGCTCGCACTGTTTTTGGGCCATTTTTTGTGATAATATACCCTTATGGCACTCATGACTTGGGCTCATAAACGGCAAACTTTTTATATTCTTATTCTTATTCTATTTGTTGCGGTACTCGGATTTTTAATAATTTATCCTAAACTGAACAAACCGCCGACCTGTTCCGACGGCAAGCAAAACGGGCAAGAGACGGGCGTGGATTGCGGAGGAATTTGCGTCCGGGCCTGCCTTTCGCAGGTGGAGAACATTTCGGTTATTTGGGCGCGCGCCTTCAAAGTCGTGCCCGGCCGCTACAACGCCGTCGCCTATATTGTCAATAACAACAAAAACACGGCGGTCCGGAAAATAAACTATAGATTCCGTTTCGCCGATGCGGACAATGTTTACATCGGCAAGCGCGAAGGCAGCACTTTCATCCCTCCCTCCGGCACCTTCGCCGTTTTCGAGCCGGGAATCGATATCGGGAATTCCATTCCGGTTTATGTGAATTTTGAATTTACCCAGATGCCGGACTGGCTTTTGGTTCCCGAAGAAAAAATCAGCCAGCTCAAGGTCCTGGTTTCGGATATAAAACTCATGGACGAAACGACAAGCCCGCGACTTTCAGCCACCATCAAAAACAATTCGCTTTTCACCATTCCCGACGTTAACGTGATAGCAATCCTCTACGACGCGAGCGGGAACGCCATTTCCACCAGCCGCACCTACCTGAACCAAATGGCTCCGTTGCAGAATGCCGACATCAATTTTACCTGGCCGGAGCCGCTGCCAGGCGTCGTGGTCGCCAGAGAAATAATTCCGATGTTCGATGTTTTTTCTGCTAAATTGCAATAGAATAGGTAAGTTATGGCCGAAAAAGCTCTAAAAAGAATAGATTGGCTCCTAGTTGCTTTTATAGTTCCTATAGTTCTAGCGGGGCTTGTTACGATGAAATCTTTTGCCACACTGGAAAGCGGAGGGGATTTTTTCAGCAAGCAAATAATTTGGGTTTTCATATCCTTGGCCGTTTTTTTTATTTTTTCTTTTATTGATTTCCGCTTTCTTAAGCGCACGGACGTCCTAGTCTTCCTTTTTTTACTGATGTCTTTTGCCCTCTTGGCGCTTGTTACTCTGGGGAGTATTTTCGGCGAAGACAAGAGCTGGTTTGACTTCGGATTTTTTTCCTTCCAGCCGGTTGATATGATGAAGCTGGTGCTGGTTCTCGTCTTGGCGAAGTATTTTTCCCGTCGGCACGTGGAAATCAGGGACATCAAGCATATTTTTATTTCCGGATTTTACGCGCTTGTGCCTTTGATTTTGGTTCTGCTCCAGCCGGATTTCGGTTCGGCTATGACTATACTTTTCATCTGGCTGGTCATGGTGCTAGTTTCCGGAATTTCCAAGCTTCATTTGCTTTTGGTCCTGGGCTCCGGAATATTGATTTTAACCTTTCTGTGGCTTTTTGCTTTTGCGCCGTACCAAAAGGCCCGCATTTACAATTTTATCAGCCCCTTGTCCGACGTCCACAAAACCGGCTACAACGTATTTCAATCGACCATCGCCGTAGGTTCGGGGCAGATCATAGGCAAGGGTCTTGGATTCGGGACGCAGTCCCGATTGAAATTTTTGCCGGTGCCCCAGTCCGATTTTATTTTTGCCGCCTTTGCCGAGGAATGGGGTTTTGTCGGGTCGGTTTTGATTCTGCTCCTTTATGCTCTGGCGATTT
>LCGX01000039.1:0-2159 GCA_001000035.1 Candidatus Nomurabacteria bacterium GW2011_GWF2_43_8
AGCAGTATGGCCGCCACCAGTATTACCGAAAGGATAATCTGCGCGTAAGGCAGTATTTTAGCTACTAAACTCATGGGGTAATTGTCGCATATTTGCCAACAAAATGCAAATTGTTATATAATATATGCATGAAAAAAGAAATATCGATTTTGGGTTTGTTCCAAAAATTATTCCATAATTTTAATGCTCGGCAGATGAAAGACGCCACTTTGGCGTTCAAGAAGCATTTGGACGAGGGCGGCAAAATGCTCCTGGCGATGGGTGGCGCAATGTCTTCCGCTCAACTGGGTGTAACCTTGGCGCCAATGATCAAAGAAAATAAAATTCACGCCATTTCCTGCACCGGCGCGAATCTGGAAGAGTCTATTTTCCGGCTGGTCGCGCACGACAGCTACAAGGATTATCCGGATTACCGCTATTTTACCAAAGAGGACGATGAGGCAATTTTAAACAGGGGAGAGCGTCGGGTGACCGATACTTCCATTCCGGAAGAAGAGGCCTTCCGCGTCATTGAGCCGATTATTTTGAAAAGATGGAAAGAGGCGGAAAAAAACGACGAGCGTTTTTTTCCGCACGAATATTTTTACCAAATTTTATTGTCCGACGAGTTGAAAGGAAAATATGAAGGCAATCCGGAGCACTGCTGGCTCCTGGAAGCGGCGAAGAAAAATCTGCCGATGGTAGTCCCGGGCTGGGAAGATTCCACTTTGGGAAATATTTTTGCCGGATACTGCAAAGCGGGGGAGGTGAAGCCGACTGTTATGAAAACGGGTGTGGAATATATGATGTATCTTTATGATAAATATGTTGAGCTTTCGAAAGACGGTGCTGGTTTGGGGTTCTTTCAGATTGGCGGAGGCATTTCCGGGGATTTCCCGATCTGCGTCGTGCCTTCCATTAAATACGATTTGAAAAAACCGGTGCGTCCGTGGGGCTATTTCTGCCAGATTTCAGATAGTACCACTTCTTACGGCTCCTATTCCGGCGCGACCCCGAATGAAAAAATAACCTGGGACAAATTGACCAAAGAAACGCCGATGTTTGTTATTGAATCGGACGCGACCATTGTTGCTCCTCTTATATTCGAAGCGATTTTGGACCGATACGCTTTAAGCGAGAAATAAAAATTTCCATTTTTGCACTTGATTTTTTGTAAAAAACTTGAATAATAAGAATAAAGGAGGGTAGTACCGTGCGCGACAGCTGGACTGGTTTGAGGATCGTACACGAGGAAGGGGGAAGGGTAACAGTTACCTTTCCCGAAGGGCCGACGGGTGTCGGTTCTTCAACAGAAGAAGCTATCAGCCGTGACTGAAGCCAAGGAGAAAGGAGGAGAGAAGAAGTGATCCATCGTGTTCGAGATAGGCCGACAAGCGCCACGCGCTTGCCGGCCTCGCACTTTAAGGTAAAATAAAATAATGAAAAATTTTTTTAGCGCTTTAATATCTTTGGCCGTTCTCGGGGTACTGGCTTACCAATTCAGGGATTTTGTTTTTCCGCCGAAACCCTGCGCGGAACCGATACCATACAATCTTGGGACTTTCGACACGGAATTTGATATTTCACAAAAATATTTTTTAAGCGCGCTTTCTGACGCGGAAGCCGTTTGGGAGAAACCCTTCGGCCGGGACCTTTTCGCCTACGCGCCGGAATATTCTAAATCCGACGTTTTGAAAATAAATTTGGTTTACGACTATCGCCAGCAGGCGACCTCCAAGCTAGCGAGCTTGGGCATTGTGGTCAAGGACAGCAAGGCCTCCTACGACATGCTCAAGGCGAAATTCGATGCGCTTAAAATAGAATATGAGAAAGCCGAAAATGTTTTTAAGGCGCGGCTGGAATCTTTCAGCCAGAAAAAGCAGGCCTACGAGAATGAAGTGCGGTTTTGGAACAAAAAAGGCGGAGCACCGCAGACGGAATATGACAAAATAGAAGCGGATCGCCTAGCGCTGGAAGCCGAATCTAAAGAATTGCAGGCAAGGCAGTCTGATATTAATGAAATGGTGGATGAAATCAACGCGCTGGTCGTGGTGTTGAACCGCCTGGTCGCGACGCTTAACCTTTCCGTGGAAAAATACAATACGGTAAATGTTTCGCGCGGCGAGTCGTTTGAGGAGGGTGTATATGTTAGCAACGCGCTCGGTCGGGAAATAGATATT
>LCGX01000039.1:2193-21590 GCA_001000035.1 Candidatus Nomurabacteria bacterium GW2011_GWF2_43_8
GGCCACGCGCTCAATTTAGAGCACGTAGCCGACCCGAAAGCCATTATGTATGAGCTCAATCAGGGCAACAGTCAAACTCTGACTCCAGCCGATCTTGCGGAACTAAAAGCAAAATGCGGAGCGGAATAGAGTTATTGAAGCAGGCCTTCCAGCTTGATGATACCGTTGCCGTCGATGTTTAATTTTTGGTTGCCGCTGATTTGGAAGTTAAGCTTAATAGTGCCGTCCACATCCATACCGACGGTATTTTGATCGTCGGAACGCCCGCCAGTTATCTTAACCGTGCTATCCACGCTCACGCTTACATCCGCGCTGCTTCTTGTTTCAAATTTTACGACCGGGGCGAAGATATAGGACCCGTTGCCCGTCACGTGCAGCGACTTATCGGCCAGGAAGTCAAAGTTCGCGCTTGAGGTTTCATTGGCATTTACCACCAGCCTGGTATTTATTTTAAGCTCACCAGAAGGCAGTTTTGCCTCTTTCACGGCGCCGGTTTTCGTCTTGACGGAGATCGAATCAACCATCAGGCGAATCTGATCGTAAGTACCGGCCTTTATGTTCGCGTCGGCCAGAAGCTCGGATCTGTTTTCGGCGTTAAGCACGAGAAGATTGTAAACTCGCGGAGTGGTGGAAACAGTCATCCACCCGCTGGCGCTACTATGCACTTCGACGCTTTTTACCATCATGTTTATTTCGCTGATGGTGCTCAAGTTGGCGGCCGCATCAGTCACGGAAAAAACGACTCGTCCCTCCGCAACGGCCTGATTTTGATTTTGTTCCGACAAGGCCTCTTCACTGCCGGGCGCGGAAGGCGTGCGGGTCAAGAGATATATTCCACCGATGACAAGCACCGCTACGACTATAATGATTCCTATTGTTTTATTCATGGTAAATAAATTATATGGCTAATAATTCAAATGTCTCTCGACAGGGAGACACGAAGCGGCTATCTGCCGCATCACTGGTAAAGACGTATAATAAATATGTTTGTTACATGAAAAAGCGGTCATTGGTTGGCGATATTTTGATATAATGTATAATTATTTGATGAGATTAAGGAAGTTAAAACGCTTTTCAATTTTTTTTATCCGGGGCGTTCTGGCGCTCGTCGCCCTTATTGTTTTGACCAACCTGGTCATCTTTTTCGAAGCCCGGCCTTATATTTACAAAAATGTAAAAGACGTTCCGGAAACGCAAACCGTCCTCATTCCCGGCGCGGCGGTTTTTGAAAGCGGCGCGCTTTCCGATGTTTTTGAAAATCGCGTGGATAAGGCCATTGAACTATACCGGGCGGAAAAAGTTTCCAAAATTCTGGTCTCGGGCGACAACAGCACCGTCTCGCACAACGAAGTGAAACCGGTTCGTCACTATCTTTTAGAAAAGGGCATACCGGACGAAGACATCTTCCTCGATCACGCCGGTTTCGACACTTACAGCACGATGTACCGCGCGCGAGATGTTTTCCAGGTAGGCTCCGCTATCATTTCGACCCAGTCCTTTCATCTGCCCCGCGCCATTTTCCTTGCCCGGCGCTTGGGCATCGATGCTCACGGTATCGAAGCCGGCGACGGGAACCATCTTTTCGGGAGCTATGTCCGCGAAATTTTTGCCAATGAGAAAGCGGTGTTCAACCTTTTTTTAAATCGCCAGCCCAAGTTCTTGGGAGACGTCATCCCGATTACCGGCGACGGGAGAAATTATCCATAAATAAACGGCAATTCCGGTCTCATTTGCAAGTTATCCGCCAACCGGTAGATATTTTTACGAAATAAGTTTATAATCAAGTATTATTAACCTAACTTATTATTAATCTAATTATTAAAATATATGGATTCATTTAATTCTCCGACGACAAAACCGCTTTATCGTGGCACACAAATCGTTTGGTACATTCTCGGCGTTCTAGAAGTACTATTGGCTTTTCGTTTCGTTTTAAAATTGTTGGGCGCGAATCCCGGTGCAGGATTCACGAACTTCATTTATAAAGTGACCTATATTTTTGCATCTCCGTTTTTGAGCGTATTTAAGGTTTCTCAGGTCGAAGGTAGCATTTTTGAGTGGACGACGTTACTGGCCATGCTCGTTTATTGGCTAATTGCTTATGGTATTATCAAACTATTTCTCATGGGCAAGACTGTTTCTACTCCGGAAGCTGCTGTTAAATTAGAAAATCAGGAAAAGTAAAATAAATTATATGCTTACAACAATTGCAGTTATTTTGGTGGTTTTATGGCTCTTGGGTTTTATGGGTTTCCATGTTTTGGGAGGGTTTATTCATGTCCTTCTCGTAATCGCCGTCATCTTGTTTTTGATTCGCGTTATTCAAGGAAGAAATCCGTTGAAATAAACTCCAAACTATATCGACAAAAACGCCCCTCGGAGTGTTTTTGTTTGTGCTATAATTAAGGCATTACTAATAACCCGCGCCTCGGGCGGGGTAAACTTATTTTTTATCATGGACACAACACTATTGGTCGCGAAAGTACTGGGAGTCTACCTAGTAGTCAGCGGCTTGTTTCTTCTTATTAAGGGCAAAACGGTTCCGCATTTGCTCAAAGATTTTTTTGAGCACCCGGCCGTCGTGTATTTAACCGGCGCAATTTTGATTTTTCTGTCCTCGATGTATCTTATTCAATACAACGTCTGGGACGGCACTTGGCATACGCTGGTGACGCTTTTTGTCTGGATTGTTTTGCTGAAAGGCGTGACTTATATTTTGTTTCCGCAAGCGCTCAGCGAACTGGCGGTGAAAAGATTTAAGAATTCCTTCAGCGCTTACGGCGTGATTGCCGTCATCGCCGGCCTGCATCTGTTTTTTCTGAACTAAATTTATTAAAAAGGTCTCATTATAAGTTAATTGTTTTATTAAAATATATGAATTGGAAAAAAGCGTTGGGGTTCGGGGTTTTGATTTGGATTGTGATTTTTGTTTTGGCCTCCGCCTTTATGGCTTACGGCTTGGAATCAGGCACGCTCTTTAACGTATTGCTGACGATTCTCTGTCTGATTTCCATTTATATTGTTGCCAGATACATTGCTCCGGCAAGTTATGGCATCGCTTTGCAATACGGTTTGGCGTTTGCGGTTATTGGTATTGTTTTGGATTACCTAATTACCGCAAAATTTGCCCCATATATTTTCAGCTCGGTCTACTATTGGGTAGGGTATGTGCTGTCGGTTTTTGTTCCGCTCTTGGCTGTCAAGAAGACGATGGTTCAGGCGCAGCCCTCACAGCCCCAGCAATAAAATTTTTTTTGGTTTTATGTGTCATAAAGCGCGGGTTGGTTCGTCTCCATAATCATGCAAGAAAAAAACAAAATGGTTGTATGGATAATAGTCGGAGCAGTGGTTTTGGCGGCGCTGGGGCTTTGGCTGTACTGGTCCCAAAAGCCCTCGGCCGAAACTCCTCTTTTTGTCAGCAATTTTGAAGAATGCGCGGCGGCGGGATATTCGGTGATGGAAAGTTACCCGCGCCAGTGCCGGGCGCCGGACGGCACTCTCTATACGGAAGAAACAGGAAATGACGATGGGGAAGTAAAAGCTGTCGCCACGGGCGGGTGCTTTATCGGCGGGTGCAGTTCGCAAATTTGTTCCGATGTTCCGGATGCTGTTTCCACCTGCGAGTACCGCTCGGAGTATGCCTGCTATGGGAACGCAAGGTGTGGGCGCCAGGCAAACGGAGAATGCGGGTGGATAGAGACGCCGGAGCTTCTCCAGTGCCTTAGTTTTGACTGGGATTCGCTTTCAAAATAACTCCGCAAAATTTTTCTTCAGCATGCTAAAATAAAAGGATGCGGTACTTGCATGTCAAAGTTTCGGCCGGCGCGCGCCGAGAATCTTTCAAGCAAAAATCGGAAGATCATTTTGAAATTTCCGTCCGCGAAAAAGCGGAGCGTAATTTAGCCAACGCCCGCGTTTTGGAGCTCGTAGCGAGCCATTTCAAAGTTTCGGTAAATAAAGTAAGAATAGTTAATGGGCATCATCATCCGAGTAAATTATTAGTAGTTGAGAATTAAACCAAGATGGGATTCCAAGATTTTTTAATTAAAAAAATGCTCCGCACGCGAGGCGTGCCGGAAGCGCAGATAGAAATGTTTGTAAAAATGATTGAAAAAAACCCCGAGCTTTTTAAAACTATCGCCGCCGAAACGAAAGCCAAAATGGATGCTGGCATGGACCAAATGGCCGCCGGCATGCAAGTCATGAAAAAATACGAAACAGAATTGAAGAAATTAATATAAGAAAAAATTTTAAAAGTTGGTATAGAAATGAAATGGGCCAGCGATTTCGCGCTGGCCCGGTCGGGAGCTGAGTCCGTAACACTCAAACTCGATTGATGTTCACGTGGTTACAGCACGTTTAGTTTCGATTTGAAAGAACTGCTTGTTGCTACTTCAGGCCTTTGGCTCCTCGATGGCGGTATTGGCCTCATTCTGGCGCTTCGTCGCCATGTCCCTCAGCAGTCCCGCCATCAGGACCTGGACGATGCCGCTGTTCCCGCCTTCCGCACCACCACCGGCGATGATGTCGGGAACCAGCTTGAGTCCGCTGGCAGCCAGTGCCTTGCCGACTTCGATCAGAGCGAAGTTGCCCTGGCCGACGGCGTTGGTCTTCAGCTGGATGACCTTCGCTTCGGCTTCGCCGACTGCCGTGATCCTCGTACCCTCGGCGTTGCCAGTCACAATCGTGGCCCTGGCTTCCGCCTCGGCGTTGATGATCCTGGACTGCGCGACGCCGTTCGCGTTGTTCACAGCGGCTTCGGCGTTGAACTTGGCGATCTCCACCGTGCGTTGAGACGAGACGACGTTGGCTTGCGTGTCCGCGATGGCCTTGGCCTGCTCGAGCTCCTTGCGGGTCTCCTCCGCCGTCTTCTGGGTATCGAAGGTGACCTTCCTCTGCTCGGCGAGCTTCCGATCGGTAAGCGTCTTCATGAGCTCTTCGGGCGGAACGATGTCGCCGATGAGAGTGTCCACCGCGTTCACGTTGTAGTCCGTGAGACCGGCGGCGATTGCCGCCTTCGCTTCGTTCTGCCGTTCGCTGCGGTTCTTCAGGAAGTCGATGGCGTCAGACCTCTGCGCGGCGTTCCTGAAGTAGTTGCCGATGGTCGGCTCGAGCACCTGAGTGACCAGGTTGCTCATGTTGCCGAACCTAGCGATGACCTTCGGCGCTTCATTCCTCGGGATGTGAATGATCTGGCTCACGTCCAGGTTGAACTTGAAGCCGTCCGAAGAACGTACGGTGATGGTCGAAAGGTTCTTGTCGAGTTGGTGGGCCTCGGTCTTGCCGGTGGCCCAGTTCAGAACGACGTTGGCCGTCGGAACGCACTCCACCTTGTGGGTGTAGGGGTTGATGGCGTACTTGCCGGGGTCGAGCGGATCGACCCAGACGCCCTTCTGCCCCCTCGAGACGAGGTTGCCATGCTTGAACGCTTCTCCCGTCACGTCGTGCCCCTCGGCACCAACGAAGGCGATGACGACTCCGACGTTTGCGATCGGAACCGAAGTCATCTCCTTCATCTCCACCTTGGCGAACAGCGGGTTGATGAAGTACCGACCCGCGAGGATGACCTGCTCCTGCAGGCCCTTGAAGCCACCGGCGTTGATGAACGCTTGGGCGTCTTGGAAGGAGTTGTGCCCCTGCACTTCACGCCCGGCGATCTCGCCGGTCGGAAGCGGGGTGCCCTCCTTCGTCGTGACGATGCCGACCTGGTTGTCGGGGATGTCGAGGACAGGCATCAGGTCGACAGTGAAGAGAGCGGTGTTGATCCGGTAGGTCCCGGGGGGGATCACCGTGATCTGGGGTCCGCGCTCTCCGCCGTTTGTGAGGAAGGCCCGCGCACTCTCCCGCCGGAAGCGGAACGCCATCCCTTGCCTCGACGATGCCGATCGTGCCCTCCTCGATCGTGATGAAACGAATGAGGTTTACCTCGTACTGCCAGAGCCAAATGCACCAGTGCAGTCCGGGTGCGAGCGTGTCGGCTTGGATGCCGGCCTCGCCGTTCAGAGCGATGATCTTGCCGTCGGGAAGCGTCCGGTTCTTGCCGAATAGGACGAACTTCTTCTTAACGACGGCGATCGAGTCCTCCGGCACCATGAGGGCACCGAAGACACGAAAGGTCCACCTGTGCGCGATCAGCGCCACGAGTGCTAACACGATTGCCAGCACCCACCAGTACGAACTCAACATCCTTATCATTTCTTTTTCTCCGTTTTCTGCTAGAGGACCACGGTTCCCGTAGTCATAGCCAGAAAATGCCTAAAATTAAGCACCTTTTGGCTATGACTACAGTTTTTGCAAGTAGTTTTTTTAAAAGAACTTTTTGTGATAGTACTATATTATTATATATTTGTCAAACTAAAATTATCATCACCGAAATGATAAAAAAAATACGAAACAGAATTAAAGAAGTTGATTTAAAAATTAGCAGGTATGCTATAATAAAAACATTAGCAGGTTATTAATTAAGCGATTAAAAAACATGAAAAACAAAAATTTACAAGGAGGTTTTGCGCCGATGCTTATCATCGCGATTATCGCGGTCTTGGTTGTCGGCGGGGGAGCATATATGGCGACCAAGAACAAGCAGGCGAAAAACGCCGAGCTTGAGGACAATCTGGATACCCAGGCCAATGCCAACGCGGATGCCAATGCTAACGCAAACGCCAATCTCGGCGTCAACGCCAAGAATTCGCTCCGCTCGCTTCTCGGGCTTGGCCAGAGCACCAAGTGCACTTTTTCCAATACCGTTGCTGATGTGAGTTCTTCCGGCACGATTTATCTCGGAGCCGATGGCGACATGCGCGGAGAGTTTGAATCCAAGGTAGGCACACAGGCGGCTGTTTCTTCCAATATGATTGTCAAAGACGGCGTCACGTTTACCTGGAGCGGGACGCAGGGAGTGAAGATGACTACGGCCGGCGCCGATGCGAGCGCGCAAGCGCAGGCCAATAAATATGTCGATATGGACGCGCAAATGGATTATGATTGTTCCGCCTGGACTCGCGACGAATCCAAGTTTACCATTCCGACCGGCGTGAACTTTGTGGATTTGGAATCTATGATGAGGGGCTCCGTTTTGCCGTCGGGTGTAAATTGGGATGGGACGATAAAAGGGAAAACACAGTAGCATGTTATAATTGAAGCATTAATAGCATAACTATATTTTTATGGCCAAAGGAGACGGACACAGAAAAGAAAAAAAGAAACCAAAGAAGGCGAAAAAATAGCTTTCTCCCAAAAAGCACCGACAAGGGTGCTTTTTGAATGTTGTCAAGATGGGGGGACCTGTTCTTCCGGGGCCCTTTGTCCTTCTGAATCCCTGTGCGAAAAAGGACGGGCTCTAATGGGATTGAATTATGAGTTAACATATGTTAACCTATAAATATGCCTAAAAACAAAAGTGTTTTGGTAAATATAAATAAAAAATATTTTTCTGCCCCAGAAATGGCAGAACTTCTTGGTGTGAGCAGAACGGCTATTTTTAAAAAGATAAAATCCGGCGCAATTAAATCTGAAAAGGTGGGAAGAAATTATGTAATACCGAGAGAAGAATATGAAACGGTTATCGGGTTATTTGTGTCTGAAAAGAGAAAACACGAAATAAAAGATGCAGTTGATAAAGTTGTCAGTGAATATGAAGATGCATTAAAAAAACTTGGGAAAGAATAACCATGCCTCGTCGGCCTATAAAAAGAATTACTGTCGCTGAAGTTGAACTTATTGCTTTTGAACTTGCTAAAAAGTTAATGGAGTGGAATGAACCTATCCCTGACTTTGAAACTCGTTTCCCTTTAAAACTTGAAAGTTGTATTGAAACACCGTTTCAAACTTTCGATCGTAAAAGTTTATACAACGGACTTGTAGCCAAGGCTGCAATTATGTTTTATCTGATGGTTAAAAATCATCCTTTTCAAAATGGAAATAAAAGAATTGCTGTTACGACGCTCCTTGTATTTTTAATTAGCAATCACCGGATACCTAAAGCGAGCAATCAAGATATCTACGAGTTTGCCCGAAATGTTGCGGAAAGTAAGCCAGAGAATAAAGACCATGAAATTAAAAAGATAAATGATTTTATAGAGTCAATGTCAGAAAAAGTCTAAAAAAAAGAAACCAAAGAAAGCGAAGAAATAACTTTCTCCAAAAAGCACCCGCAAGGGTGCTTTTTGGAGGTGACAAGAACTGTTTTTGCAAGAATGAGAAAGATAGAAATGAAAAAGGCTCCTTAGGCAGTTAGCCGTTCGGAACCTTTTTCGTCGTAATATGGGTAGTATAGCAATTTCAGACAAAAAGTCAAGCCCTTGTGGATTACTATTTTACCCTTATTTAACTTCTTAAATCCAAATCCGCAAGGGCGCTTTTTGGGTTGTTAAAATGAGGTGGAAAGAGTAGAATGAAAAAACACAAGAAATAGCTTTCATCATTCAAAATTGCCCTGAAATTTATTTTCCACTGCGCAAAAATTCAATAATTTTATGCCATTACCGACCAAAGTAGAAGCGCGAACGCTTTTAAAAGAACATGTGAAAGATGAATATCAGAGATACCATGCTGGGATGGTGGCGTCCGCCCTCGAGGGCTACGCGAAAGTTTTTGCCGCGGATGAGAATTTGTGGTATATCACCGGGCTTCTGCACGATATTGATTTCGAAGAGTATCCGGACCTGCATCCGGCGGAATCTCTCAAATGGTTTGCGAAGTGGGGCTACCCGGAGGAATTGATTCACGCGGTCGAAGCGCATGCGTACGGCTATCACGGGTTTACCACGCTTCCCGACACCAAGCTCTCCTCCGCGCTCATGGCCTGCGATGAGATCTCTGGAATTTTCTATGCGTACCGTAAATTAAATCCCGTTCCGTACGGCGAGATGAAAGTAAGCTCTATCAAGAAACGACTGGCCGAAAAGGGTTTTGCCTCCGGCATTGATCGAGAATCGATAAAAAGAGGCTGCGAAGCGCTGGGTATTGCTCTCGATGAGCATATAGCCAATTTGATTAAATTCCTCGCAGAGTCCCGTTAGCTTGTCGTTCAGGATTAGAAGTAGAATTCGCCAGAGATGTATTGTGGCTCTACTTTTGGGGCTTGTCCCGTTAGAGGCAGGACTCGCCAAGTACGTGTTCGTCGGCTCTAATGGGATTGAATTTCGGGATGGGGAGGAGTAAAATAGGTCTAATTATGCCACCCGGATTTATATTTTTGCTCATAGTGGTTGTGCTCGCTGTCGTTGTGGTTTCTTTCCTAAAGGGTGAAAAAAAAGATTTATCCGTATATAAACGAAAAAATTTTCTTTTTGATACAGTCAACGAATTTAATCTATATAAGATTCTTTTAGAATTATTTGGTGACCAGTACTATATTTTCCCCCAGGTCAATTATAGCCACCTTGTAGAGGTAAAACCAATGTCTTTTACTGAACAGAGAAAATATCGGAGTAGTATTGATCGCAAATCAGCTGATTTTGTTTTATGTGACAAAGGACGAATTGTGCCGCGGCTTGTTATTGAGCTTGACGGTAGGGTTCATAATTTGAAAAACAAGCAAACTAGGGACAAATTCATTGATGATTTAACCAAGATCGTTGATCTTCCAATTTTACACCTTAAAACAACTGATTTCGATAGGGAATTTATAAAAAACGAGATAAATCAGAAATTAAACTCAAATTGAGTATTTTTGTGGTGGATTTATCCTTCTGAAGCCTTGCGCGAAGGGGGACTTCTCCTTTCATAGCCTTGGCGAAAGAGGATTGAATTTAAGGCAGATTGGAGTAGAATAAGTGAGTGAAAAATGACAAAAATTACGCTTTCATAGATGGACAGAATTTATACATGGGTACAGCCAAAAGGGAAACCGATCCATGGAAAATTGATCTTGCGCGATTTCGCATATATCTTGAGAAAAAATATAATGTAGAAAAAGCTTTTTATTTTTTAGGATTTTTAGACGAATCACAACAATCTTTATATGAGAACATTCAAAGCTCGGGATTTATTTTAGTGTTTAGAGAGCATACATCACTTATGCTCGGTAAAAAGAAAGGCAACGTTGATTCTGATCTTATTTTATATGTTATGAAAAAACTTTATTATCGAGAAGATTTTAATAAGGTTGTACTTGTCTCTGGGGATGGTGATTACAAACAACTAGTAGATTTTTTAATTACAGAAACAAAACTTGAAAAAGTCTTATTCCCTGACAGAGAAAGAGCTTCGTCATTATATAAGAAACTTGGTGCTCCATTTTTTGCCGCACTTGATGATAGGGATGTTAGAAAAAAGATAGAAATGAAAAAGGCTCCTTAGGCAATTAACCGTTCGGAACCTTTTTCGTCGTGATATGGGTAGTATAGCAACCGGCAACATAAAAATCAAGTACCTGTGGATTACTATTTTACCCTTATTTAATCTACTAAAAACTGATTTATCTCTGGTGTAATTTGAATTTGGGGTTGGGTTGGAGTAGAATGCAAATTATGAGTAAAAGTTTTAAATCCGAACGTGAAGGTCAAATTAAATTTTTTGAAGATTTGAAGATTTCTACGGAGGTAGAACTAACAAACAATACAGACGGCGTCTACAAAGGTACGCTTTTTGAATTTAAATTAACCATTGCAAATATTAACAAGGTTATTTTTCAAGCTGTCAAATATCTTAGTCATCTTCGCATTAGAGGAAATTCTATACCAAAAAATATATTATTAGTGGCTCTCAATGAAGAAAAAGCTTACCTTTTTGATTCTGAAAAATTTTTGAAGAACATTGAAAAAATTTATGTTGGTGCTGCCAGTAAAGGCAATGATGAATTTACTACAAAGGAAAAGCCAGAGGTTATTAACTTTAGTAACATTAAAGGACTTTCAAGATTGACCGAAATTCTTGGCGCTGAAGAGTTTGTGAAAATTCATATCGATATCTATGATGTTGTCGGTTGGGCTAATCGTTTTTATGCCGAAAATCCCGGAGTTACCAAGATTAAACTCTTTGAAGAATTTCGAGAACCAAAATATTTTAAAAAACTAATTTATCCGTGGAAAGGCGAGGAAAAAGACTTCAAATATATAATGGATCTACTAAACGACCCAGTGCATCGTAAGGAACTTGGCGCTTTTTATACACCGCCTGTTTATTGTAAGAAGGCTACTGAATTTGTCCGTAAGGCCATTGCTCAGATTCCAAAGAATCATAATTATATTATTCTTGATCGTTGTGCTGGTACTGGTAATCTTCAGGAATTTTTAACAGACAAATTGGTAAAAGATATTACTATCAGCGAACTGCACAAATATCTTTCGAACGAATTTGTGGAAAAATATTTGAAAGATAAAGCAAACGTTCTTTCTCTTGTTAAATATGACGATTTTAATCAAATCACAGTTGGTCAATTAGAAAAATTTAAAACAAAAATAAACATTAATGATTATATTTTTGATAATGAATTGTCGCATACCATTGTTAATACCTATGAATTGAAAGAATGGATTGTTTTGAACGAAAGGATTGGTAACAAAGTTAAAATGATTATTCCTCCGCCTGGAGAGATTTCCAACAAGGAAGCTTTGGTCAACGGCGGGGACGCTTTAAGCCAACAATTTATTGTTGGGCAGAAAGCGATTGGTATGAGCAAAGAATACATTAAATCTATTACTGAATTAACCAATATCATTTTATTTGAAAATCCACCTTTTCGTGACACTGCTAGTAATAGTCACACCACAGCTATTAAGGGGTACACAAGTTATGCAAAAGAACAATTACGAGGAGAATTAAAAGGTCCAGCACTAAATGATTTGTCGAATCTTTTCATATCAACCGCTTATAGATACTATTTAAACAAATTCAACGATTATTATATATTGTTTAGCCCTATTAAATACTGGAAGTCTCTTGGTCTTGGAGAACATAAGTTTATTGATGGTTGTTTGTTTAATCGTGTGCATTTTCATGCAGGTCCGTCGGCTATTAGTTGTATATTGTGGCAGAACCTAAGAGAAAGTAGGGAAGAACTTACATTACAAGCTTATGATATTGATCAAGTTACACCAGATACAAATGATATTCAAATTTTAGCTTTACATGAAGTAATAATTAAAAAAGCACATAATCTTATTAGTAAATTGTATGAAAAATATGAAACATCTAATGAGGATAATGTTGGTGTTTTGCTAGAGTTAGATGGAACAGAATCAAAAAAGCAATATACTAATGCTTCAATTAAGCCAGTCTTCAACAAATCAATTATTGGATATTTAGTTTCAAGAGAGTTTGGGTTTGATCATCCTCGACTCGCAACGACACTAGTCCGTTGCGGATTATATGATGGTCATGGCTTTTATATACATACTAGAAATTATTTAGAAAAATTGCCTCTTTTTGCTGCCGGAAAATATGATTCTGGTAATCGGTGGTGGGAAAAGGGTACAATTTTTAAAACTTCAGACGGAGGAGAAAAATATAAAACAGACAACAATTTTCTAAAATCCTGTTTGATTTATGCTTGTTTGTCATACTTTAATAAATGCCGGTCTTTTGACGGATCCGATGGACGATTTTACAGAAATGAATTGTGTTTTGATGGTAAAACTATTGCTAGTGAAAAGTTAAAATCATTCAAACTTTCAGAAATAGAAAAAGAACTTTTATCTTCATTTAAAGAAGTATTGAACGAAGCCAATAAAACCCAAAATTACAACTCTAAATATACTTACGGAACATACCAAATAGACGATGAACTAAATACTAATAAAAAAGATGAAAATGACACAGTGGTTTATGATTATCCGCAATTAAACACAAAACTAGTGGCCCTAAAAATGAAACTTAATAAATATTATGAAACAGAAATTCAGCCAAAATTATTCGAATACGAACTGTTGAAATAATTTTATGGACGAGGATATTCAGTCACAAATAGAAAGAGCAAAAGAACTAATGCGAGAGTTAGAAAAAGCTTGTAATGATGATTTGCAAGCCAAAAATGTTTCTGGAAAAACTAAAAATTTATCTCAAGAAGTTTTATTGAAAATACGACATTTATTAGATCAAGCTGTTTATAAATTTTTTGAAAAACATTATTTTCCTAACCTTTCCGATTCCGAGAAAAAAGCAACAAAAGTTTATTTTCCGATAGTTTCCAAGAAAGAAGATCTGAAATCAGTTTTGAGTAGAGCAAATATGATCAACCTTGAATTAGATCATCCAAATTTCTATCAATTTTTAGATTCAGTTCAGCCATATAATGTAGAATATTCTTGGTTAAAATTACTTTCGAGTTTGGCGATAGATAAACATAAAAAATTAACACCCCAAATCAGAGTAGAAAACAAAACCATGACAGCAAAAACAGAAAATATCAGCGTGACAATACCTATCGACAATCCCAACTTTTCTATACACCAGGGAGAAGGTGTTCAAGTATCAATAGGTGGTGTTCCAGTAAAATTTACCAATCAGGGTATTGTGCCCTTATCTCAAGGATTAAAAACAGAAATTACAAAATGGGTATCATTCTTGTTTGAGGACAGTGATGTTAATGTTCTTTGGTTGTGTAGGAAGTCGGTTGAAGATGGAGAAAAAATTATTAAAAAAGTTTTAGAATTTGTATAATTAAAAAATAATATGGACGAAGAAACATTTGAGGTAGCAAAAGAAAATGACTTAAGTTTAGACGAAGCGGAGGAGGTTCAGAATTTTGCCGATTAACCCCCATTCCGACATTCCAACATTCTCAAGAATGTGAGAATGTCACTTTTTCTCTTTTCTTATCTCTAATTCGCGCGAATAGGCGAATAGTTTGGTTTGTTAAGTAAAAAATGTTAAAATCAAACCAATGGAAATCAAAGAAAAACTAAAGATAATTATATTGTGGGCTGTGGCGGTAATTGTTGTGTTTGCTGTCGGACTTCAAATATACGGTTCTTGGAATGATGAATGGAGCGGATACAACGCAAGTATAAAAATAAGTGATGGTTATTGCAATATTGCCATTATCCCGATAACTGGGGACATTATTCCTTACGCCGGAGCGGATCAAGATGGAAGTGGAAACGAAATGCCTCCTTCTGTGAACCCAGATGATGTGCTTTCTACCCTTCATCAAGCGGAGAATGATCCGAATATTCTCGGTGTCCTTGCTCGGATTGATTCGAGTGGTGGTACACCTGTTGCCTCAGAAATTATTGCAAATGGATTCAAACATTCTTCATTACCAGTTGTAGCTCTTATACGAGAAACAGGAACATCTGGCGCGTATATGTTAGCAACAGGCGCGAAGACAATAATCGCTTCTCCTTTTTCTGATGTTGGAAGTATCGGTGTGACTATGTCTTATTTAGAAAATACCGCAAAAAATACTAACGAGGGTTTGCAATATATTTCTCTTTCATCGGCAAAATTTAAAGATTACGGGAACCCCGATAAGCCACTTACTTCTGACGAGCGAAATTTACTTGAGCGTGACTTAAAAATATGGCATGAATATTTTGTGAAAATAGTTGCGGAAAATAGAAACTTGCCAGTTGAGCAAGTTGCAAAACTTGCTGATGGTTCTTCAATGCCAGGCTCGCTTGCGCTGGAAAATAAACTGATTGATGCTCTCGGTGATCAAGAAACTGCGCGAGCGTGGCTTGCGAAGCAGTTGGGAATTTTACTAGAAGAAGTGGTGTTTTGTGAATAGAATTTAAATTCTGAATAGCAAGAACGATTCTTGCGAAAATAAAAAAAATTCCCATTAGAACTTTTACGTAAAGTATTACTTACCTTCGCCAATACCTTATCTCCCTCCCAACATTCCAACATTCTCAAGAATATGAGAATGTTCTCCCACCCCTTCCAATACCTTTTTTATCCCCACCTTCCAACATTCTCAAGAATGTCAGAATGTGATATAATAGATCTATGAAAACAAACAAAGTAAAAACAGCAAAACAACTAGAAAGGCATTTTAAAGGAGTGGCCAATCACCGTCGTATCGCGATTTTGCTCTTAGTGGCAAAAAATCCAAGCATAACCCTGGAATCTATTTCAGAAAGTCTTGATTGCAATATAAAAACAATTTCCGAACATACGAGGCGTTTGGTGCAGGCGGGATTATTAAATAAAGAATATAAAGGGAGGAAAGTGGAGCACGAAGTTTCTCCTTACGGGAAAATCTTCTGCGACTTTATCTCCAAATTCTAACATTCTAACATTCTAACATTCTAACATTCTAACATTCTAACATTCTAACATTCTAACATTCTAACATAACATTCTAACATTCTCAAGAATGTGAGAATGTCACTTCTCCCCCTATCTCTAATTCGCGCGCTTGCCCGCCCCCCGGAGGGAATAGGCGAATAGTTTCCTGGATTGATTGGTGTGATATAATCCCAACCATGGAAGGAGTATCGGCTGGAAACAACATTGAAATAAAGGGGAACGACTGGATACTTCATACCGGCTTGGATATTTTACCGCCGGCGGAGAAAGAGTTGTCCAGAAGACTACGCAAAGCCGGCTGGAGCGAAATTGAAGTTTATCGCATGGCGTATGGGTTTCATGAAATATTAATCAATGCTATAGCGCACGGGAACCTCGAAGTGAGCAAAAAAAAAGAGGATGACAATCTAGGAGAACTTATTAAAGCGGAACTGGATGCGCATCCGGAGAAAAAAAATAAAAAAATTCTAGTGCACGTGGAAGTGAGCCCGGAGCGAGTTTTTATACGAATAGAGGACCAAGGACTGGGCTTTAGCAACAAGATTTTAGAAGATTCGAAGACGGAAGAAAATATGGTGAAGACGCATCGCCGTGGAATAAAGACGACGGCTCCGATTTTTGAGTTTGGACACGATGAGGGAAGCAATGTAGTGACCTTGGTAAAAATGAAAGAGCAAGCTTGATCGTTTAGCGCGGAGTGTATAAGGGTCATCTCAACAAACTGGAGTTTGTAAGGATGTCGTTAATAATAATATTTATGAGAAAAAGAGTAGAATTAAAAATTCACGGGAAGGTGCAAGGGGTGTTTTTTCGGGAGATAAGCCGGATCGAGGCGGGGAAATTGAATCTGGTCGGCTTTGTCGGAAACGAGCCGGACGGAACAGTGAAAATTGTGGCGGAAGGCGAAGACAAAGATTTGAATCGGATAATTGAGTGGTGCAAGTACGGGCCGGACAATGCCGAGGTGGAAAAGGTGGATGTAAAGTGGGCGGAGGCCACCGGTGGGTTGGACGATTTTACAATAAAGTAGATTATGGATTATAATTGGGTATGAACAAATCGACCGTTTTGATTTTTATTGCAATTTTAATCATCGTCGGTGCGGCCTTTTTGGCCTCCAGTCCTTCTGTTCCCGTACCTGCACCTGATACAAATACGGACGTAGAACAAAATATTAATCCCATTGATAATCCTGTTGTTTGCACACAAGACGTAAAACAGTGCCCGGACGGCTCTTACATAGGCCGAGGCGGACCGAATTGTGAGTTTGCTCCATGTCCTAGTCCCAACCCTGTTCCGTCTGAAAAAAGCGGCGTGACCGGAGTGGTAACCCTCAGTCCGACTTGTCCTGGCCCGGAGCCTGTCCCTTATGACCCCGATTGCGCTCCGAGATTTTATTCAACCACGATTGATGTTCTCGTGAGTGGAACTACGCAAGTCGTAAAAACAACAAAGAGCGACTCAAAAGGAATATTCAGTGTCGACCTTAATCCGGGCACATATGTTTTAAAAGCCCAAGGTGGCGATATTTTACCAATGTGCCCGGGTGTATCGGTCGAAGTAAAAAGCGGCCAATATGTATCTGTCGCGATAGGTTGCGATACAGGTATGCGGTAGCAAATAAAAGATTAAATGTTATAATACTTATATGAGCATGAGCAAATTATCCCAGCACAATAAATCGCTTTTGTTTCTCTTGATTTTTACCATTGTAAGTTCGGTGATGGCCTACCAACTAGTGATGCGAGCCTATGATGGTGTGTTCGCATACTCGGAGTTGGAATTAGTCGGACAATAAAAGAGTTTTTGTCGGGATATGGTATAATTGGGGCATTAATAATTTAATTGACTTTTTTATGCAAGAACTTAAAGCTTTGTGCATGAGTGATAGGGACGCGAACAACAAGCCGACGATGCAGGTGATGACAAACATTATCATAGAAGAAAAAAACGGTCGATATTCCGCCAAAGGGCAATGCGCTAAATGCGGGGGCAATATGTTCAAATTTATGTCTAAGGTTGATGCGGAAAAAATGAAATAGTGGTTTATTATTATTTTAATAAAAAAAAATTTATGGACGACATGCAAAACAATAGTGCAACCGGCGCGTCGCAAGGTTCGCAGAACAAAAACGAAAGCACCGGCGTTGAATCGAATGTTCTGATGGGAATTCTTTCATATCTCGGACCGCTGGTTATCATTTCTTATCTCACCTCAAAAAATAATTCTTTCGTGAAATTTCACATCAAACAGGGTTTGGTCCTGCTGTGTCTGGAGATCGTTCTCTGGGTTTTGAGCTCGATGTTCTTCTGGCAGTTATGGGCGCTGGCTCAGCTGATAAATCTCGCGATTCTCGTCTTGGCCATTATCGGCATCGTGAACGTGGTGCAGAAAAAAGAAAAAATGCTCCCGATTGTTGGCGGCCTTTCTTCTTACTTCAAGTTTTAGGTTTTAATTGAAAAAACACATGATTGATCCGAAAAAAGTGGATATGAACCAACTGCCGAAGAAATTCATCGACGGCGCGATTGGCGCGCACGGCAAGGAAATTTTTTCTTTCGCTCTGACATCGGGAAACAATCTGGATTCTTTTGCTACTACGCCCCAGGTAATGAAAAGCATCTCCATTTGGATAGGCAAGCAGGTGGAAAATTATGAAAAGCAATTCGGCGCCATTGAAATGGCTCCACCGGGAGTGGTGAGCCCGCTGCAGGTTTCGGATTTGGACAAACCGGGGGATAAAAAATAAAAATATTTAGGCGAGGTCGTTCCAGACGAGAAGTTTCCATTCGCCTTCCTTGAACCAGTGCGGAGTATACGAACAGATAGCCATGCCGGCGTTGTTGATCGGATTGAAATAGGAAAGGGTGTTGTACTGGGAAGCGGTCAAAGTGTCACCATAAGTCATGAAGGAGATGATCATTTTCAAAAAGATTCCGTGCGTTACCATAATAATTCTTTTTTCGCTCCGGCGCTTAATGAAAACCAATAATTTTTTTGCTCGGGCTTTTAGATCGCTAAAATTTTCTTCGTCGGAGACGCGCAGGTCGTCGGCGTGATAGCTTTTGTCAATGCGGTCGATGATTTGCCGTACTTCCGGCTCTCCGCCCCAGTGCCCGACCACTTCAGACGGGTTCCTTCTTTCTTTTAGCAGATCCGAATACTCCACTTTCCTCATATTCAATTCTTTGGCGATAATTCCCGCCGTTTCTTTTGTCCGTTCATAAGGACTCGCGATGATGACCTGTGGACGGCCATTTTCCTTCGGGAATCTTTTGGCGGTGGCGAGGGCCTGCTCCCGGCCTTTCGCGGTCAAAGGTCCTTCCGGACCCTGCCGGACGCCCTCCGCGTTAAACTCGGTTTCCCCATGTCGTACAAAATAAATTAATTTAGTAGCCATATACCTATAATCTTACCATAAATACCCTTAAATGAAAGCATTTTTGGTGCTTGACACCCCATTTGCGTTGGTATATACTTTCCCCACGTCTTTCCTTTAGTGGAATGACGTTTTAATTTCCGCCAAAGGCGGATAAATAATCCTCTTTGACAACCAAATAGGTTTTGAGAACAGGTGCAAGTCTGTTCTATTTTTTTTGAGTAATAATTCGAGCTAGGGCAAAGTAAAAACAAAAAAATGTCGTAAACACTGAGTTTGCGAAGTGCTGTTTTTTGTTTTGTTTCGTTCTGAAAATTGCAAAGCAATTTTCATCCCGAGGGAACTCGAGGGATAATTATCCTTCGACAAGCTCAGGATTAGTTTGCTTTGCAAACTAACTTTTAGTTAGAGTTTGATCCTAGCTCAGGATGAACGCTGGCGGCGTGGATAAGGCATGCAAGTCGAACGAATCTTTTATTTTCAGAGATGAGATTATATCAAGTCAAAGGTTTTAAAAGATTAGTGGCGAACGAGGTAGTAATACATAGGAACACCCCCCTTAGTCGTGAATAATCCGTCGAAAGACGGACTAATACACGATGGTCCCTGAGACGCAAGTCGATGGGTAAAGTTTTAACGCTAAGGGAGTGGCCTGTGCGATATCAGCTAGTTGGCAGGGTAATGGCCTACCAAGGCGATGACGTCTAGGGGCGCTGAGAGGCGGACCCCCACCGATGGTACTGAGACACGGACCATACACCTACGGGTGGCTGCAGTCGAGAATCTTCCACAATGGACGAAAGTCTGATGGAGCGACGCCGC
>LCGX01000040.1 GCA_001000035.1 Candidatus Nomurabacteria bacterium GW2011_GWF2_43_8
TTGGCAAATATGCGACAATTACCCCATGAGTTTAGTAGCTAAAATACTGCCTTACGCGCAGATTATCCTTTCGGTAATACTGGTGGCGGCCATACTGCTCCAGCAATCGGCGGCCGGTTTGGGGGGCGCCCTGGGCGGAAGCGACAATGAATCTTTCCATCATACCCGCCGAGGCTTCGAAAAGACCCTTTTTTACCTGACTCTTGTTTGTGGAATTCTTTTTGCTTTATTTGCACTTTTGTCTATAATTAGCAAGTAAGAGAGGGATAATGAGTTTACTCATTATCCCGAACGAATGAGCTAATTATATTGTACCCAGTTATATAATGATAGAAGCTCAATAGGAAAGATTCGCTCTGCCAAATTACGTCAAAATTTCTTAAATCATGGAAAAACTTTATAGCCGGATACGCAATTTTAAATTGCCCAAAAAAGACGAGATAAATTCAGTTTTTACCGCTTTTTCAAAAAACGAAAAGATCATTTTTGCCGCGCTGGTTTTAGCGCTTTTCATAAGCACGGTATCGATACTCCAGAGCATCAATAAATCTCTGATGGTAGAAGTGCCTTTTCGGGGAGGATCCATTTCCGAAGGAATTATCGGCGTTCCGCGCTTCATAAACCCGATTTTGGCGAATTCTTCAGTCGATCAGGATCTGGTTTCGCTCATTTATTCCGGCCTAATGAGAAAAAATCCGGACGGGACCCTGACCCCGGATTTGGCGGAAAAATACGAGATATCCCAAAACGGGTTGAGCTATACTTTTACCCTGAAAGATAAAATATATTTTCAGGATGGGAAACCCGTCACCGCGGACGACGTGATTTTTACCGTAAACAAAGCTAAGGACTCGGTCATCAAGAGCCTACACAAAGTGCACTGGGACGGCGTAACCGCCGCAAAAATAAACGACATGACGATTGAGTTTACTTTGAGGCAACCCCGCCCGTCATTTTTGGAAAACGCGACGCTCGGCATAATGCCCCAATCCTTATGGGACAACTCGCCGATCGAGCTCAATGATGCCAATACCGCCCCCGTCGGCTCCGGGCCCTATATGATAAAAAGCGTCGCCAAGGAATCTTCAGGGATTATAAATTCTTATGAATTGACGTCATTTGAAGAATTTATATTGGGCGAGCCCTTCATTAAGACAATAAATCTGCATTTTTATTCGAACGAAGACGACCTTATCCGCGCGCTCGAAGAGGGGGCCATCGATCAGGTAAGTTCGATCACTCCTTCGAACGCGGATGATCTGAAGGAAAAGAACTATCGAGTGGAATCTTCGGTGTTGCCGCGGGTCTTCGGGCTTTTCTTTAATCAAAACCAAAACAATCTCTTTACCGACAAAATCATCACCAAGGCGATCGATCAGGCGATCGACAAAGATAAAATAGCCCGAGAAGTGCTTTTCGGGTACGGAATCGCGATCGATGACCCCATCCCGCCCAACATGATCGCGTACCAGAAGTTGGCCGGAGGAAACGGGGCAACCCGCGAAGAAATATTGAAAAACGTGCAAGACAGCTTGGCCAAGGACGGTTGGTCGAAAGGTCCGGACGGATTTTTGCAAAAAACCACGGCCGATAAAAACAAAAAGAAAACGACCGCCACGCTCCAATTTTCCATCTCCACCGGCAACGCTCCGGAACTCGCCCTGACCGCTGAACTGATCAGGCAGGACCTTTCCGCCATCGGCATGAAAGTCGACATCAAAACTTTCGAGGTTGGCAATTTGAATCAAAGCGTAATCCGCCCGCGCAAATACGACGCTCTTCTCTTCGGGCAAATCATAAATAACGAATCGGACCTGTACGCTTTCTGGCATTCTTCGCAAAGAAAAGACCCGGGGCTTAACGTCGCTTTATACACCAACGCCAAAGTGGATAAAATCCTGGAAGAAGCGTTTACCACCCAAGACGAACAGGAAAGAGTTAAAAAATACGCCCAATTCGAAGATGAAATCAAAAAAGATATGCCGGCGGTCTTCCTATACAGTCCAAATTTCATATATGTAGTGTCTAAAAACTTGATGGGGTTTTCCATCGATCATATCACATCCCCTGCAGACCGCTTCTTAAATATATATTCATGGTACACCAAGACAGAAAATGTCTGGAAAATATTTTCTAAATAATTAAAAAATGACAAAAAAAACAAGATTATCTTTTTCTTCACTCAGCATTGAACCGGAAAAACCAGCTCAAGCTCCGCCTGTGCAAGAGAGAAAAAAACCGACCAAAAGCTCTACTTACCAATATGCCAAGAAAAAATATGGTTCCTCCGGCAAAGGGGTCCGCCCTTTTGATTCTAGGAACCATCCGAAAAACGCAGGGAGCATAAAAATACCCCCTCCGGAAAAAGGAGTAGTCCGCGTCATTACCTTAGGCGGAGTGGAAGAAATCGGAAAGAATATGACAGCCATTGAAATCGGCGACGATATTATCGTCATCGATGCCGGCATGCACTTTTCCACCGACGCCACCCCGGGAATCGATTATGTCATTCCCAATACAACTTACCTGGAAGAACGCAAAGATAAGATACGCGCGCTTATTATCACACACGCGCATTTGGACCATATTGGAGGCGCACCCTTGGTCCTTTCGCGCATCGGCAATCCGCCGGTTTACTCCAGAAATCTTTCGATCTTGATGATGAGAAAGCGCCAGGCGGAATTTCCACACCTGCCCCCTATGAAAGAAAATATCGTGGAAAAAGACTCGGTCATAACCTGCGGAAAAATAAAAGTCAGATTTTTCGGCGTTACCCACACGATCCCCGACTCTATGGGAGTAATCATAGAAACCGAACACGGATGGGTTGTGACCCCGGGAGATTACAAACTGGACCAAGTGGACGGAATCGTCTCCGCGGAAGAAGAAAAGGAATATTCGATTTTCGACAAAGCGAAGGTGCTTCTTTTGATGACTGATTCAACCAACATTGAAAACGAAGGGTTTTCCCTGCCGGAAATAAAGGTTCACCAAGGGTTGGAAAATCTCATAAAAAAAATACACGGACGAATAATCATCGCCGCTTTCGCCTCGCACATCACCCGACTGGCTTTCATCGTAAAATTCGCCGAATCTTTGGGTAAAAAAATAGCGATAGACGGACGTTCGATGAAAACAAACATCGAAGTGGCGATAGAAGCAGGATTATTCCAGCCGAAAAAAGGCACCATGATATCGCTCGAAGAAGCTCAAAATTATCCGCCCAATAAAGTTATTATCTTGATGACCGGCGCCCAGGGCGAAGAATTCGCCGCGCTCAATCGCGCCGCCAACAAGTCGCATAAAAAATTCGCCTTACATAAGGGAGACACTATAATACTCTCTTCTTCCATTGTGCCCGGCAACGAACTCCAAGTCCAAAAAATGAAAGACGGCCTCTCGCGCCAGGGCGTTAAAATCATCAGCTACCGCACGGCGGGCGTGCACGCTACCGGCCACGGCAATAAGGAAGACATAAGATGGCTCCACAAAAAAACTCATCCGAAATTTTTCGTTGCAATCCACGGCAATCATTTCATGCTGGAACTCCATAAGGAACTTGCCCTGGAAATCGGCATGCCGGAAGAAAATATAATCGTTCCGGATAACGGCTCCATAATCGAAATTCCCGCCAATGGGGAAAAAATAGCGCTGCGCAAGGAACATGCGCCTTCCGGAGCCATGATGGTGGACGGCGCTTCCATCAGCGATACGCAGGATATCGTCATCCGCGACCGCGTGATGCTCGCCCAGGATGGAATGTTCGTCGTCATCGCGCTCCTCGACCCCAAAACTGGAAAATTGAAAAAGTCTCCGGACTTGATCTCCCGCGGATTTGTCTATTTGAAAGAGAATCAGGAGCTTCTGCGCCAGGTAAGAATTATCATTAAAAAATCAATAGAGGATACAACCGCCAAGATGCCTGCCCGGTCGGACAATCGCTTTGATGGGAACCAAATGAATTTCGATTACATCAAGGCCAGCCTGGGCGAAAACATTTCTAAATTCCTGTACCAAAAAACAGCCAAAAGGCCTTTGGTTATCCCGGTAATTTTGAGCGTCTAAGACAAAAGATGAAACACAGCAGAAAAATAATATACTTAGCCGGTTTCTTGTTTTCCCTGCCGATTGCCCTAGCGTCCTACATAAACTCCAGTTTTATATCTTCTTTTGTCGGCGAAAAATTTGTCGGCATTATTTATGTCTTGGGGTCGGCGAGCTCCATCTTAGCGCTTCTGCTGGCGCCGAAAATATTCAAGAAAATAGGCGGATATAAATTTTTGCTCCTGATGGTTCTGCTCGATGCCCTTTCCTTTTTGGCGCTTTCTTGGACAGAAAATATTTGGGGCGCAGTCGCCGCCTTTATGCTGGGTTTTTCCATGAATACCCTGATAGTTTTTTCTTTGGATGAAATTTTGAAGATATTTTCCAAAGATCCGGCCATTGGAAAAATCAGAGGCATTTATTTGGTCATATGTAACTTGGGCTGGATTTTTGCCCAATTATTATCCGGAACGTTTTTAGGCGGATTTTCGTTCAGAACGATTTATTTCGTCGGCTTTTCGATAATGATGCTGTTCTTCCTGGTGTCGCTTTTGAACCTGAAAAACATACCGGATCCGGACTACGATAAAATAAAATCGGTCAAGTACGTAAAAGGATTCTTCAAAAATAAAAATCTGTTCCGCGCGTACGGCCTGAGTTTCCTGCTCCAATTTTTTTACTGCTGGATGGTCGTCTATACGCCGATATACCTGTACGCGCATTTGGGATTCAGTTGGAAAGAAATCGGCCTGATGTTCGCCATCATGCTCTTGCCCTTTATCCTGGTGCCCTTTCGAGCGGGAAAATACGCGGACAAAATCGGCGAGAGAAAAATTCTGATGTTCGGATTTGCCGTAGCGGCCCTGGCAACTTTTTCGCTTTTTTTCGTCCGGGAACATTCGCTGTGGGTGTGGGCCATACTTCTGTTTACCACCAGGGTAGGCGCGGCTACGATTGAAGTGATGAGCGACGCTTATTTTTTCAAGCACATCAAATCTGAAAATGACGAATTTGTGGGGGTTTATCGCAGTGCTTCCCCTATCGCCTACATTATCGGCCCGGTGGTTGCCTTTGCGGTTTTCTCCTTTATCCCTTCTTTTCAATTTATCTACATCATTCTGGGAACTTTAATGCTCTACGGGGTTTACCTCTCCTCCACTATCCGAAAAAGCGATATTTAGCCACCACCCCGCCCTGAAAGGCACCCCTCCTCCACAAGGAGGGGAGGATAAAAAAGTTGCAACATGAAAATTGTCCACAATATAACTAAACTTCTGGAGAGAAGAAGAGAACTCAGGAATAAAAGTACTCCCGAAGAAATTTTGTTATGGATGCAACTTAAAGACTCAAAGGTGGGCTTTAAGTGGAGAAGACAACACAGTATCGGAGGATATATTGTTGATTTTTATTGCCCATCAAAAAAGTTAGTAATTGAAATTGACGGACCGCAACATTTTAAAAAGGAAAACAAAGAATATGACAAAGTCAGAACTGAATTTTTTGAAGGATTAAATATAAAAGTTTTGCGCTTCACAAATAATGAAGTAGGTACGGAAACAAAAAGGGTTGTAGATAAAATTAAATCAAAATTAACCACCCCTTAATCCCCTCCTAAATTAGGCGGGGAGGAAACTGAGTTCGCACCCTCTCCTCCTTGTTGAGGAGGAGAGCTCCGACTAAGGTCGGAGCGAGGTGGTGATTAATTTAATGGGAATAATTAATTATCCTTCGCCGTTTCGAGGGGGACGGAAACAGTTTTTTCGGCGCCTTTGTGAAGAATTTTTAGAGTGATTACTTGCCCGACTGTTTTTCCGCGGATGATGGAGGCGAGGCTGGTTTTATCGTCCAATTTTACCCCGTCAATTTCCAAAATGATGTCATTCTCCACGATACCCGCTTTATCGGCCGGAGAGCCTGGAATCACGGCTAGCTCGTCGGCGCTGGCTCCCGCTTTCACCAGCACCCCATAATCTACCGTCAGATTATTTTTCTCTTTTAGACTGGCAGTAATCGCCACATACCGCACCCCTAGATACGGGCGGACGATTTTGCCGGTCTGCTTTACTGATTCTATCACGCCCTTCACGCTGTTTATCGGCAAAGCAAAACCAATATTCTGCGAACCCTGGACGATGGCAACATCAACCCCCACCACCTCCCCCCGTAAATTAAGCAAGGGCCCTCCGGAATTCCCCGGATTAATCGCCGCGTCGGTTTGAATGACATGATCGAGGACCTCCGACTTCCCGGAATTATCTCCGGCCGTGATTGACCGGGCAAGTCCGGAGACAACTCCGACAGAAACGGTATTGCGAAACTCTCCCAAGGCATTGCCGATGGCAATAACACTCTGTCCCACTTCCAATGAGTCGGAATTGCCTAGTGAGAGAAACGGATAACCGCTTCCTTCAATTTTTATAAGCGCAATATCCAAAACTGGGTCGCGAGCGATAACTGTGGCCCCGTGCTTTTTTCCGTCATTGGTGAAAACCGTATATTCAACATTTTTTTGGTCAACAACATGTTTATTGGTAACTATCAACCCATCGCTCGAGACAAAAAACCCCGAACCCCCTCCGACTTCTTTCTTTTCCGTGCCGTTTT
Source organism: Candidatus Nomurabacteria bacterium GW2011_GWF2_43_8 (assembly GCA_001000035.1). Classification (GTDB taxonomy): domain Bacteria; phylum Patescibacteriota; class Minisyncoccia; order Phycocordibacterales; family UBA9973; genus UBA9973. The sequence continues at coordinate 6,649 of LCGX01000040.1, forward strand.
GCCGATATTGCGGAATATTGAAATTAAAACCGGGGAAATTGGGGAATAAATCTCCGAAAGGATTATTTTGTTGGTTCGGATCGATGTAAGTTTCATACTTGGGAACTTCTTTGGAAATAATTATGGAGACAACCGCCGGATTTGTCTTTTTCACCGCGTCAATCACAAAAGAATCCTGCGAAAAAATTGATTGCTTCTCAACAATTTTTTCCGCGGCATTTATAGCATTGCTATTTTTGCGCTTCTTTCAAATACTCCTTGGCAAAATATCCGAAGACATTCGCTCGGTAATGCCAAACCAATCCCGCCCCGATTGCGATAATTACGAGCAAAGACAACAAACTGGTGACAAACGCGGAGATAAAAGTTTTATTTGAAAAAACTCTTTTAAAAAATTTTGTTATATTTGTTTCTTGCATATTTCTATTATATTTAGCTTCTTTTTTTAAGCAAGTGACTTTTATAAACACTTGCCCTATATGGTTTTAGGCGAATAATTTTAATTAAAATACCTTTATTTTTCAAATCTTTTTTTAAATCCTCCACATAAACCCTCTGGTCGTAGCCCAAGGCAATAATGTCGGGATGCTCTTTTACGATATGCGGAATATGGTTCTTAAGACCGGATAAAACTATCTTATCCGCCAATTTACTTTTTTTTACCAATTTCATCCTTTCTCGTTCGTTTTTGTCTGGATATTTTCCTTTTATTCTGAAAACATTTTGGTCCCGCGCGACAGACACTATCAAAAAACACTCTTTCGCCAGAGTTTTGGCCTGCCTGAAAAAATCAACATGCCCCGGGTGCAGGCCGTCAAAAGTCCCGAAAACCATCACTCGAACGGGTTTTTCCACAGCTCGTTTTGACATACTATAAAGTAAGTATATACTAGAATAGTTCATTTAAAAATTGAAAGGAATGATTGGGGAAACTGGTTTGATTCCAGTACAGTGCCGCTACGGTAAGTCTCCCGACTTTAGTCGGGGGGACAAGTCCGAATACCAATCATTTTGTTAATCCCGAGCAGGACTAAAAGTTTCTTTGCCCTCTTTTTTGAGGGCCCCGGAATTCTGCCTCGGCAGAATTTTTTTATTTTATGAGAAAAACAAGAGCAATAATAATATTGGTTGCTGGAATAATACTCGTATTTTGGGGCGCATATTTTTATTCTCAACAAAAAAACATCCCGGCGCCGGATTTAATTCAAAACAATCGTGTAGAATTGCCTCTGTCCTTCACGGCAACCAAAGAAACGACCGTCTACGATTTTATGGATGAGCTCCGAAGCGAAGAAAAAATAAATTTTACGGAGAAAGATTATGCGGGAATGGGAAAATTTATCGAAACAATCAACGGAGTGAAGGGAAACGGGAATCAAAATTGGATTTATTACGTGAACGGGAAAAAAGCCTCGGTCGGAGTTTCAAATTATAAGATAAAACCGGGAGATGTCGTATCCTGGAAATATGAAAAAAATATATGAGCATAAAAAACGTAAAAAAATTTTTATTAACGGCGTTGATTTTATCGGTTTCGATGACGGGAGCGGCCCACGCCGAAGAAACGGAAACAACGGAACCACCGGCTATTGTCGAAGAAGAAGCACCGGCCGTGCCAGAACCAGTCACCATCCATTTGACCATCGCGACCAACACCGAATCAATATATGATCAAGATATAGCTGTTGATGCTTGCAATAGCGATAATGGTGAAACTTCAGATTTGAAAATAACGGCTTATTGCGCTATTCTGCAATCAGGAATTCAAAACGAATGGAATTGGGATTGGGCTCCCGGCGCCTTTTTAAATTCCCTCGGGGACATAGCCGGCTTTACAACCAAAGACAAGGACAACAACGATGTTTATCATTATTGGAGCTGGTCTTTAAATAACACCGAAGGAACCACCGGCTTGAACCAATACGAGCTGCAACCCAATGATTTAATCTCTTTAAATTTTATAGATCCGGTTGAGCCGGCTCCGGAACTTCCTCCAGAAAACAATGAGCAAAGCGGAGGGGGCGGGGGCGGGGGCGGAAGTCGGAGAAACAGAAATGAAGGGAGGGTTCTTGGTGAATCAACCAAAGCCGTATTTGATATAGAGAAGGCTTTTGAATTTATTATCGCGCAACAGAAAGAAAACGGTTCCTTCGGCGCGGATATTTACACGGACTGGACCGCTTTGGCTCTAGCCACGGGCAATTATCAGGAGCAGGTCATAAAATTAATTAAGTATTTGGGGGAATTAAAGATGGAAAATCCCCGCCTACCGGACGGGCAGGCCCGCCTGACGGACTATGAAAGGCGCGCGATGGCTTTAATGTCTCTCGGCCTGAATCCCTGGGGCTGGAACGGCGAAAATTATATCGGGAAAATAACTTCCAGTTTTGACGGGAAACAATTCGGCGATGTAAACGAAGACAACGACGATATTTTCGCGCTGATTGTTCTGCAGAATGCGGGCTATGGGGAAAACGAAAAAATGATAAGCGATGATATCGCCTTCGTCTTAGGCCGGCAGAGAGAAAACAGTTCCTGGGACGAGAGCGTGGATATGACCGGCGCCTCGATGGAAGCGCTCTCAGTTTTTAGCCCAGATGAACAAGTAAAAAACGCTTTAGGAAAAGCAAAAAAATTCCTGAAAGAAAAACAAAAAGACAACGGCGGATGGAATGATAGTGCGTCGTCCACGGCTTGGGCGCTTCAGGGCATCCTGGCTTCGGGTGAAAAACCGGAAGATTGGATAAAAAAAGGCCCTGCCAAGGGCGGGGCAAGCAATACTCCGCTTGATTATCTGGCAACTCTGCAGGATGCCGACGGCAGCATAAAAGGGGAAAATTTGGAAAACAAAATTTGGGAAACCGCTTATGTTCTCTCCGCTTTGTCCGGCAGAACTTGGAACCAAATAATGCAAAAATTCGATAAACAAACAAAGCCAGCTGTCCCCGCGGAAACTTCCAAAAAGCCCGCGCCCAAACAAAAAATTCCGGAACCGAAACCGGAAAATACAGAAAAGCAAGACGCGACAATAGTCACTTCCGCCATCACCCCACCACCCACCGACATTGAGCCGGAAATTCCGAAAAAAAATTGGTTCAGGAGATTGCTGGAAAATATTTTCAATATTTTTTAAAACAAAGACACCGGCCACGGCAGAGGAATAGCCAAAAGAACGAGGAGCGCTCCGATTAGCGCAAGATTTTTGTAAAAATTTACGTGCTCTCCCATCCTAGCTGCCGGATCGGCTACTTCCCAGTATTTGTGCATCTTAACAAGCGTGCCTAGCAAGAAAAGCACGAGCAAAAGTATGGATATCGGCACGTAAGCTCCGAGCAGTATGCCCAATCCTCCCAAAAGCAACATAAGGCCGGTAACTGCCACGGAAACCTTTGGTATCGGCACCCCTTTGGACTGCGCGTAGCCCGCAAGGCCTTCAAGGTTCTTGAAGTGATTATAGGCGTTTTTTATAAAATATCCTCCGAGTAATATCCTGCCTAAAACAAATAAATATAGGTAAATCATATCTTTTTTATTAAATTAGTAATGAATTAATAATAGACCGCAATTATACTACTCCCAAAGTTTTTCCTCAATATCAAATTTCTATCCAAAATCTCAGTTTATATATCCCCTTTTCTTTTATTTTATTTTGCAAAACCCCTCCATTATTTTCTATAACTTTTCTGGAAGCGGTATTGTTTTCTCTGCAGGTTACCAAGGCCTTTTTGATGCCTAATTTTTTAGCCTTCTTTAATCCGAGCCGGAGCATTTCCGTGGCATAACCCTTCCTCCGCTCGCTCGGTATGACGGCATACCCAATATGCCCGCCCATCCGGCGCAATTTTTTATTTAAACGACGGCGTAGATGTAAAACTCCCACAAATTTATTTCCAACCATAGCCCAATATCTAGTTGAGGGCACAACACCCTTTTTAAGATTTACACCCTTTCTGTCATTTTCAACCCTTTTTTTATAAATTGGGAAATCTTTTACATTCCTAAAATATTTAAAATGAGTCGTAAATGGTTTTGCATTTTCTTTCCTTGCCTCTTTAATACCCTTTGCAAAGGACTCCACATACTTCCTATTCGGCAGCATAAGTTTTAGTTTGTTTTTCATGGTTTTTTAAGAATTGCATCCTCGGGAATTGAATCAAGAATCTTGGCTTTTACTGTCCTATCACCTTGTAAAACCGCTTTGGTAAGACGATGAATACCATCAACAACTCTTCCTTCAAAAAGAATAATTGGGTGAGACAAATCAGCATGAATAATCTGTCTAACATGTTTGGCAATTTCAGGATATTGTTTATGTATGCTTTCTACATTGCGGTTTGCTTCTTCATATTTTTTCATAACTTTCGTGGGAGAAATTCTTTTGCCATTTTCGTCTGACCAACATGATTCTCGTAACGCGCGGGATAATTCTTCGACCGAAACTTCTACCACGGGAACATTCTCAGCCAAATGAATCAGCCTATAAACATCAACCTCAAGGCCGTTGGAAGAAAAAACATGATCGTCCTTTCCGCGGATACTTTGCGCGGGAATGAATCGTTGAATAATTGGATCTTCGATTCTATTTTTCATAAAAACATTATACCATCTATTTTTTCCATTCTACTATTTTCCCCGCCTTAATTTCAATTCTATCCGCCTGGCGGAGTTTTTTAATGTTGGCTTTCGGCGCGATGTCGTAGTGTTTTATTCTATCCAGTTTTTTATCCAGCCACCAAAGATTGCCTAGGGCGGTTATCCAATTTCTTTTCACTCGGCTCAGGTCAAACAGCTCGGAATATTGCCTCAGTGTTTTCTTTCCATCGTCCAAAAAATATTCATGGAAATAAGACAGGGCCAGCTCGCGGATGTTTTTGTAAACCGGCTCCCGATAGCGCAGGACCGCGTGATCGGCAACCTGAACGTCTACACCCGCGCCCCGCGCCGCTTCGGGTCGGACGAGGTCGCCGTGCTGCTGGCGTTCGCGGACCAGGCGTCGGTCGCCGTCGAGAAGGCGCGGCTGTTCCGCGAGAGCGAGGAGGGGCGCCAGCTCCTCGAGCGGCTCTACCAGGCCGGGCTCGCGATGCAGGCGTCCTGGGAGCGCGACGACCGCCTCGACGCGTTCGTGAAGGCCGTCCACGACGTCCTCGGCTTCGACCGCGTCCGGGTCCTCCTCCTGGCGCCGGGCGGCGGGCACCTCGAGCTCGTCAGGGAGCTCGGGGAATCCGGGGAACCCGCCGCCGGCCGTATCCCGCACTCGCCGGCGTCCGGCCCCTTCTGGCAGGCCATGGAGCAGCGCCGCGCCGTCGCCGTCCTCGCGGACGAGGACCTCGAGCGCGTGGCGCCGGTCGCCGCGGAGCTGCGCAGCCACCCGGTCTTCCGGACGAGGCGGTTCGTGGTGGCGCCGCTCGTCGCGGGCGAGCGCGTGATCGGCGCGGTCGGCGCCGACAACAAGCCGAGCCGCCGGACGATCAGCCCCGCGAGCGTCGGGCCCTTCGCCACGCTCTGCCAGAACCTCGCGGTGGCGCTCGAGGAGAGCCGCCTGTACGCGGAGACCCGGACTCGTGAGGAGCGGGCCACGAAGCTGTACCATGTGACCCGCCAGCTCGCCACCAGCCTCGACCGCGCGCGCCTCTTCGACCTCATCGTGTCGCAGACGGCCGAGCTCACGGGGTGCGACACGAACGGCATCTACATGTACGACGAGGCCAAGGGCGGGCTCACGTTCGATCGCGGGCTGAACATCGACGCCGACCTGGTGCGCACGCTCGTGCTGAAGCCCGGCGAGGGCGTCGGCGGGCGCGCCTTCCGGGAGCGCCGCCCCGTCTGGACCCGTGACCGGCTCGCCGGCCCGAGCCTGCAGTACACTCCGGCGGCCCAGAGGCTGATCGACACGGTCAGGTCCCGCGCCTACCTCGGCGTGCCCATCATGGGCCCCGACGAGGTGTACGGGGTGCTGCT
>LCGX01000041.1 GCA_001000035.1 Candidatus Nomurabacteria bacterium GW2011_GWF2_43_8
CTTGTAGGCATTATTGATAACCGCGTTGTTTGAGTGAGCCGCCGCTTTTGTTTCACGTGAAGCCCGCGTACAACCTGTAAAGGTTGTGGGGGTTTTCCCTGTATAAACAATTTCTTCATTATCAACACGGAGTCTGCCCTGTTCAGGGAAATCATGAGTATTATCCACGGTAATTGTAAGACCCGTTAATGTTCCATTGTCTGCGATTGCCGAAAGTGCGCCATCAAGTAGGGTGGTAGCATAATCAAGGTCTTGGAAATCCAATATAGATTTAGTCCACCAAGCGCGTTCTAAGATTCCCCTTAATTCTCTTCCTACCGTCTCAACCAATCCTCCGTCTAATCGCTTGACCTCATCTCCGCAATTTGCGTTAAAATTCCACAATTTTTTGGCGATAGTAACCGGCACAAAGCGAGCGCTAAAATCTTTCAATGTTGGCGTATTACTTCCATCCCCCGCAAGAGTGAATCTGAAATTTATATTTTTTGCGACAATAGCATCTCCAAAGAGAAATGATTTGTTTTTTGACGCACCTTCAACTGAAAATGATATTGTGCCCAAAGAAACATATGCCGCGCCATCCGCGGAATACTCAACTTGAATGGATTGTCCTGACGCAAGCGCATCACAATTAAGGGTAACATCATACCAGAGTTTATCAACAGAAGGAATCTCCGCGTATTCACTGGTAACAAAATTTCCTGAAGTATAGAAAGTAGTTGAGGCGCCATAAATTTTCGCATCATCAGCGTGATTATAGATATTAAGATGCAATAAAAGGGTACCGTTACTCACGGCTGGAATAAATATTTCACTATCGTCCGCGTTATAACGATTTTGATAAACATTAGTGATACCACCAATGCTTTTAATCACTACATCACGTCCATAACCAAGACCTTTATGATTAACAAGACCGCCAGGAGCGGATAATATGGAGTTACGATTCTCAAATTCTTGAGTTATTACATGGGCAGTAGTACAAGACCATATTGAACCATCGCTAAATTGTATAAAAAGTTGATTGCCGACAATGACCATCGAAACATTCGTACCAAAACCACTACCACTACGGATAGGTATACGCCCTTTAAATTCATAAACAAGAGTACCAGCGGCATCAGTAATTGCATTGTGATAATAAAGTCCTGTTGAGCCGCCACTTTCGGCAAGATAATAAAATTTGCCGTTAAATGAAATACAATTATAAATTGAAACACCAACGGGGAAAAGGATTCTTTGGGTAAAGGTGGCACCATCATCATTTGATGTTTTTAATGCGGACTGCGTGAGGTTGGCGCCAATGACGTGGGCAACACCAAGAATATCTACACCAGAATGAAATAATGAACATGATAATCCAGAAACATTAAATTCCGTAGTACGTTCGGTGACGGTTGTAAAGGGCGTGGTCGCATCATTAAAAACATAAAGTTGATTTGTCAATATAATAAATAATGTTTGCAAACTAATAAAAAGGTCATTGATTGCGGTAACATTGACAAATTCATTGATTAAAGTCCAAACATCACCTGCGCCCGAACCAGAACTCACAGATTGCCATAATTTACAGCCATTAGAACCATCTACCGTCGTGGCACGTGTACCGAGAAAAAAACGTGTTATATCATTAACACCATCATCGACAATACCGTGGATACAACGTGTTAGGGCATCACAATTAACAGACAGGTCTGTTGTTTGTACAACTGGTTTGGGTAACAGTTTGAGTTGTCCTCCAACAGAGAAGGCATCGATGTTTTTGCTGCTTTTATATTTTGCGTCATCCTCCCAATTAGGATTTTCTTTTAATCCACCAGACCAATCTGTCTGTGTCCAAAACCACCAAAACGAAAAATCGCCATAGTCACGGTCTCCCTGGGCAAAGCGGTTGCCATAAATAGGCGCCTGCTTCATTTCGTAGGCAAGACGTTCAGGAGCGCCTTGAAGAATCAAGCCCTGACCATTAAGACCAATATGATATTTACCTTTTATTCCTCCAGAAACATAACTCATATATTATTTATATTCATTTGGATATTTATAAAGTTTCGTTCCTAAATGAAGTTTCCTTGAATTTTCAAACCCCGTGGTTGTTGATGGCGAAGGGGACGCGGAAAGCGAAGAAGATGGGGATGAAGAAATTGAAGCCGAAATGGATTGTGAAAGCGAACTCGAAGGCGAAACCGATGAGGAGCGGGATAATGATGGAGAAGATGAGGGTGAGGTTGCCATAGTCTATGGTCTGCCCCCGCCACTTTTATAGGGCGGTATAATGTGCGCAGGTTTGCCAGGTTTAAGTTTGGATTTTTCTATCTCGTAAAGCCTATCAAACCTATCGGAGAGCATAATCAATTCTTGAAGCGGGGTACGTGAAGCCTCCTGCGACATCTTTGAAACAAGCTCAACAACACTCTTATAACGATGGCGCCAATAGCGAGCAATACTTCCATATTCCAAAATAGTCAGAAACTTATCCTGCACATCCAAAGTATCCGTCACCGCTGTTCCGATTGTATATTTTTTTAATCCGCGGATACGGAGAAGTTCCCCCGTCAAAGTGAAAGCATCGCGAATACCAATATAGATAACATTTTCGTCTCTGGAATATCGCCAATTACAATTCACTTCTACTGGTTCCCAATCATCAGTAGTAGCTACTCGACGCTGAAATTCATACACGGCAATTGCGTTTGCTTGTAAGGCGACCAAAGAAAGCGACAACATATTCGCCGTTGCCGTGTGCGCGGTATCAATAAATTCTTTCCAAAAGTCATCACCCAAAGAATAGATGACCGAGTTAATAATATCGAGCCAATTTTGGTCAGTGAGATAAACCGCGCTTGCGTCCCATGTTACTGCTACCCCATTGCCGGGCGCCGTCGTTAAGAACACAATAGTTCCCGTGTCTTTGTCAAGGCTATAATTGGTATTTTCAGTTTGCGAACTACCGGCTACTTTCAAAATATAAGTTCCCGCTTGGTCAAGAACGGGAAAGGTCTCAAGGGGTAATTGAAAGATAGTGGTTGTGCCGTCGCCCGTAAAGTCGGCATGAACACGGCGGCGAGTATCACCGACTTGGTTTCTTAATTGGGTTATAAGTACAGAATAAAGCAAAATTAGATTTTTGATACTGACACCAACTCCTTAAAATAAGGAGACAGTCGTTTCTCTTCCGCTCTTTTTCGTGGATGATGAGCGTGGCATAAAGTGATGCCATTGTTTATTTCGTAACGAAGTTCGACATACTCCGTCCATCCTAAAATATGATGTGCTTCTATTCTACCATCACAGTCAGTATTAGCAATTCTACATTTGAAGTTATCTCGTATCCAAACTCTCTTGCGCCAATCTGAATATGTATAACTCCTACGGTCTTTAGCATCATCATTGTATCTCTGAAGTTCATTTCTATCTATAATCCAATGTGGACTTTTTTCTCCAGTCATAAAACCTTTTAATCCTTTGTTCCACGCAGGGTATCCTTGCTTTCCTTTATTCCACGAAGGCTTCCCCTTAAAAAAAGAAATAGCACCATTTTTATAACGAAGTTTTTGACTAACAGTCATTTTCATCCTCGTTATTTGCGATGGAATTCTTCCTTTATTTATTTGATTACCTATCATTCGTTCCCGACGTTTTTCAATAGCTTCTTTAGATAAAGATAATTTCCAATGTTTTCCAGTAGTTCTTTTATTTCCACATCCACAAGATTTAATACTTCCAAATTGTAAATTACCAGAAGAAACCACGCGCATTTTTCCACAATCACATTTACATAAAAATGTATAATTTTGCCATTTATTTTTCTCTCGCATTTCAACAGCAACTAATTTTCCAAATCTACAACCAATTAAATTCTTTACTCTCATAGTAGTTTATTGTACCATATTTATTCCTAATAGTGAAGCAAACGAGACCCCACCAATATCCCCGTATCATTGTTCCTCCCCAAAATTATACCAATTGCGGCAGATGGAGAAGGAGAGCTAGACAGCGAACTGCTGATTGATGACGAAATTGAGGAGCTTAGGCTTGAGCTAATTGAGCTTGAGAGCGAGCTTGAGATTGATGTTGAGGGGGATACAGAACTCGATGGTGAGGTAGAAATAGATGACGATGGGCTGTCTGAGATGGATGAGCTAATACTAGTGGAGATACTAGAGCTTATCGAGGATGAGATGGACGTCGAGGGGGAGACAGAGCTGGATGGTGAAGTGGAGATACTACTCGATGGTGAGGTGGAGATTGAACTAGAGATACTAGAGCTTGGGCTTTCGCTAGACGAAATGCTGGAAGAAATACTGGTGCTGACTGACGCAGACGGGCTTGCAGAAGATGAAATTGAACTAGAAATGCTAGAACTTATGGATGTAGAAGGACTGACGGAAGATGAAGGAGAAGTGGAAATTGAGCTAGAAGGCGAAGATGAGATACTGGTTGACGGAGATGGCGATGAAGATGGTGAACTACTAACGCTGATTGAAGGGGACGAAGAAGGAGAAGAGGAGATTGAAGAAGATGGACTAGCGCTTAAAGATGAGGAAATAGATGAAGATGGAGAATTTAATGGCACTACCGTAAATGTTCCGTTGCCATTCCAAACTATATATGTATCTGCCCCATCAACAGTTGTTGTCCCTCCAGTTTGACTATTGGCACCAAAGTCAGCAGTAACATATCGAATAATTACAACACCAGAACCGCCATTACCGCCCACAGTAATACCATTATCGTCTCCATTTCTTGCGCCGCCACCCCCGCCGCCTGTATTCGCGGTACCATTAGAACCGTTGGCAGTATCATTTATGGCTCCATTGCCTCCTCCGCCCGTTCCTCCTGTACCTCCGGCGCCACCTGACCTACTGCCGCCCCCGCCACCTGCGTAAATAACTGATGAACCGGTTATACTATTAGATGTTCCATCGCCGCCATTGCCCGCCACACCACCACTCGCGGTACCGCCCACCGCGTTTGCGCCCCCTCCACCACCAGAGGCACTCACCGATGCTTGACCATTACCGCCATTATTACCCTGATTACCTGTTCCTCCTATACCTCCCGTTGAATTACCGCCACCACCGCCACCACTGCCGCCATTCCTGCCGTTAAGCGAAGCAGAATAATGCCCACCACCACCACCGCCATTACCGGTTATTGTTGAAAAAGAAGAAGCGCCGCCATCTGAACCTAAATTACCCGATGAATTTGCGGCGCCACCGGCTCCTCCTGCCCCCACAATTACTGTGTATGCTTGAGCAGTTACAACAAAAGCGGCATCGTATTGATACCCGCCGGCTCCACCACCACCACCGATACGTTGAGCTCCGCCTCCACCACCTCCAACTACTAGTACTTTTACAGTTGCCATATTAAGGTTTTATTATTTCTTCTTCAATATCTTCTAACGCTTTTACCAATAAATCTCTAAAAATCCTTAGCTCGCTTTTAATATCTACTCGTAAG
>LCGX01000042.1 GCA_001000035.1 Candidatus Nomurabacteria bacterium GW2011_GWF2_43_8
GACTGTCACGGTTGCTCCTCCGTCGGAGGTTACAGTCCCACCACCAGTGGCAGTTGTTTGAGTAATGTTGGTAATTGGAGAGGTCGTGGTGACAGTGGGTGCGCACGCCGCCGGCGCAGTCGCAGCAACCGCACTCGAAACTGGAGAACTGTAACCATTGCTCGAAGAAACGGTGTAGCTGTGGCTCGTGCCAGCAGTAAGACCAGTATGAGAATAGGAAGTTGAAGATCCGGAGTAAATTTGTGAACCGTTATCGTAAAGCTTGTAACTCGTTGCCCCGGTTGAAGCAGTCCAAGAAACATTGATTGTTCCCGTTCCGCAAGTACTTGGGGTAGCAGTGAGGCCGGTGGGAACAGCGGGCGGAGTGGTGAATGTAATATCACTGCCATAGCCAGTCAGAACGGCACTGTTCGTGGCATAGGCGCGAAGGTGGTAAGTCGTATTGGTTGCAAATCCGTATGTGAGAGTATCGGTAAATGAACCGGTAGTTCCCGATTCGGGAGTGTGAGTTGTTTTAACATTTGAAATTGTAGGATTGATTGCCGAGTTGACCGCAAAACCTCTGGCTGTTATGGTCGCTCCGCCGTCGGAGGTTACGTTTCCTCCGCTGGTAACGCTATTGGAAGTTACACCAGTGACGGCAGAGGTGGTGAGGGTGGGAACAACCATTAATACAAATGTCGCTGTACAAGTTTTGTTGGCGTCCATTAAAACTGAAACGGAAGAATTTGTGCCGCTGCAATCTCCGCTCCAGCCGGTAAAGATTGAGCCCGCGCTGGCCGAAGCGGTTGCAGTGGCGGTTTGCCCAGAATTATACGTTCCCGCGCCGGTAACTGTTCCGGAGCCGGTACCAGCTTTGTTGATGGTAAGGGTGTAAGTCGTAATGGCTTGAACTACAACGTTACAGTTTACCGAAATTGTTCCTGTCCCTGATGTAATAGCAACTGTTCCAGTTTTCGTCCCACTTGTTGAATATGATTTAACGACTGAACTTCCTGTGCCGGATAACCCATCCGTTCCGCTCCAACTATATGTATATGTTCCCGTTCCGCCGGAAGCTGATGCTGCCCAAGTTACATTAGAATTAACGTATTGAGGATTAGGGCTGGCTGAACAGGATCCGGTGATTTGCGCGCAAGTGCTTCCGTTCCAAGCCGTACCGGAAGTGCAGGAAGCGGTGGCCGTGGCCTGAGCGAGAAGAATGTTATTGTTGTAGAGATAGAAAGTGCGGGAACCATAGGCCACAGAGTAACTCGCGGAATTATTATTCCCCGTGCCCACGGTAATATTGGTCGGAGTAGTTACGGCCGAAGTGCCAATTGGATTTGTCGTGGTCCAAGATAAACTGGTATTGCAACTGCTTGCCCCGGCAGAAATATTGCAATTGGAAGCAGAAAGAGTGCCTGTCATTTGAGCAAATGTCGCCGACACTGTACAAGCTGCCGTGATTGCTCCGGTCGTGTAAGTATAGGCGGCAGTCTGAGAAGAAATTGGACTACCGCCACAGCCGGAAGCTGAAGCTTTGTACCCGGCACTTGGAGTGACGGTGAAAGTAGTGGTAGAACCAGCGTCGACTGTCCTGGAGGCGGGAGAAATGGTGCCACCGGATCCAGCAGTGGCAGAGACGGTATACCGGTTCAGTGTTGTAAAAGATACTAAATCACCATACGCTGTTCCCACGCTGTTAGTTGCATAAGCGCGAATGTAGTAAGTTGTATTGGGCGATAGTGGTGAATAACTACTGACGAATGAACCAGTGCCTGACCCGTCGGTGGTATGATTGTTGCCAATTGAAACACTGGGCGCTGAATTGATGGCTATGCCTCTGGCCGTTACGGCAACCCCTCCGTTGGAAGATACATTCCCGCCACTGACAACACTGCTAGAAGTGATGCTGGAAGCGGAGTCGGTGGAAACGGTGGGAATAGTAATAGGATTTAAAGTGATAACAACCGTATTGCTTGGCGCGCTGCCAATTGGATCACAATTTTGCAATATTCCCACGGTTATTTGCCCGGTGGTGTTTATCGCGGTCGTAGTATAGCTTCTACCGGTAGAGCTTGGGCCAGTATAATTATTAGAACCGCCGGGATAACTAATACTATTTGTAGAACTTGGTTCCGCATAAGTATAAACCGTGAAAGAAACAGTGGTTCCTTTCACAACATTGACTGTTGAATCGCCTGAGTAATTTATTCCGCCTAGATTTATTGTTATTCCCGGAGCACCCACAGTACTGCAAAGCGCAAGACCGTGTGCTATGTTAGGATTAAAATAAGAACCGCCGGCTAGTATTAAAATTGCTAAAAGAGTAATTTTAAAAAATTTATACTTCATTTTCATTAGGTCTAATTATACTATAAAATAAAAAACAAGTGGAACAATTTATGTCAAGGACATTATACCAAAAAATCCCCCGCAATGTTCAACATTGGAGGGATTTTTTGGTAATTGTTTTTATTAATTAATCGTCAAAAACACCCGTCGGTATTTTCTTCAGTTCATAGCACATAGAAGTGCCGCACTTCCATGTCCAAGCCCTTGTGCCATCATATGGTTCTGTGCCTGATTCAGTCACGGTTATTCCATCACTTTCCGTGCATGAATAATGAGTGGATCCAAAAGTAGAACCAAAAGGAGACACGGGGCCGCAGGTTTGGCCGGCGGAACAATTACTTTCTCCCGGCGGAAGCGGATTGCCGCCAGTGGGATTTACGGCAAAGTTCGCGGAAATAGTGTGATTAGCTGAGATGTTTGGGAAATTGTATGAAGGAGCCGCACCGACTGAAACATCGTCAACCAAAACGTTGGCGATTTTATAACCGGCGTTGGGGGTAATATAGTATATTCTATTCGCTCCGCTATAATAAGTGGTTGTTCCGGCCGGCGTTATAGAACCATAATTCCCCGGCAAAGCTGTAATAGTGTAAGAGACCGCCGCCGATGACGCGCAAGTACTTCCGTTCCAAGCCGTGCCGGTGGCGCAGCTTGAATTTACAATAAGACCGGAAGGAAGATTGAGGAGCTTTCCGTTGTTAAAGAGGAAGAATTTTTGATAATTATACTTGACTGTTACCGGCACTTCTACACCGTTATTCCCATTAGCAATCAATGTATTGTCGGTCGGATAATTAGTAGTTACCGCCGAAACAGAGCCGACCGGCGGATTCAGTGTGCTCCAATTGAGTTTTACGTTACTGCAGCTGCTGGCTCCTGAAGGAATAGCGCAGGGATTCGGACTGGCAGTCAGAGTGCCAGACATGGCTGCAGAAGATGAGCACTTGCTCCCATCCCAAACGCCATCGGTACAGGTTGCGGTAACAGCGGTCTGATTGAGAAGCTGTCCGTTGTTATAGAGATAAAAATTTCTGCTGCCATTGGTCATGGAATAAGTTTTGGAATCCGAGTTGCCCGTACCCACGGTAATACTCTCGGGAGTTGTCACGGCCGAAACAGACCCGGCCGGCGGATTTTTTGTATCCCAACTTAATGTAGTATCGCAATTGCTTGCCCCGGCCGGTATGGCGCAGGAAACCGGATTGGCGGAGAGCGTGCCGGACATAGTTGCGGAAGACGTACAGATAGTTCCATTCCAGGAAGTGGTGATGGCGCAAGCGGCTGTCGCAGTTGCTCGGGCTAAATCATTCGTGGTAATTGATGGCGACACTCTTGTGCCAATATCAAGGTAAAGCGTGTGGCTACCATTTGATACAGGTATAGAATAAGCAGTGCCTGAATTAACAACCGGTGTTTCTCCTCCGGCCACTTTTACGGTCCGCGCTCCAGGCACATCGACGGATATCCAGGTTCCGTCCTGCGCCGGGGGGCGATTCGTTACTGTCCAGGAAAGATTCACAGGACAGTTTCTTTGATATAAGCCAATAATACAAGAAGTGGAAGCGGGGGTAAGCGTACCAGAAGCGGAGCCAGAAAAAGGTTGTGGAGGTGGTGGATTGCCGGAGGTGGTTGTCGCGGTGCTGGTGGCCAACAGAACAGGATTTCTAGGCGATGCTCTTTCCTGAGCGTAGAGAGAAAACGTCCGGCTTCCGCTCGGAACGACTAAGGTCTGGTTACCGGAAGTTCCGCTCAAAACCACATCCGCCATTCCGCTGGCCGATATTACAAATTGATCTTTCCCCCCATAATTTTTCACCGACCAGGAAAGAGTCACATTGCAGCTGTTTTGTCCGGCCGAAATAATGCAGGAGGTAGTGGCGGGAGAAAGAGTGCCGGATACGGAATTGCATTTATTAGCGGAGGAATCCCAGACCGTACTAGAAGCGCAGACCGGGGTAACGGTAACCTGAGCAAGTTGCACAGTATTGTTGTAAAGATAAAAATTTCTGGCGCCATAATTCATTGTATATGTTTTTGTACCTTTATTTCCAGTCGCAACTACTGTATTAGCACTCGGGTAGTTGGTAGTTACTACCGAAGTGGAACCAGCCGGAGCATTGGCTGTATTCCAAATCAAAGTAGTAGTGCAAGAATTACTTCCGGAGGCAATTATGCAACCAGAACTGGTCAAGGTACCGGTCATGGCGGTGCTGATTGTCGTAAATGCCTGATCAGTATTGCTATACGGACTGACGGGAGTATATCCCGTACCGGTTGCGTTGGTCGCATAACCGCGATAGTAATACTTAGTGCCCGGGGTTAACCCGGTCACTGCCACTGTATATGCGCCGGTTGTCGTCCCGGAGGCGACAATGCAGGGCGAAGTCGGATTATTTGAAGTCCCATAGCAAATACCCCGGGCCGAGATTGAAGCGGGCAGACCCAAAGATACAACATCGGCGCCCAAAGTCGCCCCGGTTGCCGTGATATTGGAAACGGTAGGGTTTGCAACGCTAGGAACTGCGGTGGAAGAGGATGTTGGAAATTGTATATCGCTACCATAACCTACACCCGCGCTATTTTTAGCGTAAGCGCGAACATGATAAGTGGTGCCAGCTGTTAGGTCTGTCATTGTGCTTAACCAATAACCCGGGTCTGCCCAGCCGTTTGTTGTTTGACTCGGATTTGATACTGAATAAGTGGGATTGGCCGAAGTGCTCCAAGTCAGGCCACTCACCGTCACGGTTGATCCGCCGTTGGAAGTCACATTCCCGACCCCGACTGCGGAATTTTGGGTTATGTTTGTAATCGGGCTTCTGGTTGTGACGGTGGGAACAACACCGACAACAAGAGGAGCCACATTCACTGTAACCAAATCTGATTTCGCCGTGGAAGAGGTGTATTGAGCATTCCGGCATTGAATGTAGTAACCGAAGGCGCCTTCAGCGCTTGGAGAAGCATGTGTTATTGAGGTACCTGTTTTATATGTTGTGAGAGGCGATGACTCATTATTTAATAAATTACATTCAGCTGATGCTGTATTGGTAGTTGGAGTAT
>LCGX01000043.1 GCA_001000035.1 Candidatus Nomurabacteria bacterium GW2011_GWF2_43_8
TGTCCATTAAAAAAGCTGGCCGTGCTGGTCCAGCGTACCAGCACGGCCTCGAGGTCGATCGACCTCGCACTACGAGAGCACAGTGCCTACGAAGCCGATGTCAGGCCTCCGTTCCTGCTCCGCCCGATGCTCTTCAAGCTTCCGACGGAGCGTTTCCGACTTGCGCCCGGTTTCCTCGATGAGCTTCTCGAGCTCTTTCCCGGACACCCCTCCCTTCTTAGTCCTGGGCTTCCTCGGCATGAGGCACCTCCCAAGTTATTTATAACACTTTCTAAAAAAAATACAAATTTTGCGTAATGGTTCACTAGCTTGGACGGATTGAGGTATATCATAGAAACATGTCATACACAAAAAACCCACACATGCCCAAGGTACGCAGAGACGCTGCGGACATGGTCAGAAGAGGCTTTAGTAAAGAGGAGGTCGGTCGAAGGTTTGGGGTTGGTTCCAGTACCATATGCAAATGGGTGAAGAAAGCGAAAGTGTGGGGATATGGAACCATTCCAACACTTTCTTCTAGGCCCAAACATCACCCCAAACAATTAAGCGATGAATTGGTCTGGAAAATATTCCAACAGAGAATCAAAAACAGAAGATGTTCCGAAGTAGTGCGTCAAGAATTACTGAATCAGGGAATTAAAGTTTCTCTTTCCTCAATCAAGCGCACATTAGACCGACACGGTCTTTTAAAAAAGAGAAGTAAGTGGAAACGATATCATCCCCACGTAGATCGTCCATATCCCCTGAAAGCAGGTGATTTGGTGCAAATTGATACTATTCACCGGATGATTGATGAAAAGAAAAGATTGTATGTATTCGTGCTCATTGATATATTTTCCAGGTGGGTCTATGCCAGAGCATATGAAAAAATGAACGGCAGACAAACCATCAGATTTGTAAACGAAGCTCAGAGAAATGCATCCTTCCATTTTCAAATGTTGCAGAGTGATCATGGACCGGAATTTTCTAAATGGTTCACTTCTAGAATTGAGAAGAACCATAGGTATACCAGAATCGGTAAACCGAACGACAATGCCCATATTGAAAGAGTAAATCGGACGATTCAAGAAGAATGTTTAGACCACTTACCCAATGATGTGAAAAAGATTAATTGCGAACTGGAAAAATATCTGCAATACTACAATTACGAGAGATTGCATTTGAGCTTAAATTTAAAAACGCCAAGTCAATTATTAATTAATTCCGTCCAAGCTATTGGTTAGAATACGAGTGAGTGGAATATGGGTGCTGGATATATAACATTATCCACAGATTATCAACAAGGTTAATAAGCTTTTAGAGATGTCATTCAGTTTATAAATAGTATAATACGAAACTATGAATACAAAACAGTTGTGGAAAAGTTGCCTGATGGAAATAGAATCGGGCATATCAAAGGCAAATTTCAGCACCTGGTTTAAAAACACATCTATTATAAAAGAGGAAACTGGCATCATTTATATTGGGGTGCCGAACGAGTTTGTTCGGGATTGGCTCATAAACAAATATCATAAGCTTATAACCAAGACCATCGCGGAGGCGTATGAAAATATGCGGGCAGTGGAATACACCATTATCAAGCCAGAAAACGCCAGACAGGAAACGATAGTGGCAGGCGACACTATCGAAAAAGAGCTTCCTTTAAAGGATTTATATATTAATCCGGAGGACAACCTGAACCCGCGTTATCATTTTAATTCTTTTATTGTGGGGACTTTCAATGAGCTGGCTTACGCCGCCGCCCAGGCGATAATAGAAAATCCAGGAACCAAATACAATCCGTTTTTTGTTTATGGAGGCACTGGGCTCGGGAAGACCCACCTGATCCAGGCGGTTGGAAACGCGATAAAAGAGAAATACCCGAACAAAAAAGTGCATTATATGACTTTGGAAAAATTTGCAACCGATTTTATAAACTCGTTGCAAAGCAACAAAGCGAATTCTTTCAAGGAGAAATACCGCAAATACGATCTTCTGATCATCGACGATATCCAATTCATCGGCAAAATGGAAAAAATTCAAGAAGAACTTTTCCACACCTTCAACACCTTCCATGAAAACAACAAACAAATTATTTTTTCTTCCGACAAACACCCTAATTACATCCCGGAACTGGCCGACCGTTTAAAATCGCGCTTCGCCGCCGGTATGATCGTTGACATTTCCGAACCGGAATACGAATCCCGTCTGGCAATCTTGAAGGTAAAACTGCGCGAACTTAACATTAACCTGGAAGAAGATTTAATGGAGTATGTCGCGGGATCCGTGCAAGGCAATATCCGCGAACTGGAAGGGAGCTTAAATCTTATTGTCTGCCAATATCGCCTGAAAAATAAGCCTTTAACTCTCGCGGAAGTGAAAAATCTGTTAAAAAACAACATGAAGCCGAAAAGGAATATTGCCATAAAGGATGTGGTAAAAACCGTTAGTGAATATTATAAATTAGAGGAACCGTCAATTTACGAAAAAACTAGAAAAAAAGAAATAGTCAAAGCCCGACAGGTCGTTATGTATCTGCTCCGGGAAGATTTTAATGTTTCCTACCCGCTAATCGGTCAAAAATTAGGGGGGAAGGATCATACGACGGTAATACACTCATGTTTAAAAATCAAAGCTGATTTAAAAAATGACCCACAACTACTACAGGAGTTGGAACAAATAAGAATTATGTTTAAATGATTGTTAATAAGTGGCTCAAAAGATAATGATAAGTAAAAAGGAAATTGTTAATTAAAAATTATTAAATAAATTTTTTAAAAAATAAATAAAATTACAAAAAGTTATCAGATATGATTCAAACACAAAAAACACAAAATAATCATATTCAACAGCCTCAAATTTGTTTATCCACTTATCAACAACATTAATATTATTAATAAATTAAATATATAAAACTATAAACAACTTATGAAAACAGAATGCTCTGTTGAAAAAATTAAAAACGCGATCTCTCAAGTGGAAAGAATTACCGGTAAAAACTTAACCCTGCCGGTTTTAAATTCTATTTTATTGGTTGCTTCCGGAAAATCTATAAAATTAAGGTCTACTAATTTAAGTTTAGGGGTGGAAATTGAAATTCCGGCCAAAGTAGAAAAAGAAGGCACTCTTTCCATATCCGGGTCAGTGTTAAATGCCGTTTTTTCTAATGTTTTTCAAAATGAAAATGTTTATCTGGAAAGCCGGGATGGAAATTTATTGATTAAAACAAAAAAAAGCCAAATAAGGCTAAAATGTACCCCACACGAAGACTTTCCGACAATCCCAACCGTTACCGGGGCCAGTTTTGAGATAGAGTCAAAAAAACTAATTGACGGCATAAAATCGGTTTATTATAGTTCTTCTGTTTCGGACATAAAACCGGAGATTTCCAGTGTTTTTATGTATACCAACGAGGACAACTTGATTTTTGTTTCCACCGACTCTTTCCGGTTGGCTGAAAAAAAAGTTAAAACAAAAGGGCTCGAGGAAATAATGGGGATATTAATCCCTTTTAAGAATGTTTCTGAAATATTGAAGGTTTTTGGAGAGTTTCAGGGAATCATAAAAGTATGTTTCAACAAAAACCAAATTTCTTTTTCTTCCGACGGTGTTTATCTGACTTCTCGGATAATCGATGGGATTTTTCCCGATTACCGCCAAATTATTCCCAAAGATTCATCCACTGAAGCGGTCATGCTCAAACAAGACCTGCTGAACGCCCTCAAACTCTCCAATGTTTTTTCCGATAAATTTAATCAAGTTAATTTTTCGATTAAACCCAAAGAAAAACTTTTTGAGCTCTCATCCGTCAATAACGATATTGGAGAAAACAAGACGTACCTGGATGCGGTTATGAAAGGGGAGAATGTTGAACTTGGTTTCAACTACAGATATTTTCTGGACTGCTTCCAGTCGATTACTACCGACAGTGTTTCTATAAGATTATCCGGGGGCTCTCGGCCGATGGTTATATCTCCTGTTTCCGACAACTCGTTTACTTATCTTATAATGCCGATGAACAGGTAAGATACCTGTCCCGTACTAAATTTTTGGTTACGGGGCATAACGACAAAGATTATTAGTTAAAATTTTAGTACTGGGATGATCGAAATAAGGGACTTACTCGGCCGGTTCAACAACATTCTTCTTTCCGAAGAGGGGAAAAAAGAAACCGTCAGAAAAATCATCTCGGAAGCCATAAAGACAGAAATAAATTCCAAAAACATAAATATAAAAAACAACGTGATTTATTTAAACATCAAACCCATCTATAAAAACGAGGTTTTTTTGAAGCAAAATCAAATTTTTTTAAAACTTCGGGAATCTTTCGGTAAAAAAACTCCCCAAAACATGCGTTAATTATTCCTCCACCCTGAAATTCATCACCGCTTCGTTGCGGTTGTATGCGGTATCGTAAAAAATTATTTTTAATTCATTGTTGCTCTGCAGATTTTCCAGCTCTCTTGGAATAAAGGAGAAGCTAAAAAGCGTTTCTCTGGTTTCCAAATAAATATCATTTACAAAAATGTCTATTTTTTGCAGAGGAAAACGCCCAAAGCTGGTAATTTTTAAATTAATTCTTTGGTCTGGAGAATAAGTTGTCGCGTCATTTGGTTCCAAAATGGAGATTGTCGGCTTGGAAAGATCGGTGTGCACGTCATCGGAGGCGGAAGGTTTTTCGTTCCAGGTCGTTATTTTATAATTTCCTTTGTTTTGCGCCCACCATTTTTGCAAGGGAATTTCCCAATGATCAAACTGGAAATTGGTTCCCGGGTTGGAGGGCGCCGGCCCCGAAATATCATTTCTGTCCACCCAATACAGTATCGAATGCACGTTGGTTATGACTTTTTCCTCCAGGGTTTCCTCGGGCGTATTTTCCGTGGCTAATTTCCCGGAAATCTTGTCGATGAAGAAATTTTCGTTGCCCTGCCAGGATCCGCGCAGAGCCGGCTTTACCTTAGTCGGATCGATTTCCAGGTCAGGCGCCTCGAAACTCTCGGCCGGCAGGTTTCGGAGCGCTTCGCTTATAAATTTATTCCAGATCGGTCCCGCCAAAGCCGCTCCGCCTTTTTTCATCGGAGTATTGTCGTTATTCCCGGCCCAGACGCCGACAACGATGGACGGAGTGTACCCGATGGTCCAGGCGTCTTTGTTGTTGTTCGTCGTTCCGGTTTTCACGGCTACGTTTTTCCCGGGAACGTAAAGGGGCGATCTCGCTCCGAAAGTCGGCGTGCGGGCTTCGTTGTCGGAAAGAATGTTCGAAATCAACAGGGCGGTGTTTTTCGGCAGGACCTCGTAAGTGTTCGGGCTGAACTCCTCCAATATTTTCC
>LCGX01000044.1 GCA_001000035.1 Candidatus Nomurabacteria bacterium GW2011_GWF2_43_8
GGTAAACATGGTGATAATGTGCGGCAAGCAGATTAAGAATATCAGAAGGAAAAAAGAAAGAGAATTTCTGGATATAAAACGGAAGAATATAGAAAATACTGCGAAAGGTATCCAGAAAGAATTAAGGCGAACCAAGCTCTTAATCGAGCCATTAAAAATGGAAAAATTAAAAAGTCGCCATGCGTTGAATGTGGTGCAACGTATTGGATTCACGGACATCATCCAAATTATTCAGAACCATACAAAGTAATTTGGTTGTGTGCCCGACATCACAAAAAATATAAGCATAATGACATTCCGCTATGAGGTATAATATCTATGAGCGAGGAAAACAAAAAAGAACTTGAGATTCTTTGGACACCCCAGGCAGTCGCCAAATATCTTGGGTTAAATCCCGTCACGATATATCGCTGGATAGCGGAAAAGAGGATGCTTGACCCGACAAAGATAGTCCGCTTTTCCAACCGTGTTCGTATTCCCCGTTCGGAAGTAGAGAGAATTGCTGGGCTTACTAGAGCGAAGCTCAAGGGTGAGGAATCAATAGATAAATAAAACAACAAAACTATGACTGACATACTTGGAGGTTTTATAGACAAGAAGAAGGCAGAGAGCCAATTTTTGTCATTGGATGATGGCGAATCAGTCGTCATCAATAAGTTGAAAGACATTAAACTCGTCACCAAAGTTGGGTTTGGGGGCGATGAAAAGGAAGTGCTCCGCCTCAAATGCGAGGTTGAGACTTCCGAAGGTACCCGCGATAAAGACTTTGACAACGGCACACAAAACTTTGCTAAAGAACTGCAAGAGAAAGACGTCAAAGTCGGCTGCGGATTCACCTTGACTCGTACTGGTCAACAGACGAAGACCCGTTATACGGTCTCTGATGTGACGCCAGCCGCGTAGCTCTTTACTCTATGAAGATTCGCTTGGCTATCTTGGTGATGGCAGTAGCGATACTGGGACTCTTCCTCCTTCCGAAGACCACCACGGTCAAGAATGACGTGGAAGCTCCTACCATTCAACAGCCACAACTGAATACTCTCATAAGGGGATTCCTTACAAGCAAAGAATCCCCCCTCGCTCCAGAGACTGACTTCCTGCTTCAACAGAAGCACTGGAAATTGTTAATCGCGGTCTCCGCAATCGAAAGCCAATATTGCAAACGCAAAATTGCCTTTAATTGCTTCGGAATCGGTTGGGATAGTGCATACAGGCATTATAGTTCAATCAGAGCCGCCATCCAAGACGCCAACGACTTAATTGAACATTGGCAGACTGAACATAAACGGTGGCTCACTGTCGAAGATATGAACGGAAGCTATGTTGTTCCAGCCAATCCTAATTGGGTTCGTGTGGTCAACAAGGTTCTCGCAGAACTTGAAACCTATGAGCGACAATCCACTGGAACAATTCATCAATAAGAAGGCAAAACGTGCCGTAGAGTACCGCGAAATCATCGAAGAGATGATGGTCGATTACTCGGCATACAATTACGCTGAAAGTACCCTGCTCGGCATCCTGGAGTTCATTGATGAAGAAGACAACATTACGGATGCTCAAGTTCAAGCCGTTAAGAACATAAGAAAAAAACCAAGTGAAGGCTATGGCAGATAAAGATTTCATCCCAACCCCAAGACTCCTCGATGAAGAAGCGCGTTTGGCTCAAGAGCGCCGCGACAAAATAAGCCGCATTACCCTTGAGATTGAACAAATCCTCCTACGAGAAGATATAACAATGGGTGAATTGGGTGAGGTGATGGATATGTTTAATGCCCGCGCTCATGCGGTGTTCTCTCAAACTAAACTTAAAATAATAAAACAAAACTATGAGTCTTCGTGAATTATCTGATGCTCTTAATAACAGAAAGACGGTTTGGAATCCTTATCGAGAAGAATTAACCATTATTTGTCCATTTTGTAATGCGTCATATACATCAGAAATGGAAGAAGAATTAAAAAATTGTGAAGATGAAGATAGTAATGGCACCAACTTTAGTTCGATAGTTGGAGAAATTACAATTAAATGTAGTAATTGCAAAAAGGTTGTTTATAAAAAAGAAATAACATAATATAATAAATATATGAAATATAAAATCATTAAAGAATTCGTAATGAACGGCGTCACCCAAAAGGCTGACACGATTATCGAACTGACTCAAGTCCAGGAAAAACTTCAATCCATTAAACCATTTCTTGAGAAGTTGTCTGTTGAGGTTCCCGCCACAGTAGCTCCAGCTCAATCCCCAGTCAAAACAGTGTTGGGAAGTGTGGTTCCAGGAGAGGTGTTGACTCCAGAACAAAAGGAAAAGCTGGCAAAAGAAAACGTGGAACTTTCCACGGAAGCTCATCGCCAGGCAGGGGAACAGCGTGCCAAAGACCAAGCAGAGGGTAAGGGCGAACCCGCGGTCAAAACAGTTGCTGACCTACTTAAAACCAAACTCGAAAACGAGGAGTTTGAGAAGAAACCAGAGTAATGAAACTTGTCTTCGACATAGAGCCAGTGCCCGCTTCACGCCCGCGCGTCGCGCGCTGGGGGGTTTACTACCTCAAGGCGTATGAGCAATTCCGCACCGATATGAGAAAGCTCTTGCTCCAGGTGAAGCGGACGATGCTGGCAGAGCCGTTGAAGGCAGATATTTCATTCTTCGTTAGAATCCCCAGGTCATTTTCCAAGAAGAAACGCAATGAGATGGACGGTACATACTGCGTTTCTACAATGGACTTGGATAATCTGGAGAAAGCGGTATATGATTCAATGAACGGGCACGTGTATTTGGACGACAAACAAATCGTCGAGCATACTACCCGTAAGAAGTGGGTAAAAGACAATCCGCGCATTGAAATCACAATTAAAATCGTATGAGAAATAATCAGCAACAAATCATTAGAAAAGGATTCCGTCCTAAACCAGTAATGCCGAAGAAATCTGAACCGACTGCGCCATCTTCACCGCCGCGACCAAGACTTCAATGGAGGCATCTTCCAAAAGCGATATACTTCTGGCTTCGTTTCAGGAGTATCAAAGCACTGCTTGCGTGGAGAAATAGACCAATGAAAATACTTATCTATCCAAACAAACGCCTCAAGCGTATCGCCGTACCCGTTGATTTTGAAAAGACGACCCGCGAACAGCGTATGGCTATTGTTCGTAAGTTGGGGGTATCTCTTGCTCAACAGCAATATGGTGATAAGCTCGGCATTTCGGCTCCGCAAATTGGAATCAATCTGCGCGTGATGGTGGTACGTGGCAATGTGATGTTCAATCCAGAATGGCATCCGACCAAAGCTTCGCCGAATCAAGTCGTCGAAGGATGTTATTCAGTACCAAGAAAGGTCTTTCGCGTGCCCAGGGCGCCGTATGGTTGGGCAAAGTGGACGAATATAGACGGGCGCCCAATTGAGGCTAAGCTCAACCGTTTGCCTGCCATCGTCTTTCAACACGAACTCGACCATTTGAACGGCAAGTGTCTTGCAGATGTTGGCGAGGAGATAGTTACGTAGATTGGATTTGTTATTAAAATAAAAGACGACCCATAAGTCGTCTTTTATTTTTGTGCGTATTGTGGGGCAACATGGAAAGCCGTTTTTTGGCTTAAATGCGTAATCTTATTTATTTTCCCGCAAAAGGCACAATGCCGCCAGTTTCACCTTTGTTACTAAAATAAAACGTAAATGTCATTCCAGCCAACACCATAAAATCTTTTGCCTCAAGTAAACCAATAAAAAATCCCATACACGCCGTAACAGTTAATAAAAGAAAAACAAGTTTTGAAGCGGACGAAAGTATGTTTTTCATATCTAATTTTCATTTACTTAATTCGCGACCTTTTATTCTTCATTATAAATGAGAATAGTTTTATCTCCATTGACAGGCTCTATTTGTGTTTGTATATCCAGCCAATCACCAATAATACCCAATTCAAAAAGTTTATCAAATGTTGCAATATTCGCGATTCGTATGCATTGACCATTTTCGTCAACTATCCAAATATCCTTTTCTCCTTTTTGTTGAATCAATTTTAATTTTTGCATAGTATTAGTTGGAGTTTTAACAAAAAGCATTGGGTCAATCCAACCATTAAAGCCATTGTCCTGATTTTGAATGACTAATGATTCCATATCTCCTGGCCGGAGAGGTTTCCATAGCCGTAAGCCGAGATGAAGATGCGTGCCGCGATTGTCTGGGTTAGAGTTTTGCCAGTACTGAATCCCACCCGACACAACAAAACCGCTATTCCCTACCTTACCAATCGTCTCTCCTGCTTTAACCCGCTGGTCTTTCTTGACGAGAATCTCCGAACAATGAGCGAACATTGTTTCATACACCAAGCCAGACGGCTGAATATCAGAAAACAAATCAATCTGATTGCCACCGATTTTATTTGCATCCTGTAAATGCACGCCGCTTATTCGTCCATTGTAGGGGGCGATAATCGGCGTGCCATAGGGCTGATAAATATCAATACCAGGATGTCCAGGCATTCTGATTGCTTTTAGATACAATTCCTTGTTCTCGCCGAACCATTGCGTAACAGACCCTTCAGGATATTTTTTAAGAATTGAATTTGGTAAAGGATTAAGCATTTTTATCATCCATAAAAAATTAAATAAATTTGCCAGCCAAGAAAAATCCAAAAACCAATTCCTGCCAAAACAAATATTATCCAAGCAAACAAATTGAACCAATCAATTCTCATCTCATTTAAGTATTAAAGCAAATATTGACCCAACAATCGCCGTAATTGAAATCGTTGATACGAGAAAAAAGAAATATTTAATCCAATCCATATTGGTTTTAATTTCGGTAATTTCGGCAGTTAAATGAACAAGATGATTGTCGAGTTTTTCATCTACGGATTTCACCCACTTTTCAAGTTTGTCAATTTGAGAATCCATATTATTGTTTTTCCTCTGGTTTCGTATCCAGAAAAAGATTCACGTGTCTCTCAAAAAGCGCAGAGACAAGAATCAGAATTGCTAATATGTAAAATCCCCACGAAACGTGTCTGCCAAACAGCTCGACCAAGCCGATGACCAAAATAATAAATCCAAGTAATATGTCTAAAGGATTGACAAAAACTTTGGTGATTGCTGATACCGCTCCCGCAAAAGGAAAAAGCCTGCGGAACGTCCACGGTTCCTTCACTTCTGGCTTGTTTGGGATGTCTTGTTGAGCAGTTAGCGCCATAGATTTATTATACCACATTTGTTAAACCTCGCGTAGTGAAATGCCCACAATATATTCCAAGGCTTTATCCTTTAAAGAAATGG
>LCGX01000045.1 GCA_001000035.1 Candidatus Nomurabacteria bacterium GW2011_GWF2_43_8
GAATGCAGAAAAACCGCTACAAAATAGAGCAGTGCAACGACGCCTTTGTTTACACCAACACGCCGGCCACCGCCAAAAAGCTTTATCGCCAAAGGTTGCGTTGGATTTACGGCTTCCTCAATAATACGATTGATTACAAAAGCATTCTATTCAGAAAAAAGTATGGCCACTTTTCTACCTTTACTCTGCCGGCCGCTCTGCTGTCCATCTGCGCTTTGATTTATGTCGTGTTCCGGCTGGCGTATGATTTGTCTCATTTCCTGTATAATAAAATTATAGAAATTAAAACCGTGGGCTTCCATTTTTTCGCAAAATCAATCAGTTTTGACCCGTTTTTTATAAACACCGAGTCCTTGGGCTTTGTTTTTATTTTCATTTACGCGTGGGTGATCGTGTCCATAATCTTGGGAAGAAAAATGGCGGAGGGTAAATGGAAATTTTCTCCCGGCATAATTTATTATCTGACTGTCTTTGCGTTTATCGCTCCATTTTGGCTCATCAAGGCGATTTATAATACTATCCTCAAAAGAAAACCGGCTTGGAGATGATATGAATAATAATATTGATTGGAAAAAATATCTGATAGTATTTTTAATTACCGCCAGCCTTTTTCTCACTGCCAGCTATCTTTCCAATTATTTCGGTGGTCAAAAAATCAACCAGCTAAAAGCAATTCAGGACAAGATTGCCATCGATATTCTTTCTTCGGAGACCCAATTCTCCCTGCTGTCCGAACTTTCCTGTAAAAATATTTCCGATTCCGTATTTTCGAGCGAACTGGGAGAATTGGGCAATAAGCTCGAATGGAGCCAGGAAAACCTGGGCGCGACAGAAGAAGTTTCTTACCTGAAAAAATATTATTCTCTGTTGCAAATCAAGGATTATCTCTTAGCGAAAAGGATTTCCGAGCGCTGCAAAACGAAGTCCGCCTTTATCCTCTACTTTTACACGACGGCCGAGAATTGCAGTTTGTGCGAAGAGGAGAGTCTGGTGCTTTCCGCTCTGCGTACGGCCTATCCGGAACTTCGCGTTTATTCTTTCGATTACAGCACCGATCTTTCTGCCGTTTCATCCATGCTTCAAATCTATAAGATAAAAGATACCGCGCTTCCGGCACTGGTTATAGACGAGGATGTCTTGACCGGCTTTCACAGCTTGGAAGACCTCGAAACCCGTATTCAGGAATCCTTCAAACTTCAGGGGACAGAAAAAGCTTCAGCCGAGGAGCAATCTACACAATAATTAATTTATATGAAACTCAATTTAGCGATTCCCAAATTTATTCGCTTTGCAATTGTGGGAGTTGTTAACACTGTTATTGACCTTAGTATTTTAAATATTTTAATCTTAATTTTTGGTCTTTCTCAGCCGTTTCTATTTCCTTTTTATAAAGGTTTTTCTTTCATATGTGCATTTTTAAATAGTTATTTTATGAATAAAAATTTTACATTTAGGAGCAAAGAGAACAAGAAATACACTTTTTACATTTTTTGTTTTTTTAGTTTTGTTGGATTTTTAATGAATGTAATTTTTTCCAGCTTATTATTTTTTACACTCATAAGCAGCCATATTTTTCTAAACACCCACATAATCGCGACATTTTCAGGTATTTTTGGTACTATCGTGGGGCTTATTATAAATTACTTAAGTTATAACAATCTAGTATTTAAATGACATTAAGTATAATAATTCCTGCTTATAATGAATCGAATAGAATTTCTAAAACTGTTAGAAATATTGCCGGTTTTTTGAATGCAAACAAAATCTCGTTTGAAATAATCGTGGTACCCAATAACTGTTCAGATGATACAGAAGGGGTGTTAAAAACATTGCAAACAGAAGAAATTCCGGAAATAAAAATTTTAACTATTTCACATGTGGGCGCTAAAGGAAATACAAAAGGGTTGGCTATTTCAACAGGGATGAAAGAGTCACATGGAGATTATACTGTTTTTCTCGATGCGGATAATGCCACCTCCTTCAATGAAATATTAAAATTTGTTTCGTGCGCGAAAGATGGTTATGACGTGGTAATTGCTTCCAGATATGTGAATGGTGCAAAAATTATAAAGAAACAATCTTTGTTAAGAATTATTTTAAGTAGAGTTAGCAATTCAATAATAAGGGTATTACTACTTCCGGGTATTTATGATACGCAATGCGGATTTAAGTTATTTTCAAAAAGAGCGGCAAAAGAAATATTTTCAAGAACCACAGTCTACGGATGGGGAATAGACTTAGAGATACTCGCACTGGCAAAATATTTTGGTTTTAAGATAAAAGAATTGCCGGTTGCTTGGGAAGCGCAAGATGAGTCAACGGTAAAATCGCATGCTTTTTTCTTTACTCTGAAAGAATTATTTCAAATTAGAAAAAATATAAAAAATAAATTTTATTAGAGATAAAATATGGGTATTTTACAAATAGTAAAAAGAGCATGGTTGTCTTGGCTAGATGTGGAAAGGAAGGACATGCTTATTATTTTAGTAGTGCTTTTTGCATTTTTGATAAGAATCATATTTCTTTTTTACACACCGCTTCGGGGGTGGGATGAAACAGTTTATCTAAATCTGGGATATCAACTAAGTCAAAATCCGTTAATTTATTCTCTTGCGAACAGTGGCTGGAGCGATTTTATTCCATCTCAAGATACCATATACGGGTGGCCCAGTATAGGGTTTAGAGCGCCGTTGCTGCCTTACCTTATCTCGGTTTTTTATTCACTAAACCTGAATTTTATTGTTGAAATAATTAATCCGTTCCTTGGTGCCGTAAGTGTGTTCCTTGTATATATTTTAGGTAAAAAATTGTTTGATAACAACGTAGGATTGTATTCTGCAACGTTATTTTCCTTGGTGCCTCTTCATGTATATTTTAGCGAGCAGGTGCTTACAGATACTTTTGTTGTTTTCTTTTTATTGTTAACTTTCGTAAGTTTTTGGGAAGGATACGAGAAAGGAAACACAATGCAAAAAATTCTTTTCGGGTTGTTTTTTGCCTTGTCATTACTAGCTCGTTATACGACTTTATGGATAGCTGTTGTATTTTTTCTCTATTTTTTTATTAGGGATAGGTCGTTGAAATTTTTAACAGACAAATATTTATGGTACGCAATAAGTTTTTTCTTTGTAATACTGGCCCCATGGTTTATTTACAGCTTCGCGTATTATGGCAACACACTAGGCGCATTTGTTCATGGTTTTAGAGCCGCAAGTTATTGGGGAGGGGTGCAATCATGGAATTTCTTTTTTATAAATTCATGGCATATTTTTTCTGCCGTTGGAGTAGTTTTTATTTTTTCTTTAATCTATATTTTTTTCAAAAAAGAATTTTACAAAAGGGAAGTTTATTTACTGTTAATATGGACCTTTTTCTTTTTAGGAATGGCAATATATATGCCACACAAAGAAGAAAGATTTATTATGCCAATAATCCCAGCAGTTTGTCTGATTTCTGGATTTTGCATAAGTAAATTCAAAAAGTATAAAAATACTATTTTTGGGTTAATATGCGCTATTTTAATAATTTCGCTTTTTGGTTTGTTTAAAATTGAATATGAAAAATCTAAAAATAAGGCCAATATATGTTTTTCTGAAGGAAATAAATTTTTAGCCTCTGATTCTATAAATAAAAATTCTTTGGTAATAACAAACCAATCCCCAATAGTTTATTACTACACTCAAAAAGAGAATCGTATTTATCCTGATCCATGGAGCGTTGAATCACTTAAAAATATTATCAATTTAAATCATGGCAATAGGATAATTTATATTTTCTTTACAAATTATGACATGTCTATAGACAGTGGCGTAAAAAATGACTTGGATAATAATTTTAAAAAGGTTTTTGAGTGTTCGAAAGACTGGGGATATTCTGCTATCTATGAGTGAAAATAGTATTTTTTGGAGCCGCCTCTCGGATTCGAACCGAGGACCTTCGCTTTACAAAAGCGTTGCTCTACCAACTGAGCTAAGGCGGCACACCTTTAGCGTGTGTATATTAACACATTTATAAATTCTTTTCCTCCTCTTTTATTTTGTGTTTGATTTCCTTGATTTTATTTTTGTATTCCGAAACCATTCTCAGAAATTTGCTGATTTCCCTTTTTTCCGGTGAATCACTCTCTGCCCTTCCGCTGTGTATATTTTTTATTTTGATTTTTACTTCCTGATATTTATTCTTTAAGAAACTGGAGAACCGGACGTAAAACCTGATTGTTCCCACAAGTCCCGCGTAGGAATGTTTTTTTATGTTTTTGACGGTTGAATGCTTTAATTTTTCTAAATGCCGAGTTTCCCAAAAAACCTCTTCTTTCGGGAAAACAGCCCCATTTTGCAACAAGATCAATTTCCGACCGATCATAAAGATGATTCCGAGAAGCGAGCCAAAAAATAAAATTAAAAAATAATACATGATTGTTTTATATCGAGCAGCGTTTTACTTCCTTAATTTTTGCCCCCGCCTTTGCCAAAAGTCCTCCTATTGTCACGGAAGTGTCTTTTATAAATTCCTGTTCAAGCAGAGCCTTCTCATTTTCCGGTTCCAGGGCGGTCACCTGCATGGCGATATCTTTCGCCAACTCCGCGCTTCCGCCCGTTAAGCTGACGATAACCCCTATCTTATTGTTGTGCACATAAGTTCCCAAAACCTTCCCGCTTACTTCATATGCCTCTCCTAGCTGGATATTTTCTCCAGTTTTTTGAATGATGGAATCAATCATGTCCTTTGCTTCAGCTTTCATTTTTTCTACACCTTCTTTAAGAGCTTTATCAGAAAGTCTATCAAGGAGATTGGTGAAATCCTCGTTTCTGGCCACGAAATCTGTTTCACAAAGCAAAGATACCAGTACGGCTTTTTTGTCTTTTCCCTCTTCTATAACTTTTATGCCGACCCTTCCGTCTTTGACCTCGCGGTTAACTTTTTTCAATGCGATGTCGGAACTCGTTTTTTTTAAAATAGCGAGCGCCTTTTTCATGTCCCCATCTGCCTCTTCCAGTGCGCGCTTGCACTGCATTACTGAGATGCCAGTATTGTCTCTTAATTCCTTTACCTGCTCGGTTGTTACTTGTGTTGGCATGTACCTTAATTATCAATTTCAAATTACGAATTTCAAATTTTTAATTCGTAACTATTAATTCGTGATTTATTGTTATGTTTTTGGGGGCACGCTCATCTGGCCTTCTTTATAGGCGTTCCCGATGGCGGT
>LCGX01000046.1 GCA_001000035.1 Candidatus Nomurabacteria bacterium GW2011_GWF2_43_8
GAAAAATCACCAGCGATTTTTTGCTGCAAGATCAGAAAAACCGCAAGCAGAAAAACGTAGGGTACATGCCTATTAGCTTTTAGCGCCAGCAGTGCAAATGCACCAATCAGCAAAGCGTTACGCAACCGATTAGTTTTACCCACCGTTAAAAAGTAGATAGCAAGCCAGCACGAAAAAAGTGCGATCAATGCAAACACCCCCGGAACCGGTGGCGTCCATTCGGCAATTAGCTGACTAAGATCCACTCCGGCAAAATGCCGCCATACTTCCTGATAAATCTGAAAGCCATGCGGATTGATGAGCGTCGCTAAAATTGCCGGCACCAGCATAACCGGCGTAAAGAACGCAATGAGCACCAAGCCCAGCGTGAATGACCCATGGGAATTGGCCCAAACAAGCATAACCAACGGCAGTAATAGCTTTAGCCTGGGTCGTTCGGAGGCTTTAGCAACAATAAGCAGCATGAGGCAAAAATACACCACACCCAACTCTTGACTCCTCAAACCCAAACCAAAAGTACCCCAACCTACAAACACAGAAAACAGGAAAGCTGCAGCTTTTTCCCACGAGTGGCCTTTAATCGCCAAATAGAACACAATAAAACCCAGACTCATTACCACCGCGTTTAGAACGGTTAAACCCCAAAATCCACCAGCTTGGTATGTTGAAAATGCCATTATTTGATACAACCAGTGGTGATTCGGCCATGAATAATTAGGGAGTAAAGCCGAAAAGTGATTTTGACTGCAAAAACCCTTACCTAACAGAATTTCTTGACCGCATCTCAACTGCCAACCCAAGTCAGGATCACGCGGCGGGAGGAAAAAGAGCGCAAACACAAGCACGCACAATGCCAAAGCAACCAGCTTGTTGGGAGTCAGCTTGTTAAGCCTTTTTCCCAGCGAGCAGCTTATGTTCGGAGGCATATACAATTTGTCTAGTTTTTTCCAGCACATCTGGACTTACGGAAACCGACGTAATTCCCCAATGCACAAGCTTTTCTACTAGCTCGGGATATTCAGAGGGCGCCTGACCGCAAACTGAGCAAGTAATCCTTGCCTTCTTGCAGGTGGTAACAATTTTTTCCAGCGCCCACAGCACCGCCGGATCAAGCTCGCTGTAAACACCTGCCACCTTTGCATTATCCCTGTCCACACCGAGGATCAACATAGTTAAGTCATTGGTGCCAATAGATACCCCATCAATGCCTTCTTTTATAAACTCCTCCAGGAGGATTACATTGGAAGGTATCTCTACCATCATCCACAGTTTAAATAGTCCACTTCGTCTTAGGCCTTGGGTAGCCACAATACTTTTTACCTCACGGAGCTGCTCTACCGTTCTGGTAAAAGGTATCATTAAATGCAAATTCTTGTGTCCGCGCTTGTTCCGCACAATTTTGAGCGCTTCAAGCTCCAGTTTAAAAACCTCGGCGTCGGCAATATATCTGGACGCTCCCCTAAACCCAAGCATGGGGTTCGCCTCTTCGCCCTCAAACTCTTCCCCACCTTTTAGTGTTCTGTATTCATTGGTTTTAAAATCTGTTGCTCTGTAAACAACGGGCCGCTCGCCAAAAGCCGCAGCAAACTTTTCCATGCCTTCAGCAAGTTTTGCCACAAACTCACGCGACTTGCCCTCTTTTATAAACTTCCTTGGGTGGGTACCAATGTTCGCGATCATAAACTCCGCCCGCAAAAGGCCGACTCCGTCAACATTGCGTTTAGCCATGTCTACCGCTAATTCCGGCTCGGCCAAATTCACATACACTTTAGTAGCTGTTTTTATTTGTGAAAGAGACTTAGCCATAGCCTTGACTTCGTGGCTAATAACAATGTTGCCTTCATATATCTTGCCGTTAGTGCCATCAACAGTGATCACCTGATCGTGAGCCAGCACTTTAGTTGCCGAACCGCAGCCCACAACCGCAGGCACTCCCAGCTCCCTACTTACAATAGCGGCGTGCGACGTTTTACCGCCGCTGTCCGTAACTATGGCGCGAGCTTTACGCATAGCCGGCACATAATCAGGGTTGGTCATCTCGGCCACCAACACATCTCCCTGTTGAACAATACCTATTTCCTTTGGTGATTTAACAATCCTAACTGGGCCCGAGGCAATACCCGGGCTAGCCGATAAACCCTCAAGCAAAACCTTAGCGTTCTTGCTTGTGTCAATAGAGGATTCAGTCTCCGAAACGTTTGTTTGGTTAAGCGTGGTAACTGGCCTGGACTGCACAATATACAAAGTTCTACCTTCCATACCCCATTCAATGTCCTGCGGTCTGGCATAATGCTTTTCTATCAACATACCAATATCAGCGAGCTCCTTGATCTTATAATCCGAAAGCTTTTGCACCCCCTGATAGTCGCGCGAAACGTTCACGTTGCCTATCAAAGTCATCTGCCAAGTTTGTTGTGATATGTGTTTATAAGTTATCTTGCCGGATTTTTTGTCGACTATATACTGATCGGGTGTAACCTCACCCGACACAACCGGCTGACCAAGCCCCCACGCCGCTTCGATGGATATCTCCTCCCGATTATTGGTAAGCGGGTTAACGGTAAACATAATGCCCGACACGTCACTTTGCACCATCAGCTGAATTGGAACGGCTATGCCGACTTTAAAGTGCGAAAAACCCCTGTCGTTGCGGTAAAAAATCGCCCGCGACTCAAAAAGCGAGGCCCAGCATTTTTGAACGTTTTTTACCACGTTTTGCCAGCCTTTGATATTTAAATACGTCTCCTGCTGGCCAGCAAAAGAGGCGTCGGGCAGATCCTCAGCGGTGGCAGAAGACCGCACAGCCACTAACTTGTCTTCTTCACCGCTTAACTCGTGATAATAGTCTTTGATGAAACTTTTAAGGTCTTCCGACATCTCTGCTTCCATAATCGCCGTTTTTATTCTCTTGGAAGCCTCAAACAATTTTTCGGAGTTGCTGTAATCAAGGCCCGAAAGCTCGGTAAGGATCTTATGCTTGAGCGAGGTTTTTTCCAGAAACTCAAAGTATACGGTTGATGTAACAACAAAGCCATTAGGAACCGGAATACCAGCAGTAGTCATTTCCCCAAGATTTGCACCCTTACCTCCCGCTATCGGAATGTCGTTTTTTGAAATCTCCTTAAACCAAAGAGCAAAGGCAGTGTGTTTGTTCATAGATACAAAATAACATATGCGCGTTTACGACGCCAGCTTTTTTCCACCTACAATTCGCTCAATGTCAGCAAGATGGGCACCCACCTCCGCCCGGTTTGTACCAGAAATGTTCAGTCGTAGTATTGGTTCTGTGCGGGAGGCTCTAATATTAAATCGCCAGGTGGGATAGTCAATCGACACCCCATCTACCAGATTGATCAGTCCGTCCTTATATTTAACTGGCAGTTTAGCCTTAAGTTCTTCCTCGGATATTGGACTAGTAAAATTCATTTCCTCCGGAATGTAGTAAGTACTATGGAATTTGGACAAATCGGCCTTAAAATCAAGCTTCAAATTTTCCAATGCCTCAATAAATAACAGGAAGGCAAGCAGACCATCGTCTATCTTGAAAAAGTCCTTAAAAACATAATGACCTGAAACTTCAAAACCAAACCCTATGGTTGGATCTTGTTCCATTTCGTATTTAATCGGAACATGCCACGCTTGTATTCTTTTGACTTTTATTTCCTCTTTAGCTAACTCCCGCTCAACGGCGAAAGATGCCCGTACATCCGCCGTTATATGGCTATAAGAGTTTGTTTTCTTCAGTAATCCAGCAATTTTTATAGCCACATATTCTGGTGGAATTACCTCACCCGCCCAGTCAACTAAGTAGCACCTATCACAATCGCCATCCCAGATAACGCCCAAATCTGCGCCCATTTCGGCAATAAGGTGTTCAAGTTGACTTCTATTGCTTTGCATTTTTGGATTGCTTGGGTGCTGCAGATCCCGATCCCTTACCTCCGAATTAATGGCTCTGTAGTCAATGCCAACTTTGTGCAACAGCTGCTCCGCTACAAAAGCGTTGTTGCCATTGCCGAGGTCTACAGCAACCTTATAGTTATAAAGCGGGTAGGAAAGAAGTGAGGCAATTGTAGCTACGTACGGGCCGTATATATTAATAGTTTCCGGTTGTCTTTCCGCGGGGACTAGTTCAAAGTCGTGGCTTGCAATGGTTGTAAGTCGATCAAACTCCACCTTGATAGCTAAAACAGCTTCTTCCTCCAGCGGGATACCATCTTTATTCGGCTTTATACCAGTATAGCCTTCACCCAGATGAGAGGCAGTGCACATAATAGAAAGCGGTATGTTTTTATAGGAGCTTGAGAAGTAAAGCATGGGAGTGGTAACTGAACCAACGTTATATACTTTTACGCCCTCTGTTATAAGTTCCGCAGAGAACGCTCGGGCAATAATATCA
Organism: Candidatus Nomurabacteria bacterium GW2011_GWF2_43_8; assembly: GCA_001000035.1. Lineage (GTDB taxonomy): Bacteria > Patescibacteriota > Minisyncoccia > Phycocordibacterales > UBA9973 > UBA9973. Next base: position 4,400 of record LCGX01000046.1, read on the forward strand.
GAGCCGTATATGTTATCGTAACCTATAACAACTTCTCTTGGCCGTATTGTATGAAAGTATGCTTGAGCCAACTTGATCGCTACGGCTTCGTTCAATTCCCCGGGGTATTTACCTCGAATGTCGTACCTTTTAAAAATTGACTTGTAGTCCATATTACTTGAAAGGCAAGGTGAAAATGAACACTGAACCCTTTGGCACATTATCTTCTACCCATATTTTACCACCGTGCGCCTCCACTATACCTTTGGCAATAACAAGCCCCAAACCGGTCCCGCTCTCATTGGAAATTGGCGACTCCCTGGCTTGGATAAACTTGTTGAATAATTGCTTTTTAATTTCGTTAGGAATACCGGGGCCGTTATCCGCCACAAATATTTGAACGGTTTTAGGCTGCACACGCAAACCAACCCGGATAAGGCCGCGATCCGCCATATGAGTTATCTCGCCCTTATACGTAAATTTCACAGCATTGGAAAGCAAATTGTTTAATACTTGAATCACCTTTTCCCTATCGGCCCTAATTATGGGAACACTGTCATCTATATCCAGAATAAGATCAATATTTTTTGAGTCTGTAAACATCTTATAGTTCCCGATTTCTTGGCTTAGAACGGCGGCAATGTTGCAGTCTTCCTTGACGACTTCAAACTTGCCGGATTCAATCTTAGCCGAGTCTAAAAGGTCATTAACAATTTTTAATAGGTCCCAGGCGGAGTCCTTAATTTGATTCATAANGCTCTACATCTTGCGGACTGAATTTCTCCTTGTGCTTTAAAACCATGTCTGCAGAACCGCGAATTACTGTGAGTGGAGCTCTAAGCTCGTGGACAACCATAGCGGTGAAATCCTCCCGCAGATTGCGCAGTTTCTCCTCTTCAGAGTCATTATGGATAACCGCCCCCACACCAACTGTTTCTCTATTTATAAGTACCGGCAAAAACATAAAAGACAAGTATCTGCCGTTCACAAATACCCGTTGCAGACTTTTCGGTTCTTTAGAATCCATAACTCCGGTTACTATCTCCTGCACTGGCAGGGAGCCTTTGATAATAATTGGCTTGCAGGGTGGTTATCTAAATCCTGATGAAGATACTTATAGACTGCATAATGACACAAGAATAAGCTATTTGTGGTCCATGCTTTGCAACACCGCATCAAGTTTTTTGTGCTCTTTAACTAAAACCTGTTTAAACTCCAGCGTGGCCGAAATAACAGAGTCCAGTATTCTGGTTACAAATAACTTAGTCTCTGGGTTTTTTAAGGAGTCGGAGGTGCCAAAAACGCAAAAAGAGCCCAGCACTTGATCTTTGTTCCTAATGGGGATGCAGATAGTGCCAAAAAAATCGCTCAAACCTGTCTCATCAAGTCCACCACCTGTAATGGCTTGTTCAGTCAAAATTTCTTCATCGGAAGTATCACCAATAGTTTCCCGATAGTGGGCCGAAGCGGCATGTCTGCTTTTGTCTGCAAAACCTCTTGTTATGTTGCCCAATACTGCAACCCTGTATAAATAACCATTGGAAATCTTTAGCAGGTACGAGGCGCATGATATATCCACGGTCCTTAAAAAATAGCCCGCGGCCAAATCCAATGACTCTTGTAAATCGGTTAACATAGATACGTGAGTCAATATTTCTGGAACGGACTGCCACTTTTTCACATAGCTAACCCCGCTTTCTAAGGCGGCCTCTTTTTCTCTTAGCACCTTGACTAGCCTAGCCGTTTTTAACTTATATTTTATGAAAATTAGAGCTGCAGGAAAAAAGCAGAGCAAGACTATCCCAATATTAAAATACGCATCAAGGGCAGATGGCTCATTCATTGTTTCTAAACAGCAATTCTTACATCGGAATCATTAGAAGTCCCCAAGACAACCTCGATCTTATCGCTTAGCTCAGAGGGTAAGATTTTATACTTCATGATGTAATCTGCCGCCCCGTTTTCTAAAGCTTTCTTTACGTTGTCCTCACTGCCATAATTTGTAAGCATAATAACGGGAATATCTACGGTTTGGGAGTCGCCTTTTAGCTCGGTAAGGATGTTGAGACCATTCATACCCGGCAGCATTATATCCAGCAAAATTATGTCCGGAGCATAATCTTTGGCCTTAGACATGGCTTGAAGACCGTCACTTACATTTAAAACATCGAAACCCTTGATCTTTAACTCAACTGAATACATATTAAAAAGGGCCATATCATCTTCTACAATAAGGACTTTTTTCTTCATATGACTAAATACTAGTCCATCAAGCGGGAAAATTCAATACGTCAGTGAGGCTGAACATAAATGTTAG
>LCGX01000047.1 GCA_001000035.1 Candidatus Nomurabacteria bacterium GW2011_GWF2_43_8
AGCGGAAATTCCCGAAGGCGCAAATGCCATCGTGCTTGCCCCAGAGTTTTTGTGATTACACAAAAACTCCACCCACCCGTGCGTGCACGCAAATTCACTCCCTTATTAAAAACTAAATTCTAGAATACGAAACTCCTTTTCCAGTTTTTCCAACTTGCTTGATTCTATTTTCCTTTTCCAAAATTGAAAGATACCGAGTTGCTGTCGCATCAGAGACATGAAGAAATTTCTCGACTTCGTCGTTTGTGATTTTAGAATGTTGCAAAAACAAAGCCATGATCTTGTCTAACTTTTTTCTTTTTCTGAATTGAATTACTTGTTGGGCTTTGGCTAGAATTTCACGAACCGAGTTTCTTGCTTGAGATTTCGGCTCGGGTTTCACTTCGCCTAACGGCTCATTTCTTCCCATTTGAGCCGTTGATGGTTCAATAGCTTGGACGGGTTCAGAAACTGGTTCGGGATGTGGCTTATTTTCAGCTTGTTTTTCCTCGGTTTTTTGCTCATTTTCTGCTTCTGTAAGGGTAGAATTTGAGGGTGGTATATCCATTACTTTTCACTGAAAAGTCGTTCGGTGAGCTTTCTGGGGCTTCAGGAGGTGCAACGGACGGCTCAGAATGTGCTGTGTTTTCAGGGGCAGGCTCGGTAGGCTCTTGGGGGCTTGGTGGAATAGAGTTTTCTTCGGGAGTTGGGTTTTGAGCTGTATTTTGGTCGTCGGGCATAAAAATTACTTATCATTAATATATTTAACTTCATTCGAATACTTCGTCGGACATAAGTTTATTATAACAAACCTAAATCACTTGGGTCGATTTTTTAAATAAGCTTTCAATAATCTTAAAATAGTCCAGTTCATATTATCAATAATCGCGCTTAATTCAGTTTTATATTTAACTTCAAATCCTTTTTCTGTGTCATTAATTGTTGATCTAAGATACTCTTGCACGGCAGCATCCGCATAAAAAAATCTAGTCGTTTCCATATTTTCACCAATAGCATAGTAGGCTAATTTGTTTTGCTCAACTTTTTCTTTTTTAAAAAAAATATTACTGAATGATTTTTTTAATTCCTTTCCAGATTGATAATAATGAGAAGCTACGTTATTTCTTACTCTAATAAGATAATTAGCAAAATCAGAAGTATCTTTTGATTTATTTAAAGCAATAGCAACAAGATTATTCCACCTCATTGTAATATCTTTATTAGTTTTACTTAAGACCCCTTTAAATTCTGTAGATGATAAAATTTGCTCGTTTTCTTTTAAAAACTCAAAAAATTCTCGCAGATAGCTAATAAAAATTTTTCTAGTTTGAGTAAATATTCCTCCATATTCGCCCATATGGAATGAGACTTCGTCGTTCATAGAAACTGGTTCGTATGTATCAAAAACAAGTTTTTCAAAAAGAACCATTCCTTTTAAATCGTTGTAAACAACAGCAAGAACCAAAAAGAAATTATCAATCGGATCATTTTTATTTTCCTTTATAATTCTATGAGGTTCTATGTGTATTAAATTCCCTTGAAATTTTTGCTTTTCCATATATATTTATACTTCAGAAAGAAGAGAGATCAAATGTCCTTCAATTGCAACGAATGCCCCCATAGACAAATTCCTCTTGCTTTAAAGGAGCGTGATTCCATGTAGGTAAATTATCGTAAACTTTCAAGAAACTATCTATACCATGCACAAGTCTTTCTAAATGCGATTGACCTTTTTCCTCAAATTTAACAATATGACGCAAGCGGGCTTTTCTGGTAGGTTTGCCATCTTTATTTCCCTGATCTGTTTTATAGAAATCTGTGTTTTTAACTTCATCGTCGGGAGCCAGAGTGTGAAGCAGAGTGTCAACAAGTCGACGCATAGAGCTAGTTGATTGCCCTATATAATCCTTACCTTTTTTATCGAATGTTTCCCATGCTCCTCGCCTATATTCTACAAGTTCGGGGTTAATTTTTTTCAACATAGAATCTAACTTTTCTTGGTGGTCAGAAAGTTCTTTTTTCTTTATTTGGCTTGTTATCTTAACTTCAGAAAGACTTGGAAAGTTTATCTCAGTCGGGTAAGTAGGTAAAGATCGCATCATGGAATCAATTCCACTACTTACAAGACGAGTCGAAGTAATGAAAGGTATTCTATCGGCAGTATAAATTCCAGAATCAGCAGTTCTCAGACCAATGATTCCACTTTGAACAACAGCTTGTTGCCCATGCACCATACCCAAGAGAGTGTCAGAAATATCTCCACTGATCCTAAGTTGATTTTCATTTATGACACCAGAGTCATAAAGTCTGTGTGCATGTATTGTTGTTAATCCTATATCTGCAATTGCTCCACTTACTGAAGCAGTGGCACCTAACGCACTTGCTGTATCAAAAAGACCGCCTGTATCATTTATTAATTTTAAAGTTCCTCTTTGTACTTCTAGTGTTGAAGCATAATCTTTCGTGAAAGGACTTTGCATGGAAACATTTAGTCCCGTTGAAAAGTCGTTTAAGGCGGTTATGTTTTCTTGCAACCTAGTTGTTGCAGGCATAATAAGATTTGCACTTGTTCCGTCATAAACATATTGATTTAAGCCACCACCAAAGTTAACTTTTTTTATGTCTTCATCTTTCATATTGTTTCCTTTATTTTATAATATTATTAATTTTTTTAACGAACGCTTTTAAGCATCCGAGAAGGTGTGTCTTTTAATCGCTATTGTGTATGCCAGACTGAAACACTGAAACCTGAAAACGCATCGAACACGCAAGCTCTATTAGTCAGAACACTTTTTCTAAGTCCCTATTTTTTTCGATTGTATGGTGATTGATTCGTTGGGCGAAGACTTATATCAAGTTCGCTTGCTTTAGAACGAACACCATTTTCTGGGCGACCAAGTTTTAACCCTATGACTCGAGTAGGAGTATTTTGGCGGGCTAATTGTGAAAGTTGTCGTTCTTCTTGTGTGCTCCATTGCTTACCGGAATTTCTATTGTATTTTGCCATAAAAATTATTTACTATTTTCTATTAATTTTTCGACCCTCCCGTCTTTATTTTTAAAAAAATTTTCCAAAAATCTTATAAAAAAATTATGGTGATCGCCACCAACTTCATCGTAGCGTCTACTGGTTAGATTTCTTGTAGCAGCCTTTAGAAATTCCACTAAATGCTGAATTTGTATTTTTACATTGACCTCTTTCACAGAGTTGGCAAGTGCTTGCGTCGTTTTATACTCAGAATTAAATATATTTGCAAGTTCTCTATTATGTTTCCTCCCTTGTAAGAAGGAGATGATATGGTTTGTAACGTTTCTGAATTTGCGATTAAGTTTGGCATGTTATTTAAAGTTAACGAATAATTTTACCCAAAAGGCATTGTACTATATTTATTTTAAAAAAGCAAGCCATTTCCGTCAATAAGTTGTCAACAGTTGACACTTCCACCCCCTACCGGCTATAATATGGGTATATGCATATCATTCAAGAAAAACTTTTAGAGTTATCGCAACGGTATGACCTAAAGAAAATGGGTTTGAGGCAAATAGGCAGACTCATTGGAGTAGAACATCCACAAAAAATTAAATTTCATATGGAAAAACTAGGGCTTCTCGATGAAGGAAAGAAAAAAAGAGTTGTTCAAACTAAATCTCCTCTACTTGGCAATGACGAAGCGAAGAAACTTCTGTCTATACCAATTTTAGGTTTAGCTAACTGTGGAGATGCCACCATGCTCGCAGAAGCTCGTATTGATGGAATGCTCCCTGTTTCTTCTAAACTTATTCCCTCAACTCACATAGACAATCTTTTTGCAGTCAAAGCCATTGGTTTGTCTATGAACCGTGCAGATGTAAATGGTAGAACTATCGAAGATGGAGATTATGTAATTGTTGATGGCGAAGATAAAAATGTAAAAAGTGGAGATTATGTTCTATCAGTAATTGGCGGAATGGCAAATATAAAAAGGTTTATGGAGGACAAAAAAAATAATCAAATCGTTTTGCAGTCGGAGTCAAACAAATTTTTTCCACCAATTCATATACACGAAGATGAACTAGATGAGTATTTAGTAAATGGAAAAGTAATTGAAGTTATAAAACAACCGCAGGAAGATAGCTATCGCTATGAGCCTATTTAATTATTTGGTATAATAAATGTAATTAATATGAATACTGAGATTAAAAAATCGCCTCTAACCTACATTAGTTTGTTTAGTAGTGCTGGTGTTGGTTGTTATGGATTTAAACTTGAAGATTTTGAATGTATCGCAACAAATGAAATCATAGAAAAGCGTTTGAATGTTCAAAGGCACAACAATAAATGTCGCTATGATAGTGGTTATATTGCTGATGATATTTTAAAAGAAGAAGCAAAGAACAAGATCAGGAAGGAACTTGAATTTTGGAAAAGAAATCATGGAATTAAAGAACTTGATGTTTTAATTTCGACACCTCCTTGCCAAGGAATGTCAGTTGCTAATCATAAAAAAGGAAATGAATTGGCCCGCAATTCTTTGGTTATAGAATCTATTAAACTTGTTGATGAAATTAGACCTAAATTCTTTATTTTTGAAAATGTCAGAGCTTTTTTAAATAGTCTATGTACTGATATTGATGGAAAGGACAAGAAAATTCGTGAATCCATCGAGTTAAATCTGGGTGGTAAATATAATATACATTACCAAGTAATAAATTTTAAAGATTATGGTAATCCGTCGAGCAGAACTAGAACTCTTGTACTTGGGGTAAGAAAAGATCTACAAGAAATAACTCCGCTAGATTTTATGCCCTCTCTGCAAAAGGAAAAAACAATCCGAGAAGTTATTGGGCATTTACCAAGTTTAAAAATAATGGGTGAAAGTGATAACAAAGATATCTACCATAATTTTAGATCATACGCAGAACATATGCGTAGTTGGGTAAGCGGAACAAAAGAAGGTGAATCTGCTTTTGATAATAAAAATCCAAAATATCGTCCACATAAAATCATTGATGGAGAATTAGTTTCTAATACACAAAAAAACGCAGATAAATATAGTAGATGTTTTTGGGATAAGGTTGGTCCTTGTATTCACACTAGAAATGATATTTTTGCTAGCCAAGCAACAATACACCCTGCTGATGATCGTGTTTTTAGTGTAAGAGAGTTAATGAAACTTATGTCTATTCCGGACTCTTATAGATGGACAGGAATATCTGAAGAAGAGCTTAATAAATTATCACCAGTTGAAAAATCAAAATTCTTTAAGAAAGAAGAAGTTAACATTCGTCAGTCAATTGGTGAAGCTGTTCCAACAATCATTTTTCAACAAATTGCTAGAAACATAAAAAAAAATATCCAAAAGAGTGTTTTAGATGAAAAAGATATTGAAAAAATTATCGTTAACAACAATCTGACCGAAGTAGAGAATTTAAAATCTTTTCTTCATGAGTATTTAGTTAAATATTCATTTGCCGAATTATCAAAAATAGTAGAGCTAGCTAACGCTTATAGGTTTAAACACGCAGCTTATTATACCCGCCAAGACATATGCTTTACGGTTATTAAAGATTTACCTGATGCTTTAAATTACAATTCAATTAAAATTTTAGAGCCATCTGTTGGGGCAGGAAACTTTCTACCCCTTTTGATTGAAAAATATAAATCAATTTCAAGTGTTCAGATTGATGTAATAGATATAGATAAAAATGCAATTGATATCTTAAAAATCTTAATTAAGAAACTTAATATCCCAGCAAATATAAAAATCAATTTTATAAACAAAGATTTTCTCTTATTTGGAAAGAGTGGCCTTTTTTCAAATGAAAATGTCCATTACGATATAGTAGTAGGCAATCCTCCTTTTGGAAAAATTTCTGATAATGAATCATTGCTCGTGGAATATAGAAAGGAGAAATTTAATACAAAAACCAGCAATTTATTTTCCTTTTTTCTCGAGAAATCCATTAGTCATGCTGATACTATTGCATTAATAATACCAAAAAGCTTTTTATCCTCTCCCGAATTTGATGCTACTAGAGAATTCGTCTCTAAATTTGCAGTTTCAAAAATAACTGACTATGGGGAAAAAGGATTTAAGGGTGTAAAAATAGAAACAATAAGTCTTATTGTAAATACAAAAAAAACAGGCATTAACAACCAGACTCTAGTTGAATCTTATATAAAAAATGAATTAGATTTTAAAGACCAAAATTACATTTGTTCTAAAGAATTTCCTTACTGGTTAGTGTACCGAGACTCATTCTTTGACAAAATAGCCTCAGGACTTAATTTTGGAATATTCACTGCATATAGAGATAGACAAATAACTAAACAGATTACAAAAACTAAAGGACAAATCCGAGTTCTTAAATCTAGAAATATCGGAAGTAATAAAATTGTAAATATCCCAGATTATGATTCATATGTAGATGAGTATAAGAATTTATCCATAGCAAAATATATAAACCATGACGAGGCTGTTCTTGTTCCAAATCTTACATATAATCCTAGAGCGTGCTTTCTACCAGAAAATACAATTGTTGATGGTTCTGTAGCGATTCTTATACCCATAAACAAAGTAAAGATTACAAAAAATGATCTTGCCTATTACAATTCAGAGGAATTTGTTGGATTCTATAGAGTTGCTAGAAACTACGGAACTAGATCTCTTAATATAGATAATAATTCAGTATTCTTTTTCGGGTTAAAAGTCTAAAAATAAATATTAGAAAATACTGGTTCTATTTGATCTAAACTAGACGTTTCTTTTAATTTAAGATTAAAGGCTGAGTTTATTACTTGTATGAATTTATTCAACACATAAAAATCTTCTCCATTCTTTAAAGATGTTTTTATATTTTCAAATTTTCTTTTTAGACAAACCTTTTGAAACTCAGCATTAATTCTATGTGTATTTCCTTGAATATGAGCATACGACAAGTGTTGCCCTGGAGTTAGCGCAATTAAATTTTCTCTAAAGAGGACGAACTCGGGATTTGAATGTTGGGGTAACATATGGTGAATATGAACGCCTCCCTCTGGTGTGAAATTATATTCTTGCTCCTGAATTTCACTGATTCCGTTATATTTTTTCTTTATATCAGCTTTAACTTTCTGTAATAATACTGCCCCGACAACACCACTTGCATCGATATCTAAGAGTACGCTTTCTCTGTATTCTCGTCTTGTCATACCTGATGGCATATTTTCGTCTCTGAAATTTTTACGATTATAAATCAAAAAAGAATACGGGCATGGGCCACTTGTTATATTTGAACCATCCTCTCCGGGTATTCTGTGTTTATAGCAATAGACGTTAAACATTTTATTAAATACGCGGTAAGTATGTTTACGATCAGTGCCTCTTATTTTTGTATTGATTTTTGCCCATAACCAATACTTATCTTTAGCTATTAAGTGATTTGCTTGTGTAGGATTGTTTTTGTATTTTTCAAAATCGACAATAAGTCCATTATCATTTAAAAACTTTTCAGTATATTCAGTTAAGAATTTAGAAGCATTTAGGTCGTTCGTAGACATATACTCTAATGCTTCCAGATTTGTAATCTTGTATTGTTTAGGGCGGTCACTAACTTTTTCAAGAATACCTGCGTAGGATAATAGTCCTAATTGATAAGAACTGACTTTGTTATATTCTCCTGGAGCAAGAGCTTGTGATGGTTTGGAAAAATAATCTTGCATTAAATTATCGAATAAAGGTGAAAGCCTTATCTCGCTATCTGAAAATACAAGATTTCTATCGTTTTTTGTAATATCAAGAATAACCAAAGAAACACACCATAATAAATCTGGCGTAGTTTTCTGCTCATAGTGAAGTCCTTGTTTAGGGATTTTCTTTAAATTTTTATTGTTAAAATACTCTTGGAAATTCATATTGTTATTTTATGAAGAAAGACAACTCCTTTTTATAAATCTTTGCAAACTCTTTGAGTTGCGTAATATCAAGTCTGCGTTGCCCAGCTTCAATTTTTGAAACATGTGGTTGAGTTTTACGGAGTAGCTTCGCTACGTCAGCTTGATCCAAGCCAGCTTTAAGACGAGCTTTTTTAAGCTGTTCGACAGTATATTTATGATCTTTAGAAAAAATCGCTTTTGCCATACTTATATATTATAGTATTCCGTTGTGTTATATTCCAAATTGTTATATGCTATATATACCCCTCACCCCATCGCCCATACCAAAAAAAAGAATTCCCCCCGCCAAACAAAAATAGAATGGAAATGCGATGGGGTGAGGGCAGGACACGCACGCTTGCGTGCGTGTGGCGGAGTTCATTGAGTTACCACATTATCGGAGCGTAGTAATTGCTTTAGAGAAATGAGGCACGCGGAGCGTGCGCATTAGTTCGTTTGGTCCTCGAAA
>LCGX01000048.1 GCA_001000035.1 Candidatus Nomurabacteria bacterium GW2011_GWF2_43_8
AAGCGCCGCAAAAAGTGTTGCCCTTCGTCTTGGATATGAACACTTTTCTTCCGGCGACCTGTTTAGAAAAATGGCCGCCGAGCGAGAGCTCGACGCCGGCGTGAATGTCTTTTCTCTCGCGAAATAATTCCGTCATTTTTTTATCCCCCGAGAGCATGGCCGCGACCCGAAGCTCGATTTGGCTATAATCAAAAGCGGCAAGATTGCACCCCTGGGGGGCGACAAAGCCGTCCCTTATTTTTTTACCGAGCTCTGTTTTAATCGGAAGATTTTGTAGATTTGGATCCTGGGAAGAAAATCGCCCGGTCGTGGTGCCATTTTGCAGAAACCTGGCGTGCAGGCGGCCGTCCTCCCCCACCATTTTGGGAATCACGTCTATATAAGTGGAAAGTAGCTTTTGCAGTTCCCGATGGGCCATTATTTCCTTAATTATTTCGTTCTCTCCCTCCAATTCTTCCAGCACGGAAATTTTAGTAGAGAAAGAACCGCTGGCATTCTTTTTTCTGCCCGATTTCATCCCTAACTTACCAAAAAGAATCTCTCCCAACTGCTTGGGTGAGTTGATATTAAATTCCGTTCCGGCCATTTTGTATATTTTTTTGGTCAATTTGTCCAATTCTTTATGATATTCGTCGGATAATTTTTCAAAATATCTTTTATCTATCAAAATTCCGTGATCCTCCATTTCTTTTACCACAGGCATGATCGGGCGCTCGATTTCTTCATAAACTCTGTCTAATTTTTGTTCTTTCAATTTTTTAAAAATATGTTCATAGGCTGTTTTGAAAGACTTGGTATGGGCAAAGAGCAAAATATCTTCCAACTTCGGATTTGAGACATCAGAATTGATGAGCCAAAAAGCAATACTGGCTTCTTGAAGCTTTTTGGGAGAAACATCTGGGGGCAAACCCAGAGAATTTTCGAATGGTCTGGCCGGGGATTGGGGCCCCGGAGAACCGAGGACCTGAGAAAATTCTTCTGGATTTGCCCCTTTCTTATTCCCATTTCCAAAAAAGTTTTTCAAGCGCGCGAGCAAGCTTCTGAATTCAAAATCCGCAAAAACCTGCTCTACTTTTTTAAAATCCGCATTTTCCCAAAAAGTTTTTACCGGCAGTTCAAATTTTATCGGCGCATCGGTCCTGATGGTCGCCAAAGTTTTTGAAAATAAAGCCTCCTCCTCGTTACTTTTGAGCAATTCAATCATCCGGGAACTGATGCCGGCTTTTTTGAAAATCTCCTCGTCTTTCTTTATTTTCTTGTATATTTCCTCTATCGTTCCGAATTTTGTGATTAATGTTTCCGCCGTTTTTTCTCCGATGCCTTTAACGCCGACAATATTATCCGACGGATCGCCGCGCAGTCCTTTGTAATCCGGCAAAAGTTTGGGTTTGAAATGAAATCTTTCGAGCACGGCATCCTCATCATATAAAATAGTGTCATTAATGCCTTTTTTCAAAGTATAAATCCTCACTTTTTTATCATCCACCAACTGCATGGTATCCATATCGCCGGAAGCAATAATGATATCCAGATTTTTATCTTTCTTGTATTTTTCGACGATTGTTCCCAAAACATCATCCGCCTCGAACCCCGGAGCATCGTAAATCGGTACATTGAATGCCTCAAAAATTTGTCGGGATTTTTGGAGCTGTACAATGAGGGCCTCATCCGCTTTTACGCGACCGGCCTTGTATCCGTCATAAGCTTCATGCCGAAAAGTTTTTTGCGGTAAATCATAACAGGCGACAATATAGTCCGGCTTAAGTTCGGTGATTATTTTCATTAGCATACTGGAAAGCCCGTAAAGCGCCCCGGTCGGCTCGCCCTTGGAAGACAAAAACTCGGGCAAGGCGTGATAAGCGCGATGTATTATGGCGTGAGCATCCAATAAAACCAGTTTTTTATTATTTTCAGGCATTGTGTAAATTCTATCCCGTTAGAGGTAGGGACTCGCTGCGAGCCCTCGCGACCTCTAACGGGATTATACCATTAGTGATAAATTTGTTTTTACCCCTTGTTTATTGCTATAATTTAACAAATGGCCTCATTCGACGAAGAAAAACAAAATAAACAGCTGGAAGATTTACATAAGCTGGAAGAAGAACAATTAGTGGCGACGCTGGCGGAAGAAAAATACGGACTGCCCTACATTGACCTCTATCGCCTAGGCATAGACAATGAGGCGCTCCGGGCTATATCTGAAAAGGACTCCCGGGAAATGAACGTGGCACCTTTCAAACTTTTTGGAAAAAATATTTTTATCGCCGTGCACGCGCCTTCGGACGACCTTCTCACAAGATTAAAAGACGACATGGAAAGAAAAAGCCTGGTGCCTACTTTCTACATGGCGTCGACGGCCAGTATCAATAAAGCCTGGGATAGATATAAGGAAATTTCAATGGCGGAAAGCTCGAAGGTCGGAGGTATAGACATTTCCGGGGAAATTCTCCGGGAAACAGCCAAAAAAATAGAGAAAATGCAGGACATCCAAAAAATGGTGACGGAAGCGCTAGAAGGAAACAAAATTCACAAAATTTCCCATTTGCTCGAAATAATCCTGGCCGGCGCGATCGCCATTAAGGCCTCCGACATACACATAGAACCGGAAAAAGAAAGGGGCCGGCTGCGCCTGCGACTGGATGGCGTTCTGCAGGATATAAATTTCTTCGGGATGAATATATACCGGCTTTTAAATTCACGCATCAAGCTCTTGTCGGGGATGAAACTAACCTCCACTATCGCGCAGGACGGGCGCTTCAGCATCATGGAAGATAAAGAGGAAATAAGCATCCGTACTTCTCTGATTCCCGGCGCTTACGGCGAATCTATAGTTATGCGCATACTCGATCCGAAATCAATCCAGGTACAGCTTGAAGAACTGGGAATAGAGCCCTATTTGTTTTCGGTAGTGGAGCAGGAAATTGCCAAACCGAACGGCTTGATCCTGGTTACCGGTCCGACCGGCTCCGGCAAGACGACTTCTCTTTATGCCTTTCTGCGAAGAATCTATTCCCCGGAGATAAAAATAATAACCATCGAGGACCCGGTTGAATATCATCTAACCGGCGTTACCCAAACCCAGACAAATGACGAAAAGGGTTATACCTTTGTGGAGGGTCTGCGTTCGGCCTTACGTCAGGACCCGGACGTGGTGATGGTAGGAGAAATCCGCGACCGGGAAACAGCCGAGACAGCGGTGCAGTCGGCCCTGACCGGACATATGGTCTTTTCCACCCTGCACACCAACAATGCGGCCGGAGTCATTCCTCGCCTGATCGACCTCGGTGTGAATCCGAAAATCCTGGTATCGGCCCTATCCCTTTCCATCGCCCAGCGCCTGGTCCGCAAGCTATGCCAATTCTGCAAGAAAGAAAAAGTTCTTACTCCTGAAGAGGCGCAGATCATTAAATTGAACATGGATGGAATCAAAGAGGAAGGCAAAAGTCTCTCCAATTACAACATAAACCCCGACGCGCCGATAAAAATTTTCTCCGCCGTTGGTTGCGACAAATGCAATATGACCGGTTTCAAGGGCCGAATCGGAATTTTCGAAGCGATTCGGACAGACGAAGCGATAGAAAAAATAATGCCGGAGAATCCGAGCGAACGGGAAATTAAAAAAGTGGCCAGAGCGCAAGGGATACTTTCCATGCGGCAGGACGGGTTAGTAAAAATACTAAACGGAATCACTTCTTACGAAGAGGTGCAGAGTGTGGTGGACTTGGGAGAGGAATAAAAAAAGCATTAATCCATTAATCTTGAGGTCTATAAATAATCGGCATTGAAGAAACCAGGTGTAAATCCCTTAAATGAGAGAAAAAAATTGTCTCATCATCAGTCAGGTCGTAAAAGCTTCTGACCCGGCCAGTCGGAATATCTATTATTGTCGGAGATGAACCATATTCCGATATAGCAAGAAGTGTATTAACCCCCATTGAAAAAATAAGAGAAACTTCATCCATAAAAGGGGCTTTGTTAATAATTTTAAAATCGGAATCGGGTTTATCTAACTCTTGTGCAATAATAAAATAATGCCCATATTTAATGAAATAATTTTCAGAATCGTCAGCTAATACATTAATTTCTGAATCTTTAACCAGACAATACATTTTATCTCCTTGGACTAAAAACGGTTTTTTACATACAGGGGCATTGTTTAACATGATTTTATTCTCGACATTAAATCTAAAATTAGAAATGTTGTCTTTTGATATTTTATATAAAGTGTTGTTTTCCGTATACACTAAAGAATTATCGTCCAAAAAGGAAAAACCTTGCGCATCTTCAGTAATAGTTTTGTGGGTAAAATCAGAAAGGCGAAAAACAACTAGAGGGGAATGTTCTGGTTTGTCGCTAGTATAATAAACATAAGAACAAACCATAAAATCACTATCATTAGACCACCGACAAAAAGACGGTGAAATATCATAACCATCAAGCGTTTTAAATATCTCTAAAGATATATTTTTTGAAGGGTCTTTTCTTGAAAGAAGACTACTGCATGCACCATAGGATCCTTCTGAAAAATAATTTCCGTTTGGCGAGACACAGCTTATTTCTATGTCTTTATTATTTTCAACAAATAATTCTTGTGCATTGTCGCCATATATATCGCTTACTACTAGTTTTGATTTGTTGCCGTCCTGCCAATCTCTGATTGAATGGATATATTGCTCGGAACCATAATTTATTGGGGTGGTAAAAGTATATTTTTCTTCATAAAGATTTTTATCTTCTATCGCCTTTGTGTAAGAAAACGTCTGAAAAAGAATACTAAGCAACAAAACGGCACCAAATAGAACAAGGGGTGCCACAATGAGTCGAATAAGAAATTTTGGGTGTCGTGCCGAAAATCCGATTTTATCCAAATAAAAAATTACAAAAAATATTACTATAATTCCAATAAGTGGTATCGCGAAAGGAAAAAGGATGATTTCCGAGCCAAATAATCCAATTGCTAGAAACTAACATAAAAGCCCCAAACGCAGTGGAGAGGAGATCTAAATGCAACCCTTCTGTATCCAGGCTCTCAAAAAATAAAAATAGATAAACTAATGTATATAGTAAAACCACAATGGAAAGGTACAAAAAAATAGAAAATGTAACTTTTTTAAAGAACCCAAATTTTGGTTGGATGATAGGAAGAGGAGATGGATCGGATGATCTAATAATATCTTTGTTTTCCATTCCTTTATTGTACCATTTTTCGGTTTATTTATTAAAATAAAAAAAGCATTAATCTCTAAACAATCCTTTCAGGGCTGGGCCCCGAAAGTAACAAAATATTATAGGATAGCACCAGTGGACCAGTGAAGGTACCACCTGTGGCTGATTGCTTAGAGATTAATGCCCTCTTATATTCTCAAGAACTCTGAATGTATTGTACTATGACCGAAACACCGGCAAATGCTATAATGTGCATAGCCATGTGCATACTGTGTTAATAAAACATCAGTATTGGAAGTATAGCATAATATTAAATCAATGTCAAGAAAAACGGCAAAAAACCCAAATAAACCAACTCCGGAAAAAACCGCCAATAACGACGACTCATTTTTGGACCAAACCCTCCGCCCGACTCGTTGGGACGAATACATCGGCCAAAAACATATAAAAGACAACGTGAAAATCCTATTGCGGGCGGCCGAAGGGCGGGGGCATATTCCCGAGCATATCCTATTTTACGGGCCTCCGGGGCTCGGCAAAACTACCCTAGCGCACCTGATCGCCAAAGAAACGGGCAAGCAGATGAAGATAACCTCCGGGCCGGCCATAGAGAAAGTTGGCGATCTCGCCTCGATTCTTACGAACCTCTCCCCCGGCGACATTCTTTTTATAGACGAAATTCACCGGCTTAACAAAATGGTAGAAGAGATACTCTATCCGGCCATGGAGTCCAGCGTTCTGGACATCATCATCGGCAAAGGCCCGTCGGCACGCACCATTCAGCTTGATCTTCCGCCGTTTACTCTGATTGCGGCCACCACGCGAGTCGCTCTCGTCTCTTCTCCGCTCCGCTCCCGTTTCTCCGGAGGAGTTTTCCGACTGGAATTTTATTCCAACGAGGAAATCGCGAAAATTATCGAGAGATCCAGCAAACTTTTAAAAATAGAATTGGAAAAAGAGGCGCTAGAAGAGATCGCCAAGCGTAGTCGCTTCACTCCGCGCACCGCGAACTATTTTTTGAAACGCTGTCGCGATTTCGCGCAGGTAAGTAAAAAAAAGTTAGATAAAAAAACGGTTCAAGAAGCATTGAATATGCTGGCAGTTGATGAAATCGGTCTAAATTCTTCGGATAGAAAATTTTTGGAAATCTTGATTGAAAAATTCGGCGGCGGGCCGGTGGGGTTGAAAACCATCGGCGCGGCGATGTCCGAAGAAGAAGCGACAGTGGAAGAAGTGATTGAACCGTATTTGATTCAGCTTGGTCTCCTCGAGCGCTCTCCCCGCGGCCGCATTGCCACCCGTAAAGCATACGAGCACTTGGGGTTTGAGGTGCCGGGGAAATTACAAAACAGGTTGCTTTAACCCTCTCCTCCTTGTGGAGGAGGAGTGCTCCGACTTAGGTTGGAGCGAGGTGGTGATTAAATTTTAAATTACCACCCCGAACCCCTCCTTAATTAAGGAGGGGAGGAAATACAACACTATGTCGGGACATAATCGCTGGTCACAAATTAAGCACAAAAAAGATATTACCGACGCGAAGAAAAGCAAGATTTTTTCCAAGCTGGTGCGCTTCATTTCCGTGGAAGCCAAACTCTCCGGTGGAAAGGATTCTCCGGGTCTCCGTGCGGCTATTGAAAAAGCCAAAAAAGTGAATATGCCGGCGGAAAATATCGAGCGCGCCATTAAAAAAGCCAGCGAGCCGGGAGCGCATATGGACGCAATCACTTACGAAGCGTATGGCCCCGGTGGAGTCGGAATAATTATTGAAACTCTGACCGACAGCAAAAACAGAACAGCACAGGATATAAAACACATACTTACTAAAAATGGATTTGCTTTGGGGGGCATCGGTTCCGTCACTTGGGCATTCTCCGCCCAAGGCGGATCCGCCTCTGGCGGAAAAAAATGGGTACCGAAAACGACTATTCCCCTTTCGGATGCAGATTTGGAATTGTTGGATAAATTAGTGGAAGAGCTCGAAGAAAATGATGATGTGCAGGATGTATACACCAATGCGGAATAAAAATAAATAAAAAGAAAAAGCCGTCGTTGCTATTTCTAGGTTTCGATCGGCTTTGATGTTCGCCGATCGATTTAATCGATTGGCTGGTTGTCATTTGACAACCGTATTAAGGTGGGCGGGGTGGAGGTCCCCCGCCCGGTCTACTTGCGCGGCCGTGGCTCGCCTGGTGTTTCAGCTGGAGAGCTGGGTCGCGCCGTTCTTCACCCCAGCGGCGGGTTCACCCCCGAAGTTCCTCGCGCCGGTGCGGGCGATGGTCGCGCTGTTGAAGTTGTCGGCGACGAAACCGGCTATCACGTTGTCATCGGGCGCGATGGCGACGGCCTGGTCGGCGACGGTGACCGAGTTCACGCCTGCGACGAGCATGTCGTTGGTGGCGACGAACTGGTCGGTGGACCCGACGATCACGTTGATGGGATTCACTTCGGTCGCCTCGGTCGCGTAAGCGACGACGACGACGACGAGCCCCACGCACAGCACTGCGAACAGACCCCAAAACCTCTTCATACTTCCCCCTTTCTTGCTGTTGTGCTAGAACTTGTCGAGGGTTTCCGGTGGCCGTCCTTTCTAAGCGGCCTTATCCTCTCGACTTCTATTTGAGATAATTACATATATTCATAAATAAGTCAAAAAGTTGTCCGCAACCCCCTAAATCCCCCTTATCAGGGGGACTATTAGTTTTTCCTCCCTTGATAAGGGGAGGATTAAGGAGGGGTTTGATAAATATGTTAAAATAAAAAAATGACAAGAATTTTAGGAATAGACCCGGGTTTTGAGAGATTGGGAATAGCAATATTAGAATCCTCCTACGCCAAGGCTTCGAAGGATAAAGAAAAAGTGGTTTTTTCTGAGTGTTTTAAAACTTCTGCCAAGTTGGAATTTTCGGAAAGATTAAATTTAATCGGCGAAGAAGTAAAAAGAATAATAAAAAAATACAAGCCGGAAGTTTTGGCGATTGAGACATTGTTTCTGAATACCAACCAAAAAACGGTGATGCGAGTCGCCGAAACGCGCGGGGTTGTAATTTACGAGGCCGCGCAAGTCGGACTTAAAATATTCGAGGCCTCCCCTCCCCAGATAAAAATAGCCACGACCGGCTACGGCCGGTCCGACAAGGCGCAAATAAATAAAATGGTAAAAATACTGGTCAAAATAGACAAAGATAAGCACTCCGATGATGAGTTGGATGCTATCGCCATCGCCCTAACTGCTTTTGCGCATTTACGATTTTAGGCCTGCCATGAGCTTGTCGAAAGGTTATCCACATATTCTATTGCCAAGCTTTTCAGATTTTGATACAACGTAGGCAATTATCAGAAGGTCGCTTTTATCCGCCCCCGGCGGAGAAAATAAAATATAAAAAAATAAATTTATATGGACGGAGAAGAAGATGTTTTAGAAGAAGGAGGAGGAGAATTTAAAACGGATGACGAAGAAGGGTTAGATGCGCCCCCGGAAGGGATAGAAGACGAATTTGGACTAGAGGACCCGGATGACAGATACCACTAAACTGCGGGAGTCAACAGGCAAGACCTGTAAATTACAGGTCTTGCCTGTTTTAGTTTTGAATTATTTTATTTTTATGAATCGGTGCTTGCCGATTTTGTAAATGTGGCCCTTAATGACTATCTTAGGAGAAAAAACTTTTTTGTTTTCCGTTAGATCCATAATCGCCCCTGCTTTCAATAAGCGATAAACTTCCGAATTCGATTTGGAAATCCGGACTCGCAGGAGAATTTTATTGAGCGGCTCTCCCCCTTCCACTTCTTCCACCGCCTCGGGAATTTCCTTTTTCTGAAAAGTTTTTACAAAGCTTTCTTCCGCTTTTTGGGCCTGTTTTTCTCCGTGATAAATTTTCACTATTTCGAAGGCCAGCTTCATTTTTAGATCCCGCGGGTTCTGGCCAGCCTTGATTCCGGACAAATCAATTTCGGTGCACAGCTCAAACCCTTTCCCAATCAAAGAATCTGCCCAACTCATAACTTTGCCGAACATTTCATTCGGGTCGTCTTCGAAGGTAATCATATTGCCCTCCGTTTTGCCCATCTTTTTCCCCGCATTATCTTCGAGAAGTTTCATGGCCAAAACGGATTTGTTTTTCCCCAACATTTGAAAAACCAAATTTCTGCCCACCAACATATTGAACGTCTGATCATTTCCCCCCACCTCCACATCAACACCCATCGCTACACTGTCATAACCCTGCATTAGGGGATACAGGAATTCATGTATAAAAATCGGCTTGCCTTCCGTGTTCCGGCGGGCGAACATATCGCGTTTCAGCATCTGATCGACAGTAGCACGGGAAGTTAAATTCAAAACATCCTCAAATGTCATTCTCGACAGCCATTTCGAGTTGAATTTGAATTCCGCCTTATTGTCTCCAGTAAATTTCAAAAATACGGAGGCCTGCTTTTTGTATTTTTTCAGGTTATCCAGAACTTCCCTACGGGAAAGCCTTTTTCTCGCCGCCATTTTGTCGGTCGGGTCCCCCACCATCGCGGTAAAATCTCCCATCAGAAGGATTACTTGATGCCCGAGCTCTTGAAATTGCTTGAGTTTTTGGAGGGGTATCGCATGCCCCATATGAAGCGTCGGACCGGTCGGATCGATGCCGAGGTAAACCTTCAATTTTTTGCCGGAAAGAAGCTTCTTTTTAAGTTCTTCTCTGACAAAAATATTCTCAACGCCTCGTGCCAAAACTTCATCGATTTTCTTTTCATCCGTCACTACTTTCATATTCGAATAATACCACATTTTCTGCTATAATTCGAATAATGAAAGAAGTATTCAGGAAGATGAAAAAATTATATAGAAACAAAAAACTCATAAAAAACCTCATCTTGCTGGCCGCGGGTGTTTTTGTTTTAGCGGCCGGAACCGTTATCATTTTGCTTTCTTCGATGAGGATACCGGATTTTCATTCTTTCGAGAACCGGAAGGTCGTGAATTCCACCCAGATCTACGACCGCACGGGAGAAATTCTGCTTTACGACATACATCAAGACATCAAAAGGACTTACGTCCCGTCCGAGCAGATGAGTTTCAATATCAAGAACGCGACAGTCGCGATCGAAGATTCCGAATTCTACAACCATAGCGGGATAAGAATCACGGCGATCATCCGCGCGGTCCTGTCTAATTTTTTCGGCACCGGCCGGACCCAGGGCGGTTCGACCATAACCCAGCAACTGGTAAAAAACACCCTCCTGACCCAAGAAAAATCCTATACCCGGAAAATAAAGGAATGGATATTGGCAGTCAAAATAGACAAGTCGATACCGAAAGAAAAAATTCTGGAATATTATCTGAACGAAGCCCCTTACGGCGGAAATGTCTACGGGATAGAAGAAGCGAGCAAAACCTATTTCAATAAAAAAGCGCAGGACCTGACGCTTCTTGAAGCGGCTTATTTAGCCGCCATTCCGCAGTCGCCAAGCCGGCTTTCTCCTTACGGAAGCCATAAAGACGAACTGGAGGCCAGAAAAAATCTGGTACTGCGGAGAATGTTGGAATTGAATTTCATCTCTCTGGAAGAATATAATAGAACAAAAAGCGAGGTTGTTGCTTTCGCCGAACAGGCAACTTTGGGTATAAAGGCTCCCCACTTTGTTTTTTTTATCAAGGATTATCTTGAACAAAAATATGGGAGTGAAGCGATAGAAAAAGGCGGACTGAAGGTGATAACAACTTTGGACTATGAATTACAGGCCAAAGGAGAAGAAATCGTCAAAGAAGGGGCCTTGCGGAACGAAAAGGACTGGAACGGAGAAAACGCGGGGCTGGTCGCGATTGACCCCAGGACTGGGCAGATTTTAACCATGGTCGGCTCCCGAGATTATTTCGACAAGGCGATTGACGGCAATTACAACATCGCCACAGCCCAGAGGCAGCCAGGGTCATCCTTCAAACCGTTTATTTACGCCACCGCCTTCAATAAGGGCTTTACGGAAGACACGGTACTCTTCGACCTGCCCACCGAATTCCAAACCACCTGCGACCCTTCGGGTAGAGCTTTGCCCGGGAAAAACCAGAGAGACTGCTATATGCCCGACAATTACGACGGAAAATTCCGCGGGCCGATGTCCCTGCGGAGCGGTTTGGCGGAATCCATCAACATAATCGCGGTAAAACTTTTTTATCTAGCGGGACTGCCTGATTCGCTCCGGACGGCGGAGAGTATGGGAATCAGCACTTTGACAGACATCGGACGATACGGGCTCACTTTGGTCATCGGAGGCGGAGAGGTCTCGCTTCTCGATATGACTTCGGCTTACGGAGTTTTCGCGAATAATGGAATAAAAAATCCGTATACTGGGATTTTAAAAGTGGAAGACTTGAAAGGAAAAGTTTTGGAAGAATTCCGGCCAAAACCGCAGGAAGTTTTACCAAAAAATACCGCCCTGATTATTTCGGAT
>LCGX01000049.1 GCA_001000035.1 Candidatus Nomurabacteria bacterium GW2011_GWF2_43_8
AGGGCTGACAAAACGAGCAATATCATCTATGTGCCCATCCGTATGGTCATTAACCAAACCCTTCTTAAGCCAAATAATATTCTTCGCCCCGATTAATTCATTTAAAATCAACCCTGTTTCTTTTTTAGATTTTCCCATGTTTCGATTTTCAAGCAAGCATTCCTCTGTGGTTAAAAGAGTCCCCAAGCCGTTTGAATCTATGGCCCCTCCCTCTAAGTCAATTTCTCCCTGCCACATCTTGAAACCGACTTTTTCTTTTAAGTTTAAAAAAACTTCATTATCTTTATATAACTCTGGAAATTTATTATTATATCCTCCATAATTCCATTTAATCCAGGCTATTTCATTCTTATTTTTTACGAAGGTCGGACCATAATCACGAATCCACACATCCATATATTCACTTTGAAAAAAAATAACTTTTGACAAATCAATATTGTTCTCTTTCAGTAAATTACTTACTCTATTTTGCATTCTCTGATTCAGAACAACCAGTTTGACCACCTCATCCTTATGCAATAAAGATACCATTTTTAAATATATTTTTTCAACGTTTTTTATTCGATTCCCAAAATAATCATCGTCGTTTGGCCAAGCAAGCCAAGTGGCTGAATGTTTCTCCCATTCAGCGGACATAATAAAAATATTTTCTTTTGCTAATTTATAGCCCATCTAATTTTTTTCTATCATCGCCCGATAGGTGTCCGAGCGACGGTTGCGTAGAAATCCCCATTCCTTAGATATTGCTTTATTGCCGGTCAAATTTATTTTGGAAATTAAAATCTCATTTTTTGATTTTCCGGCTTTTTTAATTATTTTTCCAAAAGCATCACAAACAAAAGACTGGCCCCAAAAGTTTAATTTATTTTCTCGGCCGACACGATTTACAGCTACAACATATAAACTATTGGCAATTGCGTGTCCTCGCATAATCGTTTCCCATGCGTTATGCCAATCTCCTTCTTTCTGTTTTTCGCCTAAAATATTTCCAATTGCGGTGGGATAAAAAATTATATCCGCTCCAGCGAGCTTTACCGCGCGCGCCGCTTCCGGAAACCATTGATCGTAGCAGATCAGAACCGCAAACGTGCCATTTCCTTCCTTGAAATAATTCTTTTCATAAAAAAGAGGGTCTTGTGGTATATGAATTTTTCTGTACGTCGGCATCAGTTTTCCACTGGCATTTATCACTACTGCGGAATTGTGATAATCCCCTTTTTTATCTTTTTCAAAAACCGGCACAATAATTATCACTTCATATTTTTTTGCCAGCGCTGAAAAAATCTTGGTCGATTCTCCTGGGATTGTTTCGGCAAAATCGTCCTTTTTCACGCTTCTATATTGCGGAAAATACGGAGTCCTAAAAAGTTCCTCTAGACAGATAATCTTGGCTCCTTTTTGGGCGGCCTGTCCAACCAATCTTGCGGTTTTTGCCAAATTGGCGTCCAAATCAAGAGACACGCTGGTCTGAATTCCGGCTATCGTGACAAATTTATTTTTAATCTTACTGGTCATTTTTGAAATATAGCATATTAAAAATCTTTTTGCGATAAATGCAAGATACTATCAATATATTTATCATAATAAAATAAATACCCAGCGCGTATATAGTGAAAATCCATTCTTTAATGATAAGCAAACCTATAATTTGACTAAAAATGCCTGTTAAATAAATTGAGGATGTTTCACTTTCTGGAAATTGCCAAGATTTGACCAAGGTTGGGATAGCAGCCAATCCATCGCTCAATATGACAAAAATA
This sequence comes from Candidatus Nomurabacteria bacterium GW2011_GWF2_43_8, assembly GCA_001000035.1. Lineage (GTDB taxonomy): Bacteria > Patescibacteriota > Minisyncoccia > Phycocordibacterales > UBA9973 > UBA9973. Next base: position 1,761 of record LCGX01000049.1, read on the forward strand.
ATTGATGCCGCTAAATTTTTTGTCAATATATAGAGCGCTAGAGCAATAATGGAAAGAATTCCGCAAATTACGTCCAAGGAAGTTATTTTCCAATAACCATTCTTTTTTAAAATGGAAACGAGAAGAACAAGAAAAGGACCAAAACCCGCCATAAAAATCGGCAAAACAGAAAATCCGGCCCCAGCTTTGAGTTGGAAAAATACGCCTAAAAACGGCGCCAGCATCCAAATAAACCAGGAAACCAAATTGGGCCTGGTCTGCCCAAAAAACATATTTTTAAAATAAAAATAATATCCTATAATATTCAGAAATATTCCTATAATAATTACTTTTTCTGGAAGCATTTAGTAGATTTCTTTATTATAACAACTCTCGCAATACACTTTCTCCGGACGGTCGGGAGCATAACTAGTCTCGAATTCTGTCATACATTTGTCATGATGATTATGGGTCGTTTGATTACACATGCAAATTCTTTTATATAATTTTAATAAAGTTCTAAAATTTAACCGTTCATAATAGCGACAATTGGGGCAGAGCCTTGGAATAGGAAGATTCCATTTTCTTAAATAAATTAACTCGTTGGGGTGGACACGAAACACTCCCGTGCAAATATGCTTACATTTGTTCTTATGACTGCATTCTATAATTTCTTCACTAAAATTATCAGAAATCTCACCTATAGAATCTGGTATAGTGTTGTTTGAAAATGTAGGTTGATATTTTTTTTCCTCAGAATTTCTCCATAAATATCCCCTATTTTCTATTTCTTCTTTGGTTAAAGGAAAATATTCTTGGGCAGTAGATTGATTATATGAGTGAGGAATACATATTTGAGGGAAAAATTCCCCATAGACATATTTAATGCCCCGATTATCTATGTACGGCATGCTATTCATATGTTCAATTATTTTCTTTCTCAATTTTTCATATTCCTCTTTTGAGTACTGTTTGTTTAAAATTACATTTTTATTATGACTTAAACTTATAGAACCAAAACAATTTGAAACATTTATGCAGAAGTCACAATATTGTGAATCAACAGTCACCCCTCCTGAAGAAAAAAAGGCGGAGTTCTGAGACCCCCAAGCAGCCCCACTCGCCTCGTAAACAAGTTCAGATTTTCCACTGCCCATTACATCATAAAGATCTGCGGGTCCGTCTGTAAGACGAGCACTATATTTTGAATCTTCGGCTTTAAAAATTTCAAAAGAATTTTTTACATTCTTAGAATTTTCAATATGATTACCAGTGCAATTTTCTGATTTGAAAATTCTAGCAAAACGGTGTATTGCAAAACTTTTTATCATTTTTTTAAATTCTTGAATTAAATTTTCTTTTATTTTAAAAGAATCAGTTTTTATATTTAAAAGTAATTCATTGTATTTTTCTTTCGTAAATTGTTCTCCGCGAAATATATACTTTTTATTTCTTAGATTTGCAGACATAAAACAATCCGAACAATTTGCACAATCAAAAAGAAACTTTGAATCAATACAATTACGAGAATCCACTAAATAAACTGAACCGTAATTTTTTGTTCCAAATATATTTTCATAACATGACTCACATTCTTTTATATTTGAACAATCTACGCATTCTTTTGAATTATCTACTACCCTAGAGTGATAAATTCTTTCAGACCCTGTGACAGAATAACTGAGATAGGACTCTTTAGCATTTACCAGATAATTTGAGTATTCAGTGTTTACTCCTCCGCCTATACTATGCACAGTTTTTCGGGGAACAACTTTCATTAAATTTGCAAATTGAATGAAAAACGGTTTAGAAAAATCATAATCTCTACCATAATCTAGTGGATCCCATTTATCACTCAAATAACAAGAATTGCAATAAACAACAAACTGATTTTGAGGATTGTACATGGTAACTGTACTTTTTCCACAAAGACCGCAATTGGTTTTAAATAATGCTCGTTCATTTCTCGCACGAAGTCTTCTAATCATTCGGCACTCCGGACAAAAGGTCGGCGGAGGGACTTTTATTTTTTCATAAAAATTAAAATCTTCGGTTTCTATAATGAAATCTTTTTTGCAATTTTGACATATTCTATTTTCTGGTTTATGTTCCACTTTAGTTAAGTAAAGTAATTAGTAAACCTCCTGCTGATAACACCTTTCACAATACACTTTCTCCGGACGGTCGGGAGCATAACTGGTCTCAAATTCATTGGTGCAACCTTCTTTCATACACTTTCTATGCCAGAGCTTCAAGGGATTACGTTGTTTTAGACGTTGGTAGTGGCGACAATTAGGACATAACCTAGGCAAGGGTAAATTGATGTGGCGGTAAAATTCCAATTCTGTTTGGACAATTTTGAAAACACTGGTGCACTGTTCATCGCATTCTCCTTTGTGTTCACACGCAATAATTTCTTTGATAATAGAATCGGGTACATCTTTAATATGGTCGGGCAAGTTTTCCGGCAAAATGGTTGGTTGCGGACGATTTCTGGCCTCCTTTACTTTCCAATTATATCCAAACTTTCCTGCGGTTTGAGCATTTGATGGAAAAAATTCCTGAGCAACTGTCTCATTATAACCAAAAGGAGAAAATTCTGGCGGAAAAAATTCGCCATATTTATAAATCTTGCCAAGTTTGTCTGTATACGGCATATCTTTCATATGCTGGATAATTTTTGGCACCAGTGCTTCGTATTCATCTTTAGCATACTGCTTATTTAAAATACAATATTCTTTATTGCGCAGACCTAAACACGCAAAAAGATTAGACGAATTTTGTATCTCGTTAGAATAAGAGGTTTCTCTGGAGTCGTTAGAGCCAAACATTGAAAATAAAAATTTGAAAGAATTTAAACCTGGACTAATAGCCTCGTAATCTAGTTCCCCGGAGTTGGCAACTTGAACATCCATTGAACCTTTCAATAAAAATGCGCGAACGAGATATTTACAATCTTCATCATTGTGAACATTAAAAGAATAATGAGTGTTTTTAGAATTAATAATATCGTCACCTGTGCAATTTACAGCTTTTGTTATATTCGCAAATTTGTGTATTGCTTTTAAAATTAAATTGTCAAATTCTTTTTTCAAAACTTTCACATTTTTAGCACTCCCAGAATTAATATTCTTTAATTTTTCTTCGTACTCCTCTTTACTCAATTGCTGGCCATAAAAAACATATTTTCCGTTTCTTAAGTTAGAACTCATAAAACACTTTTGGCAATTAACGCAATCAAATAAAAAGGCCGAATCTAGGCAGTCTCGGGATCGAATCAAAAAATAAGAATTATAATTTTGAAAGCCCTCAATATTTTCATAGCAATTTTCTCCTTTTTGTAATATCGAGCAATCAAAACAATTCTTACTTCCATCAGCTGAATAGGAATAATAAACATCTTCAGACCCCATAGAACCTACTGTAGAGATAGAATAAGATAAATAAATATTCTTGCCCCTGCGAATAAAATTAGACCAAGTAACATTTTCGTTGGGCGGATAAGAATTATATAGCTCCTTAAACTGTTCAAAAAAAAATTTGTTGAAGTTATAATCTCTTCCATATGAAAGTGGGTCCCATTTATCTGACCACCAGCAATCATGGCAGTAAACGGGAAATTTAGTACCGGCAGGGTACATAGAAAAAGCATCTTTTTGACAAAGATCACATTTGCGCTTATATAGCGAGCGCTCGTTTCTAAAAACCATTTTTCGTACTAGCCGACACTCCGGGCAGAAAGTCGGCGGAGGGACTTTGATTTTTTCGTAGAAATTAAAATCTTCGGTTTCTATAGTGAAATCTTTTTTGCAGTTTTGACAGTTTTTGGTTTCGCTTTGCATTTTAAAACTATTCGCCTATTCGCGCGAATTAGAGATACTAGATTCCCTCTTTCTTGAGCTCTTCGATGATTTCGCGGGATTTGCGGGAAAGCTTGTCGGGCAGTTTGATATGCAGTTTAATCAATAGGTCTCCGCGCTTGCCCTTGCCGTACGGCACGCCCTTGCCCCGCACGCGCAGGATTTCGTTCATCGTTACACCCTCCGGAATCGTCACTTCTATATCCCCATCCAAAGTCTGAACGGAATATTTCGTTCCCAAAAGCGCGTCCGAGAGCTTTAAATTAAGATTCATCGCCAGGTCGTTGCCTTCGCGTTTGAATAGGGGGTGCACTGTCACATTTATTTTTATATAAAGATCCCCGGCCGTTCCTTTGGAGACTGCCTCGCCGTGGCCCGTCATCCGGACCATCTCCCCGTCATGGATACCGGCCGGAATGTTGATGGAAATTTCTTCTTCGCGGCGGAGCACTCCTTTGCCTTTGCACTTGTCGCAAGCTTCCTTGGGCACTTCTCCCGTGCCAAGGCATACCTCGCAAATTTTCGTACTGGCAATATTGCCGAAAATCGTCCTTTTCTGTTCGCGGATTTTTCCCTGGCCGTTGCAGTGCTTGCAAGTCTCCATCTTGGTTCCGTCTTTGGCGCCGGAGCCGCCGCAGGACGCGCATTTGGAAGTCTTGGTGATTAAAACTTTCCGCTCCGTGCCAAAAACTGAATCGGAAAAAGAAATCTGGATTTCGGTGGAAATATCTCTTCCCCGGCGCGCCTGCGCCCTCCCTCCGCCCATTCCGCCTCCGAAAAAGTCGCTGAAAATGTCGTTTAAATTTCCAAAGTCAAACTCCATGCCGTCTGCCTGTCCGCCTCTGGCGGAAAAACCGGAAAAATCCCAACCAGGGGCCTGACCGCCTTGGAATCCCCCCATATTCTCAAAACCCGCCCCGAATTGGTCGTATTTTGAGCGCTTGCCGTCATCGGAGAGCACCTGGTAGGCCTCGTTCATCTCCTTGAACTTCGCTTCGTTCCCGCCCTTTTTATCTGGATGGTACTTGTGCGCCATTTTATAAAAGACCTTTTTAATTTCGTCCTTGGAAGCGTTCTTGTTTAGGCCCAGTATTTCATAATAATCTTTCGCCATAACGGGACCATTATATCATGGGTTCCGCTTCGTGTGAAGATTTTGCTTTCGGCTTCTTAGTTGGTTCTTCCCCTTTGTCTTCTATCGCTTCCGCCGTTTCTCGTTCCTCTACCGTCTCGGTCTTTTCCACGTTTTTCCCTTTCTCTCCCACTCCTTCTTTCCTTTTTGCTTTTCTTTCAATAATCGCTTTTTCTTCCGCACTTCGGATAATCGTGGCCTCTTCCTCGGCAATCAGCTTCGCCGCAGCATCTTTAGGAATGGAATATTTTCTGCGCGAGGCGGCAATAATTTCATCCAGATAGGAAGGGTGCGTCGGTGGAAGCACCCGCAGGGTTTCGGCAGAAAACGGATCGTAGGACTCGCCGTCAATGGTCATTTTTATGTAAATTTCCCCCACTGCCAGATTAATCATATCCTTAATGTCGAAAAGCGGAGCAAACTCCGGCTTCATTTTTACCGCGTCTTCGCCACCGATGCGGAAAGTAATGACGCTCCCGCAATTACCAAGCACCGCCTGGTGGACCCGGGGAATA
>LCGX01000050.1 GCA_001000035.1 Candidatus Nomurabacteria bacterium GW2011_GWF2_43_8
CACTTTTAAAGCATTTTTGGTTTTAATGCCGGAGAGGGAAAGAGAATCTATAAAAATAATCTCGCCGTCTTTGAGTTTTTTGGAAAGCACGGAAAAGAGAGCCTGGGCGCGCATTTTCTTAGAAATTTTTCTCTTATAGTTTTTCTCCGCAAGCGGTCCGTGAGTAACTCCTCCGCCAACCCAGATTGGGCTTCGGCTCGAGCCGTGCCGCGCGCGACCAGTCCCTTTTTGTTTCCAGGGCTTGCTTCCGCCGCCGCGCACTTCCCCGCGATCTTTGGTGTCTGCCGTGCCAGCGCGTTTATTGCTGCGCATGCTCTCTACCACCTGATGCACTAAGTCCGAGCGCCACTTGGCGGCAAAAACACGGTCCGGAAGACTTATGGTCCCGGTTTCAGCTCCTTTTTGATTGTATATTTTCGCTTCTGCCATATTATTTGCTTTTTATTTCCACTAAAGTCCCGCGCCGGCCGGCTATTGCGCCTTTCAACAACATCAAATTATTTTCCTTATCCACAAAAACAACTTGCAAATTTTTCTGCGTGATGCGATTGCCGCCCATCCGGCCCGCCATTCTCATACCTTTCGGCACATGAGTCCGAAGGCCTCCGCCGATACTTCCGGGCTCTCGTTCTGAGTGCTTCTGGCCGTGGGAGCGCGGGCCGCCGTGAAAGCCGTGACGCTTCACGACACCCTGAAAACCCTTACCCTTGGAAATACTGGAAACTTCCACTCGGTCGCCGGGAGCAAAAGCGGAAACATCAATGCTGTCGCCTTCCTTCAAACTAACCGCATCGGTAGTTTTCAATCTGAACTCCTTGAACTTTTTTTTCTTCTCTTTCCCGAAACTGACCTGCACCGCGTCATAACTGTCATTTTCTTTGTTAAAAATTCTTGTCACTATGACGGGCGAAACGGAAACTATCGTTACCGGAACGACCGCGCCGTCTTCGGAAAAATATTCCGCCATATTCTCTTTTGTTCCAAGAATGAATTTCATGGTAGGCTTGCCGAACTACATCATCTTCACGTCAATATCGACTCCGGAAGGAAGCGAAAGATTAGTAAGAGCTTCGACTGTTTTGGCATTCGGATTTATGATGTCAATCAACCGCTTGTGCACCCTTATCTCAAATTGTTCCCGTGTATTTTTGTAGATAAAAGGAGAACGATTGACCGTATATTTCTTTATTTCAGTCGGCAACGGCACAGGGCCGATAATCTCAGCATCGTAGCGAACCGCGGTGTCCATAATCTGTTTTACCGACGCATCTAGAATCTTGCTCTCGTAGGCACGAACCCGGATGCGAAGCACCACCTTCGTATCGCTCTTCTCTTTTTTGGGAGAAGTTTTCGTGGTTTTTTTTGTTCCGGCCTTCTTGGTTGGAATCCCGATTTTGGCCGGGAGCTCTTTTGTTTTTGAATGTGCTGTTGTCATTGAACTCAAATCCCAATCTTATTTAGCCAAAACTAACCCAAGATTTTCGTAACCACTCCGGCACCGACGGTTTTGCCTCCTTCGCGGATGGCAAATCTCTGGGATTCTTCAAGCGCGACCGGGGTAACCAGCTTGACGGTAATTTTTACCGTATCGCCGGGCATAACCATTTCTACACCTTCAGCGAGTGTTACATCGCCGGTCACATCCGTTGTACGGATGTAGAACTGCGGCTTGTAACCCTTGAAAAACGGGGTGTGGCGTCCGCCTTCCTCTTTTTTTAGGACATAAACCTCGCAAGTAAAATTATCGTGAGGAGTAACCGTTCCCGGCTTGGCCAAAACCTGTCCGCGGGTAATGTCTTCTTTCTTCAAACCTCGCAGAAGTACTCCGGCATTGTCGCCCGCCATGCCTTCCTGAAGATTTTTGTTGAACATTTCAATGCCGGTGACAGTCGTTTTTTGCGTGGGTTTGATTCCGACGACTTCCACTTCCTCGCCGACTTTCACCAATCCTCTCTCGATTTTTCCGGTCACCACCGTGCCTCGGCCTTCAATCGAGAAAATGTCTTCGACAGGCATGAGGAATGGTTTCTTGATATCTCTCTCCGGAATCGGAATATAAGTGTCAAGAGCGTTTACCAGTTCAAGAATTTTCTTGGCCCATTCATCGTCCAGAGATTTCGCCTCAAGACCTTTGAGCGCGGAACCGCGGATAACCGGAGCGCCGGCTCCGTCAAAACCCTGTTTCGTCAGAAGTTCGCGGATTTCTTCTTCCACCAGGTCAATCATATCTTTGTCGTCAACCATGTCGCACTTATTGAGGAATACGATAATCTTTGGAACTCCCACCTGCTTCGCAAGCAAAACGTGTTCGCGGGTCTGCGGCATCGCGCCGTCAGTGGCCGCAACCACCAAAATCGCTCCGTCCATTTGGGCGGCGCCGGTAATCATGTTCTTGATGTAGTCCGCGTGTCCGGGAGCGTCGATGTGCGCGTAGTGGCGGGCATCGGTCGCGTACTCGTTGTGAGAAATGTTAATCGTAATACCTCTCGCTTTTTCCTCGGGAGCGTTGTCGATTTGGTCGACTCCGCGAAGGCGAACTGTTCAGCGGTCAATGTGGTCTTTCCATGGTCGACGTGACCGATGGTGCCGACATTAATGTGCGGCTTATCTCTCTTAAATTCTTCTGCCATATTCTTTTATTGGTTTAATAATTAAAACTTAACGTACGAGAACCAGTCGCTAAGGCCTAATTACTAACTTCGTCCGCCTTGGGCGGAAAATTACTAATAATTTTAATAAGCAAAACAAAAACTGCAGAAAGTGCAGTTCTGATAATGATAGCAGATTAAAAAACATTGTCAATAAAATCAAAAAACCATATATTTCCTGATTTCCTCGCAAAGTTTTCGAGCTTCTTCCTTTGGATTATCGGCAAAAATTATACCCCGGGAGGAATTGATGATAAGACCAAGACCCGCGCTGTTTTGCCCTGCCTCCATCACGGCCTTTACATCCCCGCCCTGCGCGCCCACGCCCGGCACCAGAAAAGTCATCTCGCCCGCGATCTCCCTGATTTTTTTCATCTCTTCGGGATAAGTTGCCCCGACGACGAGCAGGCAGTTGTAATTTTTGTTCCAATCTTCGAAAACTTTTTCCGCGACGATTTGCCAAATTGGCTTTCCTCCAACCGAAAGGTCTTGAAGTTCACCCGCCCCGGGGTTAGAAGTCCGGCATAAAATAATGCAACCTTTATCTTTTCTGTCCAAAAACGGCCGGAGCGCTTCTTCCCCTAAATATGGATGCAGGGTTATCGCGTCGAACCCATACCAGTCAAAAAAAGAATCGACGTAGCCCTGGTTCGTATTGCCGATATCGGCGCGCTTGCAATCGCAAATCAAGAATACATCGGGGTGTTTTTCCCGCAGATATTCCATCGTCATTTTAAGTTCGCGGATTCCCCGGTCTCCCCGGGCCTCGTAAAAAGCCGAATTCGCCTTGAAGGCGGCGGAGTATTCGTGCGTTTCTCCGATAATCCACTTGTTAAATTCAAATTGGGGAAACTCCATTTTCAAAAAACGCTCCGGGATTTTTGAGAAATCGGCATCCAAACCGACGCACAGAAGCGAATTTATTTTTTCAGCTCTCCTATTGTATTTTTCTATAATATTCATTTTATTTTTTTGACTCTAAAAATTTCTTGCCATGGCCGACCGTCGTGTTGACGGGAACTCCGTTTTGGCAAAGAGGGCAAGCGCTCGCTTCGTAAGTGGAGACGAATAAATTACTTAAGGCGTAAAACGGCACCCCCGATAAATTTTCTTTTATGTCTTTATTCTTATTTACCATTGCGCAGGCGCTCACGATATTTCCTCCGGCATCCTGCGCCGCTTTGATTGTTTTGAGCAAAGACCCGCCGGTAGTGACGATGTCTTCAACGATAAGAACCTTCTTTCCCTTAACAAAATTTTCATACCCGCGGGTAAAAATTTGCCCGTTTTCGGGAGATTTTTCCGTGTAAACCGCCGATACTTCCCTCCCGCAAATTTCGCTCAAATGAAACGCGGTCCACTGGGAGAGAATTATTCCACCCAAGGCCGGTCCCACGACAACTTCAACATCCGCGTCCCTAAATTTCTCCGCCAAAATCCGGCAGATTTGGGAAGTTTCCTTGGTGTGCGGGTATAAAAAATCTTTGTTTATGTACGTGGCAAAATGAAGTCCGGAGGTTCCCACAAAATGGCTTTTTTCAAAAATCGCTCCGACGTTTTTTAAAATGCTTATTATGTCTTTCATTCTTTTATCTTAACCTCTCCTTTATGTCTCTTGCAAGATAGGGGTTCCACATCGCTCCGGTCGCGGACATCACGATATCCGCGCCGGCGTTTCGGTATTCAAAAAAATCTTCCGGGGACGCTACTCCTCCAACACCGATAATGATATAAGAATAATTGAATTCCTCGCGCAATTTTTTTAATCTTTTTACCATATCGAGTCCTGCCCATTTTATGGCATGGCCGCAAATTCCGCTCCGCGAACGCCCCTCCCCGGGAAGGGCTTGTTCTCCATTTTTATCAATAATTTTGGCGGGAATGGTGTTAATGGCGGAAATGCCCTGCGCGACAGACCCGATTTCTTTCACAAAATTTCGGAGCGCATTATCGTCATTGTAATAAGCGATCTTAACAATCAGAGGAATATCTCCGATAATTTCTTTTATTGCGCGGGCGATTTTCGCGCTGCGTTCGATATCATAACAAAGAAGATTATTGGTCCCTTCGTTGGGACAGCTGAAATTCACTTCTACAACTTTCACGCCCGTATCTTTCAGCATTTTCGCAGTTATTCGATAATCATTTATGTATTCTTCTGCATTTTGTCCCTCTTTTTTCGTACCCTGGAAACTTCCAACAACAATTTGTCCTGTATGCGCATATTTAACAGTTTCACTTAAATCTTTCTGCCAGAATTCCGGATCGAAAGAAGGCACGCCGAAAGAGTTTGTGATGGAAAGCGGCTCGCGATAATCCTTGTCGGCCACAAGTTCCCCCTGCGCTTTTTCCAAGGTCAGATCTCCGTCAATTTTCACCGACAAGACATTCGGCCACGGATGACAAGAATATTTCGCGCTTCGGACGGTCTTGTAAGTCACAATGTCGAACCCCTTATCAAGCGCGGCGCGCGCAAAGTTCCCGTTAATTAGCGGACCAGCCGGAATGCCAAAAGGCGAATTCACTTTAAAACCAAAAAAATCATACGACTTGCCGACCTGCGAGGTTGACAAGTTTAACGCTTTTTCGTCGGCGAAGGCCCCGAAGGGTCCGTCCTTGAAATTGTCTTCATAAGATTTTTCCGGATCGTAAAATGGTTCGTAAAGCATAAAAATTATAGGACTCGTCTCCCCCGCAATACGACTGACTGCGGTTTGCCATAGAGGGTCATTCCCGCAAATGGCGACCAATCGCATTTTGTCTCAAAACCGCTTTGTGGAACAATATATGCCAACTCGGGGTCCATCTCCACGTAAGTATCCGGCTGGTCAGGAACATTAAAAATGGCTTTCGGGTTGGTATAGAGGAATTTTATCACATCATCGTGTGTTATGCGCCCGTCTTTGACCGCCTTATACATGAGCCCGAGAGCCGTCTCGAGGCCCGGCACGCCGAAAGCCGGCGGGTTTTTCTCTTTTTCCGCCCTGGTGTGCGGAGCGTGGTCGGTTTCCACGATATCTATCGTTCCGTCTTTGAGGCCAGTCCAAAGCGCGTCCTGGTCGGCTTCCGTCCCGAGCGGGGGTTTTACCATGGCATAACCTTTCATTTTTATGATCGCGTCTTTGGTAAGAAATAAATGGTGCGGAGTTGCTCCGGCCGTCACTTTTTGTTTTTTAATTTTTGCCTGCCTGACCAACTCAACTTCACTTGCCTGTGAAATGTGACACACGTGAATTCTTCTTTTATGCTTCTCCGCAAGGCGGAGCGCCGTTACCAATTGCTCACCTTCGGCATGGACTAAAATCGGCTTTGCCGATTTCCAACCGGCAAAAACTTTTTCGAGCAAGTCCGGGTTTTCAACGAGCATCTCGCCGGTCGTGTGGTTGCAATAAAGCTTCAAGCCGAAAACTTCCGGCTTGTCGGAGACCTTTTCAAACTCTTCAATATTTTTTCCGTTTGTTCCGAAATAAAATCTGACATCACACAAAGCTTTCTCCCTGGCCAGGGTTATTTTTTCTTCCAGCAATTTTTCCGTAAGAATCGGCACGGCATTGTTGGGCATATCCAGAACAAAAGTGAACCCGCCGGCGAGAGCCGCACGGCTGCCGGTGTAAAAATCTTCCTTATGAGTGGACCCCGGCTCGCGCAAATGCACGTGGGCATCGATTAACCCGGGAATCCTTAAAAGTGGCATGCTAAAATTATATCACTTATTTCCTCGCGGCGATGATAGTTTCGGCCACGCTATTTGGCACGATGTCGTAGCGGAAGAATTCCATCGTAAAGCTAGCCCGGCCTTCGGTCATGGAACGGAGCCCGGTCATGTAGCCGAACATTTCTGAAAGCGGAACGATCGCTTTTATCACTTTGTTCATTCCGCGATCTTCCATGCCTTCAATGAGCCCCCGCTTGGAAGAAAGATTCCCTGTAACGTCTCCCATAAATTTGTCCGGAGTAACGACTTCCACTTTCATCATCGGCTCCAAAATTACCGGGTCCGCTCGGCGGCACGCGTCTTGGATAGCCATCGAGGCGGCG
>LCGX01000051.1 GCA_001000035.1 Candidatus Nomurabacteria bacterium GW2011_GWF2_43_8
CTTGAAATGGTGGAAAAAAATTCATATATAAATGTCCCCACTTGGTTGAATGCGGGGTATTTCTAAAAAGCACTTCCCACCTGGAAACCGAACCCAGTTTATTGACGACAAACCAAGGATGCGAGGCAAAATTCAAAGGTACGTTTGCAGGACAAGCATAAAGAAAAACTTGGTATTTGTCTTTGTCTATCAACTTTTCTAATTCTTTATTGTTCATATTTTTTTGGCGGAGAGGGAGGGATTCGAACCCTCGGTCCTTTTTTGGGGACGACAGTTTAGTAAACTGTTGGTTTAAGCCACTCACCCACCTCTCCATAACTTAGCCAGAGTATAGCAGAAAAAATGGAAAAAAAGCAGTAATATGTTAGAGTAATTGAAGTTATTAAGATAAAAAGGAGCCGTGTCAGAGTGGTCTAACGTACCTCTTTGCTAAAGAGGTAGGGGCTTCAAAACCCCTCGGCGGTTCGAATCCGCCCGGCTCCGCCAAGTATGAAACAAGAAACGATAGAACATCTCATTAAAAAGTTTCATTTGGAATATTCAATTTCTGGAGCTCTGACAATTGTTTCAATTTATTTTTGGATCACTTTCCTAAATTATAATTTTTTAAAAATTGTTGGTATCGCAATCAACATTGCGGGTCTTGTTATGTGGTGGTCGGCAAGAATGACACTTGCCGAAAATTGGGATACCGGCTTTGGAAGGCCTAAAATAAGACAACTGGTGACACATAGCATATATTCAAAAATTTGCCACCCAATATATTTGGGAATAATTTTAACTTTAACAGGCTTGGTTCTGATCTATCCAAAAATCTGGTTTTTGATGATTTGTTTATTGGCTATCATTTATTTTTTCTATAGGATGAAAACAGAGAGTAAATACTTATCGGAAAAACTCGGAGAGGAATATCAAAATTACAAGGGAAAAACATGGTTTTAATGATGCCCACAAAAACTGGAAGATTATTACCCTAAAGCATCGTTTTCGCCCAAATTTGCTATAATTATTGTATGGGTATAAAGCGTCCGGAGTCCAAGCAGCCGATTCCCAAAAACGCCAAAAAAGTGTTTAAGGGCGTGATTTTTGACGTTTACCAATGGGAACAGGAGATGTTTGACGGCACCAAGGTGGTTTTTGAGAAGGCAAAACGTATTTTAGATAATGTCACGATTTTTGCTGTGTTGCCGGACGGAAAAATTCTTTTAACCGAACAAGAACAGCCGGGCAAGGCGCCATTTATCGGCGGTACCGGCGGACGAATAGATGAGGGAGAAGATGCGTTGACCGCGGCTCGGCGAGAACTTTTGGAAGAAAGCGGCTATATCGCAGAAGAATTTACTTTATGGTTTGCCCAAAATTCACTTCCTAAAGTTGATTGGGCGGTTTATGTTTTTATCGCTAAGGGTTTGAAAAAAGTTTCTAATTTAAATTTGGACGCGGGAGAAAAAGTAAAATTATTGCCTGTTACCCTGGATGAGTTTATAGATATGCCAAATCACAAAGATATATATTTTGCCGAACAAGACGTTGTTTTTAAATTATTGGAAGCCAAATACGATCCACGGAAAAGAAAAGAACTGGAAGAGCTGTTTAAGCCTTAATTGTGCTATCATATTTTTATGACCCCCTTGGATAAAATAAAACAAAAAATCTGGCGCCTTTTATATAATTCGTTTCCGACTTTTCAAAAGGTATTTTTAAAGTGGCATCTTATTTTTCACGACAAAGGAAGGCAAAGATATCATATTGGCTGGCTCGCTCCCGGCAAAACTCTGGAAGGTCTGAAGAGACATTTGCACGACAAATGGGGCTTTGGCAACCACTTCATCGCTTGGGCTGACCGGTCACAAGTTTTGAGCTGGAGAAAATTGGCGAATTTCCGGGACCAGTACCATCTGCGGGTTTTTTCCGACGGCGAAATCCGCGGGCATTTTGAATTTACTCCGGAAGCGCATCCAATTGAGCACTTGGAAGAAAAAGGAGAAAGAGAAGCCAATGCTGACTTTCTGAAATTTCTCGGGGATTTTGTGGCTCAGAAAAAACATATCTCGCATTTGGAAATAGATCCAGACGCATATAATCCCGATTCGGAAATTTCCTTCGAGCAACGGTCTACGAAGGTTAAACCTTCTTAGATTATTTCTTTTTTGATTCCGGCAGAACAAGATCCCAAAGCTTGCCTGCGATATTGTTCGGCCTTCCGAAAAGAGGATAGTGGTGCAGATCGATAAAGGGCAGAGAATTGCACTCGATGATTCCGCAGTGCTGTTCCCCGCCTGCGCGGGCAGGTTCCTTCCAGGATTTGGTAATATCTTCGATGATGAAATCCGCTCCCACCAGCGGGTCGTCCAAGAATCTTCCAACATGTTCCAGCATTTCTCTGTTGTCGGGGTGCACGATATCGGTGACTTCTGTTGTCGTTCCGCCAATGCCGCGGCTGGTTTTCTGGGAGAAAGTGACGATTCTGCCTTTCGCCGGTATATCTTTCATGGTAATACCCTCGCGCGCGAGTTCAGCTTCCGCGTCCGGGTCGATAACAATTTTATGGAATATCGGTCCCTTTCTTTCCGGCCGTTCGTTTTCTTCGTCAAAAAGTTCTTGCAGGGTGCGCACGCCGTCGCCCACGACTTCCGGCTGGTCGCGCCGAACTATGCCGACCAATTTCCCGCCGATTAAAGTTCCCCGAAAAAGATAGCCCCGCAATTCCTCCTCAATTACCACTAATGGGGAAAGTTTTTTCGCTTTACGGAAACCGTATACTAGTTTTTCTGGCGTATCTATGTGAATGAGAGTGTGCCGGCTCCGCGAACCCAGATTCGGCTTGGTGATTACCGGCTTTTCCAGGGCGTTGAAAATTTTCAGGGCCTTTCTTTTAGTAAAAGCCACTCCGCCTTTGGCCACCGGCAAGCCCTCTTTCAGAAATTTTTCTTTCATAATTCCTTTATTGTCCATCCATTTCAATGCGGCGGATTCTTCTACGCCCGGACGAGGCAAGCCGTCAAAAATTATCGTTTTGCCTTTATATTCGGCAATAAAAGCGTCCCGCACCGGACCCAGATGAAATTCGCGCATTTTTATTCCGCGTTGCTTGGCTTCTTCCCAGAAGCATTTGGTCCGCCAGGTATCCTTGTCGTCGGGCTGGTCGGAAAAATATCCTAGTTTTAAAAAAGCCATTGTTTTGAAAAAGGGGACGGTTATTTTGTTGGATATTTTTTCCGCCGTGTTTTTGAAGAGGAGCTCCATCAGGTCGAAAAACGGTTGGTCCAGCCACCCTAAGACCACGGATAGGTAAGCGATGACATGTATTTCCTGCGCCGGCTCGCAATCTTTGCAATGTCTCATGATTCTATTATAACAGCTTCGCGGGAAAATGCTTTTGTTCAGTCGCTCGGTACCTCGCTTCGCTCAGCCACTCCTTCACAAAAACATTTTTCCGCTCCGCTAATGTGCGATAGTAAAAGCGATTATTTTTCGCGCGCCGGCTTGTTTTAGAACTTTTTTTGCCTCGGAGAGCGTCGCCCCGGTGGTGAGGATATCGTCGATCAGAATTATGTTCCTGTTTTTTATCAGTTCGCCGTTTTTTACTGCGAATGAGCCGATTATGTTTTTTAACCTCTGCCGGCGGTCCTTGATACGCGCCTGATGCTCGGTTTCTTTCGGCTTGATCAGAACGCCGCTTTCCAGTTTTAAATTAAATTTTTTTTCTTGATTTAGATCTACGCTATAACGTAGATTGTTGATTTTTACGAGTTCCCGGCAGATCAATTCCGCCTGATTAAATCGGCGCTCCCTGCGTCTTTTGGGCGAGAGGGGGATGGGGATTAAAACCGGCTCGGTAAAATTTTCCATTATGCTTAGTTCCGAAAGTTCCTCCAAAATTTTTTCATAAATGATTTCCGCGAACACATTCGCCAATCTTTTTTTACCTTTGTATTTGAGGAGCCATAATGATTTTTTGATACCGGGATGGCGGTAGTCATACAAGGGAAAAATCCATTCAGCGCTCTCGCGCAGGGCCGCCGGTGTTTCCCTGAGACATGAGAGGCACAAATCAACCCCGGTTTTACCGCATAGTATGCATTTAACGGGGAAAACTAAAAAGCGCATATATGTTATACTTAAGGGGTATTTTAGCATGGATTCCAATGAATGATTTATTAAAAAATCTTTTTTCAGTTTTTGGAAAATTTGGAGCCGGCAATGAAGACAGTGTTGTTGGCATCGACATCGGTTCTTCGGCGATCAAAGTGGTCGAAATCAAAAAAAAAGGAGGCAAGGCGGTTTTGGAAACCTACGGAGCGATAGCGCTCGGCCCTTACGCCGATCTCGAACCCGGGCGGGTCACCAATCTTCCGGTTGAACAGGTCGTGCTGGCCTTGCGGGAAGTCCTCAAACAGTCCGATGTGATGAGCAAGACCCTTGCCCTTTCCTTCCGCTTCAGGCTCGACTACCGCCGCGGAGAAGACTTCCCCCTGCTGACGCTTGGCGGCATGCTCACCTACGGCTCCGGACAATGGAAGGATACGGTTCTCGAGGAAATTCTGCCGGTGACTTTCCCCGATGCCTTTGATCTGAAATGGGAGAAGAAGGGTGCGGCTCCAGAGGCAAAGGGAAAACATCCGGTAACCGAAAACGTGAGCTGGCCGCAGGATGCCCGCTTCTTCTGGATTCACGAATCCGCCCCGAAAAGCGGAAGCACAGTGCTCATGGAGGCCGGCAGTCGGCCGATGGTGGTACTGAGAACCTGCGGCGAAGGCCGCGTCGCTACGATTCTCACAACCTGCCACGGCGAGCCGGTGCAGGGACAGACCGAGGCCTGGCAAAGCGAGGCCTGGACGAAGCTGCTCGCGCAGACCATGCGCTGGTTGAAGAGGGGGAAATAATCATGAACAAAATCATAATTCCTGAAACAAATGGAGGATTGGTTATGAAAAATAAGAGCAGATTGACACCTTTTTTCGCAGTTTTATTTATCTTATTGGGAATCGCCGGGATTTCCGCCTCAGAGCCGCGGCTTGAGATCATCTCGCTAAAACCTAACAAGATTGTCTACAACGATGGCGAGGCGGGCACGGCGGCAGTCGTGCTTGCCAATCCGTTCGACAAGGAACTTGATGTGACGCTGAAG
>LCGX01000052.1:0-1822 GCA_001000035.1 Candidatus Nomurabacteria bacterium GW2011_GWF2_43_8
TGCTGTTGCTAGGAAATTCCTGAGATTTCTTTTCGCCTATGTGTGGAAAAAATCCATCTCTTTTTCTTGACTTTTTCTTCTAACGGGTCTAGCGGAAATGCCCGAGGCGGAAATACTCGCGCTTGCCCCAGCTCGCGTGATTACACGCGAGCTATCCCGCCCGTGCGTGCACGCGGGTTCACTCCCTTTAGTCATGAGAGGAAAAGTGAAAGCGGGTTGTAAAATTCTAAGATGGACTCCATGCAGAAAATAATCTTTAGATTATTTTCTGCATATTTTCTTTTCTTTAGACCCACTAACAATAATAACTTCTCCATCTCTGAGTGGTTGATGGGGTATATTTTTATTTTTAAAATATTTAACAAGTTTCTCTACAGAAGAAGATTCTGGATGATCTGATTTATGGTGTGGTGCTATCATGTAACTAATTAAATTTAATCCTATCATAGAAAATTGGGCTAAATACCCCTTTGGAACATCCTTTGCATTATCAACAATATCTAGACCCTCAAGAGAGGGCCCGGCAATAACTGATCCGGCACTTTCCCCAGCATAAACAACTAAATCCTTATCAAGCATTTCATGTATGATTTTATCAAAGCCACTTTGTTCAAAGGCTCGTTTAAGAAGAAAAATATTTCCTCCTTTAACCCAAATTATTCCAAATTTTAATAAAAAAATTTTTAGTAGATCTGTTTTGCCAAAATATTTTCTAAGGTCAATCTCTTCGGCAGTAAAACCAAGTAACTTCAAATTTTTTATATTTTTTTCTAAACGGATAAGGCGTTCTTCCTGTGTATCAAAATCGCCAGCATTAAAAATAATACCGACATGCTTATTTTTACCGGCCAGGTTGAATAATTCTTCCGGATTGTCACCTAATTTGTAAGATGAAAGATATAATCGCATATAACTTATTATACATTAAAATAGAATGCCGGCCCGCATTGAATGCAGGGCCGGCATGTGTTGTCTATCTCCAGAATTGTCGTAAGCAATAATCGCTAAGCGCAGTTCCGTCGCTTCTCTCAGCGGTTCTGCGTGCATACAGCAGGGTGGTAGCCACTCCTTCTTTCCCGCAGGCATGGTATCCGTGTTCCCATGCGACGTGCTGGAAGCGGTTGTGGTCTCGATCGATTCCGATCGCGATTTCTACTTTCCGTGTGGCACAGCGCTGGCCCCAAAGATAGTAGAATGCAGTTTCGTACAGCGCCTTGGCGGTCGGGTGCATTACCTGTACCTCGAAGAATCTTTCAATTACACGCCGAATGAGATCAGTTTGTTCAGGGCTCGAATCAGGCGCTGACTCGATATTCTGAGCAATGTACAATGTCTTCTTATTCTGATGCTCCTTGCCAGGTTGCATCGCTGAATAAAAAGGCATCAATCTGACCACTTCCGGAAGTGTAACCTCGAGCGCCGTGTGCACCAAAGCGTCTTTGGGTGTTGTGGACTTGGAGAAGTCGGTAAGCCGCCAAGCTTCGCCATACTTCTCCGCCAGAAAGGACAGTACTTCAAGGGTTACTTTATCCAAATCCTCCAGCCCTGTGTTGATCTGGTTTGGATCAGGTGTTGCCATAACCTCATGAATTTGAACGAAGTGTTTCCGGAGCAGACTCAGGAGGAGAGCTATCCTCCCAGAAGTCAGATAGTTCAAAAACATTTCCGGAAACATGTTGAGGCACGCCCACTCCGTCGATCCTTGCTGATACCAACGGATAGAACGACTCGTGGCCCACGGATCGTTTACCAGCACCCCTTTGATTAGATTAAGGGTGACCTGTGCTTTTTTTACAGGCACAGAGTCGATTAGTATGTGCTT
>LCGX01000052.1:1865-5934 GCA_001000035.1 Candidatus Nomurabacteria bacterium GW2011_GWF2_43_8
GCAGGCTAGCAATGAACGTCGCCACATCTGCCACGATGTTTGAGTCTGCCTGGAAGTATTCGTCCAGGTGGGTTTTGAAACCGATGAGGACATACGGGAGAATCGAGAAAGCTATCTTCTCCGCGTTCTCAATCGTTCGGAGTTCTTTGGGAAGAGCCATCATGATTTGACGACCTCTCAGAACTTCTTGCCGAAGGGGTACTTGCCCACACAAGCAAAAGATTACGGAGGACATGAGGTTCTCCCATCGCCCCGAATGCTCAATACCACGAGGGTCGATGCCGTCTTTTCGCAGAGAATTCATCTTGTTCCGGATTTCATCCGGAACAAAGCTCTGCTTAAGAGTTATGGCAATCAGAGCCATAATATCAAGCTTTGTCCCGTCCGCGACATGGCCCAATGTGTCGTTGAGCGACACGTTGTAGTAGACTATATTACGCACCGTACCCCCTTTCTAGGGATGTGAAGAACAGCCACTTTTTCTATTATGACACAATAATGATATTTTGACAATACTACATTTTGGGTTACATATTCTATTATTTTAAATATGGAAAAGAAAAACAATCTAGAAAATATCAAGGATGTAGTTAATCATGCTTACGGCATAAACCCAATTTCTGTGTCTAGATTTAATTTAATTTTCTCAAAATTTACCACAACGGACCACCACTTCCTGGTAAAAACCAAAAAGGAAATTTTTTTTGTAAAAAGATACGAGATTTCTAATTTAGAAAAAATAAAGAATGAGATTAGAAATATTAATAAAGTAAGCAATAAAATCAATATTCCACGAATTGTAAAAACAAAAACCAAGAAAAATTATTTCACAGCATCAAAAAATATTTTTGTTTTATATCAATATATAAATGGTAAAAATCTTAAAGAGATGAGAGTTTCATTACCTTATTTTTTTAATGTGATTTGCGATATTGAGAAAAAATTTTTAAAAGTTAAAACAAGCAAACAAATTTTTTATAGATTTCATTCAAGAATTGAAAGATTTGAAACAAAGGCAAAAAAACTTTTGAAAATATTAGAAAGGAACAGTAGTCCTCTGGTGATAGAAAATAAAAAATACTTAAAGTTTTTAATAAAAGAAGTAGAGGAAATGAAATCGAAAATTTTAGCTCTAAATATCAAGCAACATTTTATCCATGGTGATTTGTTAATGCAGAATATTATTTTGGACCAAAAAGAGGTTTTCTGGGTTGTGGATTGGGAAAAATCACACGAATACATTACATCTATTGATATCCTTAAAAGTGTTTTGTTTACAATTTTTGATCCCTCTAAGAAGAATCTTAATCTGAATATAAAGCAAATGGTTAAATGGTCGGAATATTGTTTTAAACGTTTACCCCTTGAGAACGAAGAACTAGCCAATGTTTTTGATGTATATTATTTTCATTTTATAACTGGGATTGATTTTCTAGAGAAAGTTTACATAAAAAAACAAAGTTTAAATAAAAAAATGTTACATGAAGATTTTTTAATAAGTAAATGGTTGAAAAGGAATAAAGCAAAGTTGCAGACTAATCTCAATAAAATTTTATTAATCTTGTAAAAGATAATATTTTATGGTATAAATGAGTTTATATAATATGTCAAGAAAAAATAAAGAACAAATTGTGAGAGATATGCTTATGGCAATTGGAGAAAATCCTAATCGACAAGGATTGAAGAATACTCCAAAACGAATCACACGTATGTGGGAAGAAATATTTTCAGGGTATGATAAGAAAAATAAGCCCTCTATAACAGTATTCCCAAATAAAACTGACGGTGTTGAATACAATCAGATGATAATTGACACAGGATATTTTTACTCTCATTGTGAACATCACGGTGTACCTTTTTTTGGGAAATATTATTTTGCTTACATTCCTAATAAAAAAATTATGGGTTTAAGTAAAGTTTCAAGAACAATAGATTATTTCTCTTCTAGGTTACAGATTCAAGAACGCTTGGTAAAAGATGTAGTTGATGAAATTGAAAAGGTGGTTCAACCTAAAGGAGTTGCTCTCGTTATGAAGGCAAGACATTTATGTAAAGAAATGCGTGGAGTTAAAAAAATTGACGGAGAAATGACTACCTCTGATGTTAGGGGAGCTTTTAGAAAAAATGCTTTAACTAGAAATGAGTTTATGAGTTTAATTGGACTTTAAAATAAAGATTTATCATAAATGAAAATAAAATATATTGCTTACATGGCATCAAGCATTGACGGTCGAATAGCTCAAAGTAATCAATCTGGTATCGATTGGACAAGTAAAGAAGATTCAAATTTTTATCAAAACTCTTTAAAAAAGGTAGACGCTGTTATTGTTGGACATAATACTTATAAATTAGCTAGTCGTCGCAATTGGAAAGATGCTATAGTTTTAACTTCAAAAGTAAGTTCACCAAAAGTGAAAGGTAAAACTATTTTTTTAAACCCAAAAAAGTCTAATCTGAAAAAATTTTTACAAAATCAAAATTATAGAAAAATAGCTATAATTGGTGGTAGTAGGGTGTATGATTTTTGTCTTAGAAATAAAATGATGGATGAACTTTATGTGACAATTGAACCGTATGTTTTTACAGCTGGCATTTTAATGTTTTCTGGTAATGAATTTAAAAAAAATAAATTCTCCTTACAATCAATAAAAAGACTTAATAAGAAAAGCACAGTTTTGTTAAAATATATAAATAGAAATTAAATTATAGAATTTTTATGGATTCAGAAAAATTAATCTATATTTTTAGACATGGTGAATCACTGGAAGATACGGATAGAACAGTATACGAACGCATGTCTGACGAAGAAATACCCCTTAGCTCCAAGGGTGTTTTGCAAGCACTAGATCTGGGTAGCCAGATGTCGGGAGAAATAAAAAGTAATAATATACAATTATATCTTTCTCCTAGTAAACGTATTCTTCAAACAGCAGAATTTTTTACTTCTAGGTTAGCCATAGACACGAAAATAGACTTTAAAATTCTTAACATTCTCCGAAAACAAGATTAGGGAGAAGTAGCATTTACTGAACGATCAAAAATAGAAAGGGAGCGTTATGAAACTGGGATACTTAGATACAACTTTGAGAAAGGAGAATCCGCTAAATCTTTCATTGGAAGACTTTCAGATTTCGTACAAATGATTCGTGGGGATGATTTTTTGCAAAATGTTACTATAATCATCACACATGGATTCGAGATGCGTATAATAATGATGCATATGTTTGGATGGTCTGAAGATTATTTTGAATCACTTGAACACCCCGACAGGTGTGAAGTCAAGAAGATAATTCTTACAAAGGATCATGTATTCAAGCTAGAAAGTCAGATGCGAAAATTTAATCCTTATACAAATACAAAATATATTCTAAGAAAGAAAAAATAAAAATATCTTTTTGAAAGTTGTCCTTATAAAAAATTATTATTTTAAAAATACCCACCTTTTCATTAACTTCTTCGCCTCATCTTTAAATTTTGTTGGGTCTAAATTATATTTTTTTGCAATATGTTCTAATTTTTCAATTTTCTTTGAATTACGCACTTCCGTTATTTTTATATTCTTATTAAATTTTTCTCCCAGAACTCTAAAAAATCTCCACCTTAGAGTATATTTAGGTAGCATATATAAAAATCCGATATATAAATTTATTTGCTTAAAAGGAAATTCAACATTTTTGTGTCCAGACCATTGTGCGCGCGTATAGGTATATGCCACATCTGATAATTCGCTCCATTTGTCTATAAATCCTCTTGCTTCTTTAAATTCTTCAAACTCATCAGCAATGTCTTCTGTATGCCATGCTAAATCATGTTTAGGCATATTTAAGAGTGAGTGCCAAGATTCAATTAAGTTTTTCATATTTATTTCAAAAGTTCGTTAGTCGAGACATTTAACGCTTTTGCTAATTTCGCAATAGTAGAAAGTGTAGGGTTTGTTTTTCCATTTTCTATAGTACTAACAAAACCACGACTAACCCCTAACTCGCGCGCAATATCGCCTTGCGATATTGCTTTTTTAGTTCTAATTCTTTTCAGATTCAATCCCATTTTTTCGCTCGATGCCGAGGGA
>LCGX01000053.1 GCA_001000035.1 Candidatus Nomurabacteria bacterium GW2011_GWF2_43_8
GGGTGTCGCCGTCTTGGATGCGGCGAAACAGAATTTCGAGAAGTACCTCATGATCCACGCTCGCAAAAAACTTTTTGACATCGCACTTCAACACCCAACAGGGTTGCGTATAGTTCTCGCTCTCCCGCCGTGCATACGAGATAAACCGCTGAACGCCTCGATGAGCACCCTTGTTAATCCAGCATGAATAGGAATCGTGAATGAATGTCGATTCGAAAATAGGGTTAAGAACTTTTACGACGGCGTGGTGCAACACGCGATCTCTTACCGAAGCCTTATGAATATGGCGCACTTTTGGATCGTGCACGAAAAAAGATTCGTAGGGTAAGTGGGAGTATGTTTTATCGCGTAGCGATTCGTGCAGCTTCCAAATGTTGTCTTCGAGTTTGTGCTCAAACAGCAAGACATCTTCTTTGTCCTTTTTGCCGATGTGAAATTCCTTCCACGAGGAGAACAGGTTCTCAAGATTAATTATTTAATCAAACATATGATTAACGACACTCATAAATTAAGTGGACAGTTTAGCATGGACATTCCGATCTTCAAGAAGACATACGACTTTATGCGCGAGTTTTATGTCTTTGAACTTGATTTTCCGAAAAAAGACCGCTACACCCTCGGTCAGCGTTGCGAATTTTACATCGTTGATGTTCTAGAGGGAGTAATGATAGCCGCTCAAACCGAAAAGAGTAAAAAGTTGCAGATTCTCGAAGGAGTAAGCAATAAACTCGACCTGCTTAAAGTATTCATTCGGCTTTCGGCTGATCTCAAGATTCTGAGTGATAAACGCTATATCGTCTGCCAAAATCATCTCCAAGAAATTGGAAGAATGCTGGGTGGCTGGATGCGATCTGTCCGCGAGTAAGACCTTATTAAGAGAGCCTCTTCAAAAAAGAGGCTCTCTTGGGTTACATCAATGAGGCTTCCGGGCAGGGCACACCCCCAAATTGGAGTTCCGATTGTCGCGCGTATCGTTGTTGACGTTGAGGCCGTCCGAATCGAAGTTGCCAACGTTGACGAACTTGCCGTCGGACGACTGGACGCTCAGCCCATGTGTTTTATTCCCTCCGTTATCACCGGAGATTGTCGTAAAAAGACTCTCCCCTGAATTTTACTTGGTGGTAGCTCCGATTGTATCGGAACACCCGCGCTGAAATAAAACACGTAGTTTCATCTTTGTACTCTGTTCCGGCCACACACTTCGCTGAGCCCAGAGGACCCAGCAAACTCCGGTGGATATTGAAACAAGGAGACCCGCAAGATTAAACCGCAAAGCATAATCTCTATAAGCAAGACTCGGGAATTATTATAACCGAAAAAATTAAATCTTGCAAAAATCGGCATTTGGAGCTATAATGAGCGTATTATGGCTAGCAGAGAATCACTACCTCACATTCCCGACATCCCGACTACACCCGAGCGGGTTTTGGCCGAGAAATCTCAAGAAACAAGGGAGTCCGAACCTCTTACTGCCGAACAAATAAAAGAACGGGTGGCTGAATTGTTTGAGCTTTCCGGCGCCCGAGCAGAAGCCGGAAAACATGCACGGGAAGCATGGGGAGGACTCACCAAATCAGAGAGAGAAGAGCTGAAGGGCAAAGGCGAAGAGGCTGTCTCAGCACACTTAGAAGCCGCTCGGCTTGATCCCGAGCTTGTTGAATTTAGAGAAACAACCTTGGAAGAATATGATGGCCGCATTGCAGAACTTTCCGGCAATTCCCAAGTACTTGATGCATACAAAAATCGTTTCGGAGAGCTTAAAGACACACTGGCTCGCGCCGTATCATACGAGCACTTAAGACAGGAAGAGGATGTTGTAATAAAAGCGGAACAAAAACTTAGAAAACTTTATGAAGAAATCGGCAGAGCGCCCGGCCCTATCGAGCGCAAGAAACTAATCGCACTTTCTGATCGTCGAAAAGAAATCGAAGAAAACTTGAAAAGCTTTGAACTCGATCCAAAAACAATCGATATGCTGCGCCGCCGAGAAGTTCGTCGCATGCAACATGATCTTGAACGCTACAGTTTTGCGGAAACTGAATCTCGTCAAGAATTAATTAGGCAAGTTCTTCCCGACCTACTGCAAGGTGCCCCGGTGCTTTTTCAGGGCGAAACCGGATCAGGCAAGTCGCAACTCGCCAAATATATTTCCGAGCGGTATTTGGGAAAAACCCCGACAATCGTTTCTGTGAGCGAGCAAATAAAAGAATCCCAAATAATGGGATCGCGCGGACTTGAAGCAGGACAAACTGTTTTTAATTATTCAGAATTTGTGAAGGCGCAAAAAGAAGGGAGACCGATTATCCTTGATGAGGTCAACCTCATGCCGCATGAATTTGCCGGACTCTTGCACGATCTTCTGCAAAAACGTGTTGGCGATGTATGGGTGCATCCGACGACAGGAGAGAAAATTCCCATTACCGCCCCTATTATGGCGACGGCAAACCTTAAATCAGAGCGCTATAAGCAGCGCTACGAGCTTGATGTGGCAACGCTTCGTCGCTTCATTGGAGGTGCCGGCGCTCGCGAGATCAACTATCTCGATATCGGCAAAAAAGATAAGGAAGGAAATCCCATAGCTCCGGAAACATTGAAAATACTTTCTGCGGTACTTGCCGATAGGCATGGCGACATCCAGTGGAGCGAAGAGGAAGCGATGCAAAAAGTTGAAGAGATGAAGCGCTTCGTGCAAGCCTGCCGAAAAATTCAGGAAGATTTTACGCTTTCAGTACGAGAAGGCGGCGAAGAATCTCTCGCGCGAGGAGATCGTTTGGCATTCAAAGAACTCGTAATCACGCTTAAAGACCAGATAGAAATCATGAAAGCATGGAAAGCGTCGGGGTTCCAGGAGCCGCTTGACTCCATCGTCCTGCGAGAATTTTTCCACAAAGCAGAAATCAGCGGCCGCGCGGCCAAAGACCGTGAAAATATGATCAAGGTTTTTATTGCCAATAAATTATTCCAAAACACCAAACCGGAGGATTTCAAAATCCAAGGTCTTTCTCCGAAAGCCGTCCGGCAGTGGCAGGGTAAAGAATAACCTCTATGCCATTCGAAGCCTATAAAATCTACCAGGAATACGAGCCGGATAAATACAAGACTTCTACTCAAGAGAAGGTTGCTCGGGCGCTGGCAGAAGCGAAGAAAGAAGGACTCGAACCAGTCAAAGAAGCTCTCGACTTCAATGAGGTTCGGGAGCTTTTTGAAAATGACTTCATCGGCATTGAAGAAGTAGAGAAATTTACCGGACGTCCGCTCACTCCCGAAGAAAAGAGAATCGCGGAAGAAAAATGGCAGAAAAAAATCGAGGAGCAAGGACTCACCAAGGAAGGTCTTGAGCAACTCAAACAGGAAGGATTTATGGTCGTTCTTCGCGTGGGTGCGCTTGCCGGAAAAGAAAAAAAGGATAAAGAAATGCCGGTAACCATAAAAAATCTTCGAAAAAAATTCCCCCTATTCTACAACCAGGACTGGTACAACAATGAACAATTCGCCGATGAGGCACTGGGCGGCCTTGATTGGGGCATTGTTAAAAAAGAGCTTCTCGACGAGACAAGAAGCAAGAATTGGGACGAGCAGCAAGAAATATTAAAGACGTGGGCGGAAGCTCATGGCGTTCCAGAAAAATTCGTACGGCGCAGAACGCCAACCGAAGTTGCTTATGATGTTTTGGCATACTTTCAAGCACGCAATCAGCGTATTCTTGAGAAAGATTGGGACTGGACCTCTGTCCAGTCGTCCGACGGCAAGTTCGTCAACGTTGGCGGCTTCGATTCGGACGGCCTCAGCGTCAGCAGCGCTGCGCGCGTCGCTCGGAGCTCCCATTTGGGGGTGTGCCCTGCCCGGTAGTTTCATCATGGGCACTTGGGTATTGGTAACTTGATCCTTTGTATCCTTGGTTTCTTGGTTCGAAAAAATTTTTTAGAAGAGAAGAGTCATCCGTAAAGCCTCCGAAACTGGAGGGCGAGATTGATCCGTCCAAAGTTGAAGAATTTTTTGATAAAGAATCCGAAATTCTCGGAGCATACGGTCTTAAGGGAGATGTTACTCTTGAACGCGGTTCAAACGGCTGGGCGTTTGATTTTCAAAACCGAAAACTTATTTACGATCCCAGCTTTTTCGCAGAACGCGGCTATAACATGCAGGAAACCCTTTTTGCCACCACCCATGAACTGATGGCGCATTGCGGAGAACTGCTTCGCGACCCCGAGCTTATCTTGAAAGAAGCTCGGCGGTATTCGCGGAAAGAACATCTCCACCTTTTACATAACATCTTTGAAGATGTGCTTGGCAATCGTCGCATCGTGGGAGAGCTACCATTTCTTGAAGAAACGCGCACCAAGCTTTACGAAGAAAAACTTTTTCCCCAGACCGACTATCGCGAGAACGCCTCTCACGTCCAGTTCGCCTACGGGTTCATCCGCGAAATGATGGTATCCGGAAAACCTGTTGAGCTTGGTCCGGAAGCACGCCAAGCCCTTGAGAAACTTCGCGCGTTCGGCGAAGATCAAATCGATATTCTTGACCTTGTCACTACTCCAGCAATCGAGCCAAAGGATCGTTTTCAGATTATGCGAAACATCGTTGAGCCGATCTATTTGGAGCTCTATCAAAAAGACCTAGAGGAAGAAAAAAAGAAAGGCGGAAAGAAAAACTCGGGCAAGGGTGGTAAGGGCAGTCAGGCTAATCAACCTCCCCAAGAAGGAAAAGGCGGACAAGCCGACAAAAAACAAGAACCCGGGAAGGATAAGAAAAAATGGTGGAAGCGTGATAAAGGAAAAAGTAAAGAAGAACCAGAAGCCGGAGAAGAGCCGGGAAAACCTACCGAGGGTAGTGGCAACGAAGCAGAAGAAGAGGCAAAAAAGAAGTTTCAGAAAGAATATCAGCCATACAAAGACTCTCATCCCGAACCGTTAAAGCCGGAGGACGAAGAACAACTCAAAAAAACGCTTGAGTCACTCGCGGCAAAACGCGGCGGCATGCCGTCCCTCGATAGGGCAATCATCGAACAATGGGCAAAAGAACACGGCGTAAGTGCCGAGGATGTTTTGGGCTACCGGAAGGAGTATGGAGAAATCGCAACGCTTGTGGCGGAACTCCGCGAAGTGTTCAAAAAGATCGTTTCTAAGACTGACAATTATAAATTGGGCATTCTCGGTCTTTTCTTTGATGTATGACCCAACAATAGCAACATTTTTATAATCTAATGCTGCATCAATCTCATCCATGAAATAAATTGGAGTTGGTTTGAAACTATGGAGGGAAAAAACAAGAGCAAGTGAAGCAAGAGTTTTTTCCCCTCCAGATAAAGTTGATATTGGCTTCCATCCTTTATTTGGA
>LCGX01000054.1 GCA_001000035.1 Candidatus Nomurabacteria bacterium GW2011_GWF2_43_8
TCGCTTTTAGATGAACTGATCGTGCATTCAGGCATAGACAATACTCCGTTTGTCTTGGACAAAATAAAAGAATTCGGATTTAAATATTCAACTGTTTCCGGCACCACTTGGGGCCTGGATAATATCTCCCTGTCTCCAGAAAAGCCGAGAATTATTGCCGAGGGAAAAAAATTAGAAGAGCAGATTATATCGCAGTGGAGCGAAGGTCTTTTGTCGGAAGAAGAAAAATATCAAAAAATTATTGAAATTTGGACGCACACCAAGAAAAACCTGGAAAAAGTCCTGCCGGCCACTCTGGATAAAAACGGTTCGGCCTATGACCTTTTTACTTCCAAAGCCAGAGGCAATATGGGTTCCTTGACTCAGTTGGTGGGAATGATCGGTCTTATTCAAAATAATCAAGGCAAAATATTGGAATACCCGATTATTCCTTGTTATTTTGAGGGGCTTTCTCCGATTGAATACTTTACCATTACGCATGGCGCCCGAAAAGGCGCGTCCGACACTGCGCTCAATACCGCCAAAGCCGGATATTTAACGCGCCGATTGGTTGACGTGGCACAGGACGTGGTTGTTACCGAAGAAGATTGCGGAACGAAAGAAGGCAT
This sequence comes from Candidatus Nomurabacteria bacterium GW2011_GWF2_43_8, assembly GCA_001000035.1. GTDB lineage: Bacteria > Patescibacteriota > Minisyncoccia > Phycocordibacterales > UBA9973 > UBA9973. The sequence continues at coordinate 609 of LCGX01000054.1, forward strand.
TGTAGTTACCAAAGAAAATATTTCCGGAATTGAAATCCCGCTTTCCAAAAATATTCGCGGACGAGTTTTGGCCGGCGACCTCAAGGATAAGAACGGCAAAATTCTTTATCATAAAGGGTTTTTGATTACCAAAGAAGAGGCCTACAATATAGAAGGAGCCGGTTTTACGGAAGTTTTTGTTCGTTCTCCTCTTACCTGCAAGACGGTGCACGGTCTTTGCGTGCAGTGTTATGGCTTGGATCTGGGAAGAAATCGTTTGGTGGAGCAGGGCGAGGCTGTGGGCATAATCGCCGCGCAAGCCATCGGCGAACCGGGCACCCAGCTGACGCTTCGCACCTTCCACGCCGGAGGCGTGGCAGGGACTGACATTACCACTGGTCTGCCACGCGTTGAAGAAATTTTTGAAAGGAGAATTCCGAGAAATCCGGCAGTGGTTTCCGAAACCGACGGAGAAGTAATTGAAATAAAAGCCAAAGATGGCAAAGAAAAAGTGATTAAGGTTTTGTCTGATTCCAAGGCAGACGGCAAGAGCAACGAAATGGAGTACAATGTAACGTTTCACAGGACGCCGATAGTTAAAGCGGGGGATAAAGTGAAGAAAGGCCAGCTTCTGACCGACGGATCGGCCGATATTGCCGAGATGTTCCGGCTGGCGGGCAAGGAAGTGGTGGAAAAATACATCATCAGCGAAATCAATAAGGTTTACGAACTGCAAAGCGCCTCGATTTCCCGAAAACACACGGAGATAATCATCCGCCAGATGTTTTCTCGCCGAAAAATAAAAGATGCCGGTGAGACAAATTTCTCTGTTGGCGACATCGTGGAAAATACTGCTTTTATAGAAGAAAATCAAAGAGTCGTGGAAATAAATGGAAAAGAATCAAAAGCCGAAACGGTAGTGTTGGGCATTACCGAAGTCTCGCTTCGCACCAAGAGCTGGCTTTCGGCCGCCTCGTTCCAGAACACCAACCGCGTGCTGATTGAAAATGCCATCAAGGGCGGAGTAGATAATCTGCGGGGACTAAAAGAGAATGTCATCATCGGACGCTTAATTCCGGCCGGAACCGGATTCAAAAATAGTTTTGTTCCCGAAAAAGAGGAATAGTTTTAAGCTTATTAACAATTTAATAAAAAAATAATATGCAAAAACAACAAAAGGGGTTTGCAAATGTAATTGCAGTATTAGTGATTATAGCTGTTTTCGCGACTGGTTACTTTTTGATTTATCAAAAAGTGGATAATCTAAAAACTGACGAATCTTTACCAATAGAGATTACTGACATTGATACTTCAAATTGGAAAACATATATAAACCCAGTTCATAATTATTCATTCAAATATCCACAATCAAAAGACTTTAGAGTAGATGATGAAGATCCAAGTGGAGAAGGATATGCAGCACCCGGTGAATTTGGTAGTTATCTTTGGAAAATAAATGGATCAAGCTACCCGATTTTTGAAATTAATGTGCTTAGTACTCCGGAGTGGACTACCGTTGGTACCGTTTATGGTGACGCGGGGGCCTTAGAGGGAGGATTTAAAGATGGGGGAATTGAAGGAGTTGCTAAATTATCCCGAGAGGTCAATTTACAAGAAGAGAATTTTTCCACTAGACAAGTAGGTGAGATTGAAGAATTTCACTTCTATAATGGAATTGGGTACGGTTTTGCAGTAACAGAAGCATTTAATTTTGGTTTTAATACTGCCCATAAAGGGGGCTCCGGCGGAAAAGTAGTTGAAGGGAAAAAATTTTTTGTGTATGTGACAAACGGGAAAGACATTTATAGTATAGAATTTCCTGATCAGCCTTTGGAAAAACAAATTTTTTCCACTTTTAAATTCACTGTACCTACCTCTGGCATGCCAAATTTGAGTGCTCGCGAAACTCTTATTAAATTTTTTAGTCTACTTAATGCAAAACAATATAACGAAGCTATAAAATATTACGGCGGGGATTATGAAGTACTTCAAGACTGGAATCCAGATACAAATGCTAGTGACCACGTCGCACTATTTAGAAATGGTTGCGAAATGAATGGTTGGAATTGCTTGAAAATCAAAAATGTATTAAGCGAAGAGAAAATTTCTGGAACAGAATTTAAATTTGTAGTGCAGTTTGTAAATGACAACGGCACACTTTTCAAGATGGGGCCTTGTTGTGGGGCAAGCGAAGAGGAGATGCCCACAAAATCGGATTTTGCGTATATAGTTAGCAAAGTAGGTAATAATTTTTTAGTTATAACTACCCCTGTGTATACACCATGATTTTAATTATTGAATAATAATGGATTCTCCCGTTCAACAAATTAAGGAGAGATTATCAATCGAAGAGATAGTTTCTTCTTACATAAAATTGGAAAAGGCGGGCAGGAATTTGAAGGCCAAATGCCCTTTTCACAACGAGAAAACCCCGTCGTTTTTCGTGTCGGCTGACCGAGGAACTTATTACTGTTTCGGCTGCGGGGCGTCGGGAGACATTTTCACTTTCGTGGAGGAATTTGAGGGGCTTGATTTCAAGGGAGCGTGTCGCTTCCGCGCTTCAATCCGAAAGAAGAAAGCGAAAAAGAGAAATTGTACAGGATAATGGAAGAAGCGGCCTCGTATTTTGAGGAAAATTTAACAAGGAATGCGGAAGCGCTCGAGTATCTAAAAAAAAGAGGCCTGCAGGAAAAAACAATAAAAGATTTTAGAATTGGCTTCGCCATTTTGGATTGGCGCAAGCTTTACGACTACTTGAAATCCAAGAATTTCACCAACCATGAAATAGAACGCGCTGGACTTGCCAAAAAGCCGGACGATACGAGCAAAGCGATGTACGACAGATTCCGCGGACGTATAATGTTCCCGATAATGGATTCAAGCGGGCGGGTTATAGCTTTTTCCGGCAGAATCTTTAAAGATGACGGCAAGTCAGCCAAGTATTTGAACAGTCCGGAAACGCCCATTTTTATTAAAAATGCGGTGCTTTTTGGGATCGATAAGGCGAAGGATTCGATTCGTCGGAATAATTTTTCCATTTTAGTCGAGGGACAAATGGACCTTATAATGTCTAATCAAACGGGATACAAAAATACGGTTGCGTCATCCGGTACGGCGCTGTCGGATTCCACAGTATCCAAAGAAAATGTTATTTCCAATCTAGGGCTGGTTCGTCGGCTTTCCTCCAACATTGTACTGGCGTTTGATGCCGATCGCGCCGGAGCCAACGCGACCATCCGAGCGGGAAAGATTGCTCTTTCTTTGGGCATGGATGTGAAAGTAGCGGAGATGCCCGAAGGAATCGATCCGGCGGACTTAATCTCAAAAACGGGCGCGGATGCCTGGCGCGAGGCGATAAAAAATTCCAAGCACATTATAGAATTTCTCCTGAATAAAGTGTTACAAAGCTCCGGCGATAATCCCCGCAAGGCCGGCCGGGAAATCAAGGAAAAAGTATTGCCGTTCGTGAACGCTTTGGAAAGCTCCATAGAAAAAGCGCATTTCATAAAAAAAATCAGCGACTTGTCGAACATACCTCAAAATGCCCTTCAGGATGACCTGAAGAAAATCGAGCAAGAATTAAAATATGAAAAAGAAGAAATTAAAGAAGCAGGGGATGCTCTGACGAAGATGTATAGAAAAGATTATATAGAGCGCAAACTGCTTGGTATCGCGCTCTGGCAACAAACGTTGCCGACACCAATAGTCGATTTTGAAATTATTTTTAATAAATTGGGAGAAGTTTATAAAAAATATGAAGACATAAAACGGGATTTAATATTTGAGGCAGAAGTATTTTATACCAACAATGAAAATTTGGAGAAAAGTATCAAAGAAATGTTTTTAAATCTCGAAGAAGAAAATATCAACGAGGAATTGAGTAAAAAGATGCTGGAGTTAAAAGAAGCTTCGGATGAGGAATTAGGGAGAAATATTTTACACGAAATAAATGAGTTAAATAAGAAAAAAGAAGATATTAAAAACAGTCGTTTAAAGAAATAATTTTTATAAAATTCTATGAAAAAAAGAAAGAAAAAATTAAATAAAAAAAGTGAAGTTATAAAAAAGAAAAAAAAGTCCCGACGCCCGAGGGGGTCGAGATCCCGACCGAAAGCGTCGGGAAAAAAAACGGCTAAAAAAATAAAACAATCTTTTTCTGTTTTAAAAAAAGCGGAAAAATTAACCCAGCTCGCGAATGAGCTTATAGAAAAAGGGAGGAAGCGCGGATTTATTACCTATGACGAGATATTAAAAACTTTCCCCGACATAGAAAATAATATCCTGTTTCTGGACGAGCTTTATGAAAAGTTTTCCGCCGCTTCGATCGATGTGTTGGAGGGCGGAAACCTGCTTAATTTGGATCTTGATTTAGATGACAAAGATTTGAATAAGAGCACCTTGCACGATTCCATTCAAATGTATCTGAAAGAGATCGGGCAGTATCCGCTCATTCATGCCGGGGATGAAAAAGAACTGGCCAAGCGCATCGAGCATGGGGATACGGAAGCGAAAAATCTTCTGGCGCGCGCCAATTTGCGTCTAGTTGTTTCCATCGCTAAAAAATACGTGGGCCGGAGCGTGAACCTGACCCTCCTTGACCTTATTCAGGAAGGAAATCTGGGTTTATTCAAGGCGGTAGAAAAATTCGACTGGACCAAAGGATACAAATTTTCCACTTACGCCACTTGGTGGATCCGCCAGTCCATCACTCGCGCTCTTGCTGATCAATCGAGGACCATCCGTATTCCGGTGCATATGGTGGAAACAATTTCCAAATACAAACAGACACACCGCCGGCTCTCCCAGGATTTGGGGCGGGAGCCCTTGGCCGAGGAAATTGCTACCGAGATGGGCATACCGGTTGAAAAAATCCATGTTATTGAAAATATCAGCCAGGAGATTGTTTCGTTGGAACAGCCGGTGGGGGACGACGACGACAAGTCCACACTGGAGAATTTTATTCCGGACGACAAAATTCTGCGCCCCGACCAGGAATCCTCCCGCCGAATCCTTTCCGATCAGATTCGCGAAGTTTTAAATGAATTAAATCCGAAAGAGCGTAAAATTCTGGAAATGCGTTACGGGCTTCTGGACGGCATCCAGCATACCTTGGAAAGAGTCGGGGAGGAATTCGGCGTGACCCGCGAACGCATCCGCCAGATTGAAGCCAAGGTGCACGAAAAACTTCGCCAGCATGACAAAATTTCCCGTTTGAAAAACTACTTTGATTAGTTTATCGGAGCGCTGAATCTATTTTTTGTTTTACCGTTGCGAATGATTCCGCTCCGTCGATGGTGGAAACTATTTTTCCACTTCTCAAGATAAATCCTTTCGGCGTTCCGTTTACTCCGGCCTTAGTGCCTCCGGCTTTGGAATCGGCGACGGCTTGCGCGTATTTTCCTTCATCAAGGCATTTATCGAAATTGGATGAATTTAAATTAAGTATCTGGGCGAAAGATTTTAAGTTAGGGTCGGAAAAAGCCCCCTGATTTTCCCCGTTTTGATGGTTATAAAGGTAGTCGTGATATTCCCAGAATTTTCCCTGGTCTCCGGCGCATCGTGCCGCCTCGGCCGATTTTACGGACTCTGGTCCCAAAAACGCCCAGTCGCGATAGACAAACAACACATCTCCATTTTTTATGTAGTCATTTATTCCGGGCACAAAAGGGGCCCAATTCGGATCTCTTTGCTTTAAGGATTGTATTAAGGACGCAGACGACTCTGAACCATTAACAGCCCCGCAGAAAGGGCACTGGAAATCCTCATATAATACAAGCGTGATTTTTGCCTGCGGATTTCCTATTACTCTGTCTTCTTTACTGACCGGAGCTAAGGTGGGCGCACCTGCTACCGGAATTCCATCACCATTTTGGATATTTGTGGGCTCAGGCGCCTTACTGCCTTTTAATAAAATTGCCCCAGCGATGAGAACTCCCACTATGAGTATTGCCCCGGCGATTGATTTTTGATTGTCGTTTTGCATATTTTTGTCTCTTAACTTGTAATTATGCCATTGTAGCACATTTTGCAAATATGATATAATGGCTCTATTAACATAAAGGTCCTTTTTATCAGTTAATTTTTTATAAAAACAATATGTATTGCAGAGGAACATGTTGGGGGGGTTGTTCAGTGCACAAAATTTGCTCAATCTTACTCTTGGTGGGCGGATTGAATTGGGGTTTGACTGGCGTAGGAATGCTGGTGGGAAGTAATTGGAACGTTATTGATTTATTGCTGGGCGAAAATTGGCCGGGAGTTGAGGCGATTATTTATCTAGTAATA
>LCGX01000055.1:0-1254 GCA_001000035.1 Candidatus Nomurabacteria bacterium GW2011_GWF2_43_8
CGCTCGGACCGGCCGGTGCGGTAATTTATCGTTTCCGGTTTGGTAACTTCCCCGAAAGACCATTCTTTGATCTGCTCTGGAGAAGCGAGGCGAAGGGTAATTTTATCAAATTCAGTTGTGTTCAAAGTTTTCATATTTTTTATTCGCTATCTCCGGTCTTTTTTAAGTCGACATCCAGCGCCAAACCCCTTAAATAATTCAGCAAGACATTAAAGGAGGCGGGGGAATTGGGCGGCCGGATGGTTTCATTTTTAACAATAGAATCAAATGTCGCGGATCGACCAAGTATATCGTCGGATTTAATGGTAAGCATTTCGCGAAGCGTGTAAGCCGCGCCATAGCCCTCGAGCGCCCAGACCTCCATTTCTCCGAATCTTTGCCCCCCGCCCTGGGCCTTTCCGCCGAGCGGCTGCTGGGTAATGAGCGAGTAAGGCCCGATCGAACGCATATGAATCTTGTCTTCCACCATATGATGGAGCTTGAGCATATACATAAAGCCCACTGCCACATCCTGCTTAAAGGCCTCTCCGGTGCGCCCGTCGAAAAGTTTCATTTTCCCGTTTTCCGGCAGTCCGGCTTTGGCAAGCTCTTCTTTTATTTCCTCATGCCTGGCCCCCAAAAACGGCGGGACGATGGCCTGATAACCCAAGCTGTTAGCGGCCATGCCTAAATGCATTTCCAAGATCTGTCCCAAGTTCATGCGGGAAGGGACGCCGAGCGGGGAAAGAATGATATCGACCGGCGTACCATCGGCCGTATAAGGCATGTCTTCCTCCGGCAGTATTGTCGAGATGACTCCTTTATTCCCATGCCGGCCCGATAGCTTGTCCCCGACCGAAATATTTCTGATCTGCGCGACTTCAATCACGATTTTTTTGATAATTCCCGCTTCGAGCGTATGTCCCAAATCGCGCGAAAAAATCTTCACGCCGATGATGCGCCCGCGCTTGCCGTGTTCCATGCGAAGCGACGTGTCTTTCACGTCGCGCGCCTTTTCGGCGAAGATCGAGCGGAGTAGCCGTTCTTCCGGAGTAAGTTCCGTTTCGCCTTTGGGGGTAATTTTGCCGACCAAGATATCGTTCTCCCGGACTTCGGCTCCGATGCGGACAACGCCGTCCTCGTCCAGATCTTTTAATTTAAGCTCGCCGACGTTCGGTATGTCTCGGGTGGTGATTTCCGGCCCCAGTTTCGTATCCCGCACCACGCAGGTGAATTCCTCGACATACACACTTGTGAATTTGCTGTTTTTTACCA
>LCGX01000055.1:1316-8565 GCA_001000035.1 Candidatus Nomurabacteria bacterium GW2011_GWF2_43_8
ATCTGCCCGTCCACCGTACTTGAAGTATCCGCCAATACATCGCCCTTTTTTACCTTATCGCCAACATGCACTATCGGGCGCTGGTGGAAAACAGCAAAGTTGTTGTTTCTCAAAAAATTAATCAGGTTGTAAGTCAATTCCTTTTTCCCTTTGGTAACTATTTTTTTCGCGTCCAAATAAGAAACCACACCGTCCTCCTCCGCAATGACCAACCGGCCGGAATCCCGTGAAGCCAGCTCTTCGACGCCGGTCGCTACGAGCGGCGCTTCAGGCAGCACGCAGGGTACCGCCTGCTTCTGCATGTTGCTGCCCATCAGCGCCCGATTGGCGTTGTTGTGTTCCAAAAACGGAATCATGGAAGTGGCGATAGAAAACGCCTGGTTGGGAGCAACATCGATAAAATCAACCTGCTCGCGAGAAACCGTGCCGGGTTCGGTTTTTATTCTGGCTTCAACTTTCTCCTCGGTTATTTTCCCGTTTTCGTCATAAGGTATTCCGGCGTGCACTATGTTGTATTTTTCTTCTTCCAGCGCGTTTAAATAAACTACCTCGCCGGTAATCTTGCCGTTTTTAACCCTTACATAAGGAGTCTCGATGATTCCGAAATCATTTATTTTAGCGTAAGTCGAAAGGTGCAGAATAAGCCCGATGTTCGGCCCCTCCGGGGTGTGGATCGGACACACTCTTCCGTAGTGGGAAGGATGCACGTCGCGCACTTCCAGTCCGGCGCGTTCGCGGGTAAGACCCCCGGGGCCCAGCGCTGAAAGGGTACGCAAATGCTCTATCTCGTAGAGCACATTTTCCTGAGCCATAAATTGCGAAAGCTGGTTGGTCGTGAAAAATTCCTTGATACGGGCCTGGAGCGGGCGCTGGTTGATGATCTGAATAGGCATGGCGGTATCGACATCGATAATAGACATCCGATCTTGGATATTTCTCTTAATTTGCATCATGCCGGTGCGTATTTTTTGCTGGAGTATTTCCCCGACAAAACGCACGCGCCTCTGGCCCAGATGGTCTATATCGTCGGCTTTGGAAAGCGGAGTGCTGTTCAAAAGAACAATATGGGAAATTACTGTCACTAAATCTTCCTTGGAGATAATCCGGCGGGACATTTCCGCTTCATCCATCGGCTTTCCGAAACGCTGATTGAACCTGAAGCGTCCGACCGGGGAAAGATCATAGCGTTCCGGGGTAAATAGAGAATTGATGAATTCCTTGGCATTTTCGGCCGTCGCCATATCCCCGTCCCGGAGACGCTTGTAAATCTCGACATATATGTCATTCAAATTTCTTTCTTCTTCTTTTGAAAGAGACGTTTTGATGAATTCCTCGGCGCCGGGATTTTTTGAAAACGCCTTCAGCATCGCCTCATTCGTCTCATAACCCATGGCGCGCAGGAGCGCCGTGGCCGGGAATTTTCTTTTTTTGTCAATCCGTATATAAATCCCACCGTCCGCTTCCGATTCTATTTCGATCCAAACCCCGCGGGCCGGAATAATTTTTGCGCCAAAATATTTCTGCCCTTTATTTTCGGATTCCGTGAAAAAAACGCCGAAAGACCGCGCCAGCTGCGGCACGATGACGCGCTCCACTCCGTTGATGATGAAAGTCCCATGCGAAGTCATGAGCGGAACCTCCGACATGAAAATTTCCTGCTCTTTTATTGTGCCTAAAACTTTATTGGTTAGTTTTACCCGCACCTTGAGCAGCCCCTGATAGGAAAGTTTGTTTATCTTGGAATTATTCTCGTCGATCTTGGATTCGGAGAGGGAAAAAGAAGAAAATTCCAGCAGGAATTTTTTCCCGGAATAGTCAACAATTGGAGAAAATTCTTTTAGGACTTCCCCGATACCCTGTTCCACCAGCCACTTGAAGCTCTTTAATTGAGCTTCGATCAGATTCGGAAATTCGACAAGGGGCTTTTTGTACCTAGAAAAGTACTTTTTGGGAAGTCTTGATTGAGTTTGCATAAATAAAAATGCCTTACCAGCGCGTAATTATTTGATAAAAATAGATTGCAACCAGTACTCAATCAATGAATCCCAAGTACCCTACTCTATTTCAAATTTAAAGTCAAGCTTTAAGTTGTGGATTACTATTTTTTGTTCTGCCCTTTCCTCCATTCTTCTATTTTTGCACGATGGCCGGAAAGCAGAACTTTTGGAACTCTATATTTTTTACCCTTATATTTCAAGATTTCCGGGCGGGTGTAATGCGGATACTCTAGGCCACTCTCGCCTACTTTGCTATCTTTTTCTTTTTTCAACAGTAGATTCCAATGGGATTCTTCTTCTAAAGATTCCAAACGGATCACTCCGGGCATCAGTCGGATAACCGCAGATGAAACAACCATCGCCGCGACATCTCCATCAGTTAGCACATATGGGCCAATTGAAATTTCTTCGGCCTTGAGCGCCTGCCGGACCCGCTCGTCGATGCCTTCGTAGCGGCCAGAGATAAAAACAATCTCTTCATATTTATGCGCCCATTTATAAGCCATTTTTTGATTGAAAAATTTTCCTTTCGCCGAGAATAAAACAACTTTTCTTTTTTTATTTTTAATTTTTCCTTCGATTTTTGAAAATGATTTCAGGATGGGTTCCGCCTGAAGCACCATACCGGCTCCACCGCCGTACGGCCGGCCGTCCACCGGCTTGTAATTACTTTTGTTCCCTTTTACATAATCCCGTGGATTATAAAAATTTACAGAAATTATTTTATTTTTTATCGCCCGGCCAATAATGGATTCTTTCAAATAAGAATCAAAAATCCCCGGGAAAATTGTAATTATATGAAAACGCATGAGTTATTTATAGCACATCTGCCTAAAACTGAAAAACCACCGGCTATTTCCTCCTTTCGTTGGACCGGTGGCTTGCGAGCGCGCGATGCGCTCGTGATGCTACTCCCTACCGAGAACGGGCGGCACTACTGCCGAGGAGTCGACGTACTCGATGAGCCGAATCTCCTCTTCGCCCTCCACCACAACACGGCCGCAGTCGAGGCACTTGTAGGTGTGCCCGTGCAACCACACCCGCCCCTGCCCGCCGGTTTGCTCGTGCGTATGCACAAGCTCATGGTGATCGGTCGACCGAGGAACAACTCGGCGACCACCAGCTCGCCTTCTCCACATGCTACACCACCGAACTTCTCAGCCCTCCTTACCCACTCTTTCTGGCACATTTGTGGCCCCCTCCTTGGTGGCCAGTATTTCAAGAACTCGTTTAAATTCAAACTACAACTTTTTAGAAAATCTGTCAATAAATCAAAAAACACCCTTTCGGGTGTTTTTTGATTAAACTTTTCTATATTCCCTTCAAATCTTCCATCGCCTGATCAACCGTCTTTAGAGTCGGAGCGTTGACGGAATTCATCGGCCTTTCCGGTCGCATGCTTCCTTCCGGCTCGTTGATTTTCAGGTTAACGCGAGCGTTGTTCTTCATACCAATGATGCGCAGGAGGGTTCGGATTGCTTTGGCGGTATTGCCCATGCGTCCGATATGCTTACCCAGAGCACGCCCATTTCATCCACCGTGCGGTCAATCTTCACGTCGTTCGGATTGTCCACCAGCGCCTTGACCACGTATTCCAGAAATACCTTATCGTGTTCTTCCATGGTGTTTCAGAGTTCTTTTGATAATCTTTTTGCAGTGTTACGACCTGACATGCTGCTATATCTGTAATTATACAAAACTACCAAAGGGAGGCAAGCTTGCCCGCCTCTGGCGGGCTACTTTTTGGCTTTCAACTCCTTTCTTTTTTGCGTCGGCTTTTTCTTCGGTAAAACATTTATTTTCTTGCCTTCTATCACCTTGTCGTGCACCAGAAAATTATGCATCGTGTCGGAAGTTTTGGCGCCCTGCTTTATCCAGTATTTTATCCTATCAACTATTAAACTCTTCTCCCCCGCTTTCGGATTGTAGGTACCCAATATTTCCAAAAATTTCCCGCTCTTGGTGCTGTTCTTCGAATCGGTCAAAACGACCCGGAATGATGGGTCATTTTTTCGGCCGATTCTCTGCAATCTTATTTTAAGCATTTGATGAGTTTATTATAATTTAAAGAAAAATGCAAATAAAAGTGGAAAGGCGCCGCTCGTGTGGTTAACACAAGTCGGCGCCATAAGATGGGTGATTTTTATTTTCGAGGGATCACCCCTTTCCCTCGCCGGACGGCTACCAGTTTCCACCGGAGCCGTGGAGGTTGACAGTGCTCGCACCGTGACCGCCAGAGTGGCCGACGGGATAGCCGTAGCTGTCAACAACGATGATGGGCCGCCGGGCCTTGGCTGCCGCCCTGGCCTGGACCCGCGCAGTCTTGGCGGCAATCTTCGCCAGTTTGACCTTGAGCTTGGCCGCTTCCGGCGTGAGGTCGAACTCTTCGGTTCTGACCTCTTTGTTCGGGGTCACCCTGTCAACGGTGTGAATGATCTTCCCGTTGACGCTACGACCGTCGACTGGCACCTGGACCGTCGTGCAGGCGGTAGCGCACAGCGCAACCGCCACGAGAACTACTACTGTCAGTGAACGCATGATTAACTCTCCCTTCTATATAAAGTATAGCATAAATCAAATAGAAAGTCAAGGGAAATTTGGACTTTATTTTGTTATATTAAAAGGGTGAAAAAACACTATAATAATCTAACCGGCATTATCTCTATTTCTGCCAAGGGCACCGGATACGTCAAGGTTTTGGACCGCAAAGACGATATTGAAATTGACTTCAAGCATTTGAACACCGCCCTGCACGGAGACGTGGTTGAGATAGTCCTGCATCGGAAAGAAAAAGAAAGAATGACCGGCGAAGTGGTAAAAATAATTTCGCGCGCGAAAATGGGCTTTGCGGGAGTTTTAGAAGAAGAAAACAAATTATTTTTTCTCAAGCCGGACGATACAAAAATGTACACGGATATTTTGATTCCCAAAGAATCTTTGCATGGAGCCAAAATGGGGCAGAAAGTTTTTGTGGAAATAGTGTCCTGGCACGACGCCCAAAAAGCTCCGCTGGGAAAAATAATAAAAGTTCTGGGCCAGCCGGGCGACAACGACGCGGAGATGCGCGCGATTGCGGTTGAGAAGGGTTTCGATACCGAACTTCCCTCCCCAGTAGAAAAAGAAGCGGAAAAAATAAAGCGGGAGGGCATTCGGGAGAGCGATTACAAAGGACGCCGGGACTTCAGAAAAATTTTAACCTTCACAATTGATCCTTCGGACGCGAAGGATTTTGATGATGCTATATCATTTCGGGAACTCCCCTCCTCAGATGAGGAGGGGGCTGGGGGTGGTAATTCAAAAAATCACCACCTCGCCTTCGGCATTCCTCCTCAAAAAGGAGGAGAAGATCTCTATGAGGTTGGTATCCACATCGCCGATGTGACGCATTATGTCCGGCCCGGCAGCGCCCTGGACCAGGAAGCGCGCGAACGCGGAACTTCGGTGTACCTGGTGGACCGGACGATTCCGATGCTGCCGGAAATTCTTTCAAACGACTTGTGCTCCCTGGTCCCCCACCAAGACCGGCTGACCATGAGCGCGGTTTTTGTTCTGGATAAAAATGCCAGAGTAAAAAGCGAATGGTTCGGGCGCACAGTCATTCACTCTAAAAAAAGATTTACCTACGAGGAAGCAGAAGAATCGATTAAAAAACCCTCCGCGGCGTTCCACCGGGAACTTTCCGTTTTGAACGGCCTAGCAAAAAAAATGACTAAGGAGAGATTTTCGCGGGGCGCCATATCGCTCGACCAGGAGGAAGTCAAATTCGTGCTGGATAAAGACGGGGTGCCGATAAAAGTGATAAAAAAAGAGCGGGGCGACTCGAACAAGCTGATAGAGGAATTTATGCTTTTGGCGAACAAAAGAGTGGCAGAAATTTTATCTCCAAAAAACGCCAAAGGCATAAAAAGCGAAAGTGCTTCCATCTATCGCGTGCACGATCTGCCCAGCAGGGAAAAAATGGCCGACTTGGCATTTTTCCTGCGAAGTTTGGGGCATAAAATATCGCTCCAGGAAGGAATCATCCCTAATCACGAAATAAATAAGCTTCTGGAAAGTTTGACGGGGAAGAATGAAGGGGACACGGTGCACCGCGCGGTCATCCGCTCCATGGCCAAAGCGATTTATTCCACCAAAAACATCGGGCACTACGGGCTCGCCTTCCCGTATTACACCCACTTCACCTCCCCGATCAGGCGATATCCGGACATCATGGTGCACAGATTGCTCGGCGATTATCTCGCCAACACCCGCCCGAACGGCCGAAGCCTATGGCCGAGGGAAAAATTGCAGGAATTGGAAAAAATATCGGTAATTTCTTCCGAACAGGAAAAGCGCGCCGCGGAAGCTGAACGGGCTTCCGTAAAATACAAGCAGGTGGAATATATGGGGAAGCGGCTGGGAAAAAGTTTCGAAGGGATAGTGAGCGGAATAACCGAATGGGGTATGTATGTGGAAGAAAAAGAGACAAAATGCGAGGGTTTGGTGCGAGTGCGAGATATGAACGATGATTTTTACGTCTTCAACGAGAAAAAGCTGGAACTCCTCGGGCAAAAAAAGAAAAAAAGATACCGCCTCGGCAGTTGTGTTAAAATAAAAGTGAAGGGAGTCGATTTGGAAAGAAAAACAATAGATTACGCCTTGGAATGAAACCTGCCTCAAACAAGACAAAAACCAATCTGGTGTTGTGGGCGATGTTTCCGGTATTGCTCGGAGTATTTTTGGCTTCGTTTATCTTCTCGGCGCTCAAAACCGGAAACGCCCTTAATCTGGAAGGGAATCAGGAATCCTCGCTAGCGCAGCCGGCCAATACGGCGACAGCCAAGCCCCGATATTTTTACGTCAATAAAGACACCAGCGGACAGCCGAGGGTTTCCGCCAAGGCCTTTCTGGTGGGTGATCTGAACACCGGCGAAGTCATCTTGGCCCAGAACCAGAACAAAAAGTTCTCTCTCGCCTCGGTCTCCAAGTTGATGACGGCCCTGATCGCTTCGGAAATGAACGGCCGGGACGAAAACACACAGGTCAGCAAAAAAGCCGTGGAGAGAAACATCGGCTGCAAAGGCAATTCCCGGCAGCAGCAACACCATCGCAATATAAACTTTAATCATAAACCAGCGATAAGGATGAGTTTCTGAAGTGAATAGATGAGTTTTGGAAACAGTTCTTTGCGAAGTGAAGCGTAAAGCAGCCGCAAGTGTCTGAGCCCGAAGGGTGAGTTTTGCGGCTGTAGCGTAACGAGCATTTAGAACTGT
>LCGX01000056.1 GCA_001000035.1 Candidatus Nomurabacteria bacterium GW2011_GWF2_43_8
GGTCACAGTAAAAGTATTGCCATTGTTTGTGACTTTTACGCCGGCCGGTATTGATATTTTTTGTTTGCCTATTCTTGACATAAAATAAATTACCAAATTCTAAATAAGGCCTCGCCCCCGACTTGCTCCTTTCTGGCTTCCTTGCCGGAGAGAATCCCTTTGGGCGTCGAGAGGACTAGTAATCCGGATCCATTGCGGACGGAATGGATGTCTTTCATTCCAAAATAAACCCGGCGGGATTGTTTGGAAATTCTTTCCACTTCCATAATTTTGGGTTTTTTATCCGCGTAAACAAGCGTGGCTTCCAGTATCGGCTGGCCCTTTTTTACTTTTTTGGAAATATTTTTTATGTACCCCGCTTTGACCAAACATTCGCCGATAGCATTCTTCATTTTGGAATAAGGAAAAGAAACGGACTCAAGTCCCGCTAAGCTTCCGTTCTTCATTATTATTATCATGTTTGAAATTGAGTCCATAATTTTTTCTACCAGCTGGATTTGCGAACTCCCGGCAGCATCCCTTCGTTCGCCAATTCGCGGAAACAGATGCGGCAAACGCCGAAATCCCTCATGAAAGCATTCCCGCGCCCGCAGCGAAAACATCGGTTCTTGGCCCGAGTGGAAAATTTCGGTTTCTTTAAAGCTCTTGCCTTAACTGATGTTTTTGCCATAAAAATAAAGGCCTATTTTACAGATGATATCTTGTGTTTTTTCTTAAAGTCTTGTTAAAAACCTTAAGGAGAAGCACAGATCAACCTATTCCCTAGGCTGTCTTGATATTAGCAGATTAAATATCAAAAGTCAAAATTTTGCTATTTTCAAGATTAATCCGCGGCATCATACATTTGTGTAGTATAACTTCCACACCAAAGTATGTCGGTAAAATAATATTTGTAGTTTTTGAGACCGCACCGATATGGGCTGTTTGTATCCTCAAGCCGGGCTACTAAATCATATTGTATTTTTTTTGCCGGATTTTGCGCACCACCATTTCGCCCAACATTCCCATATGCATAAGAATAACAGGTGCTAGCGGTGGTCCAAGGCGCACAAGCGCTATTAATTGGATCTTTCGGTAAAGTCTTTATATAAGGTGCAAGATCGGTGGCCAAAGAATCCCATGTTGTATCTTTGCTATATCGGTACCCATTACAATCCCAGCCCCCACTACAGGTAGCTTGAGGATAATATCCATTCGTATTAAAAAAAAGTTCCAGGGCTATTTTTATTTGTCTTAAATCCTCAATACGTCTCGTATCCCGCGCTTTCATCCGCGCATTATTAACGCTGGTCATTACAATACTGGAAAGTAAACTAATGATTGATACTACAACCAAAAGCTCAATAAGAGTAAATCCTTCTTTCTTCATGAAAAAAATATAAATAGAGAAATAATAAAAACCAATATAGCAAATCCCAGAAGAACATATTCGGCTTCCCTTTGTTCCTTTATCGCTCCGCCGGACCACTTTATGACCAATTTCACCATTTTGGGCATATTAGAGAATTCCCTAGCTGCAACAATTTTTGTAGCCTGCTCCTGGCTAGTTTTCTCTTCAAATTCTTTCAGTGCTTCATTGATATCTATACTCCCTTCTATTTTTACCTCTTCGTTTTCCATACGTAAATTATATACCAAACCCAAATTTTGGCAAAAAATCTATTCGAAGTAAAAAGAAAAACGGTTTAAACCTTATTTCTTGAAGGGAATTCCAAGAAGCTCGAAAAAGGTGGTGCCTTCTTTTTTATTTTTGGCGGTGGAAACAAGAGTAATGGACAGGCCGAAAATATCGCGGATGTCTTCGTCGGCCGTTTCGGGAAAAATCGTATGTTCCTTGACGCCAATGGTCAAATTGCCGACATTATCGACGGCATTCCGGTTAATGCCCCGGAAATCCTTGGTGCGGGGAAGAGCGACATTTATCAATTTTTCCAGAAAAGCGAACATCCTTTTCCCGCGCAAAGTCACCACAATGCCGATCGGATCGCCTTGGCGAACTTTAAAGGACGAAACGGACTGCTTGGCGCCGCGCAAAGCTCCCTTCTGGCCGGTAATTTTTGCCAAACGTTCGGCTATGGCGTCATTCTTGTTCTTGTCTTTTTTCATCGGCGTGCCGGTACCGGTGTTGACCACAATTTTTTTGATTTTGGGCGCAGCCATGGCGTTTTTGTAATGAAAAACATCCTTCATTTTTTCGAACGCCTGCGCCTCTTTTTCTTTTACGGTTAAATGTTTCATAAATTTGTTTAAATTTCCTGATTGCTTTTTCTCCCGATCCTCACCCACTTCTCGCCGACTTTCTTTTTTCCCAAACGCGTCGCCTTGCCCTCCTTCGGATCAAGCATCATTACGTTGGAAGAGTGCAGGGGCATTTCAATGCTTTTTATCGTTCCTTAGATTTCCGCGGACGCTGGTGTCTTTTTATCATATTAAGTCCTTCCACAATTACCTTGTTTTCCTTCGGAAAAACATGGACAATCTTACCTTTTTTGCCTTTGTCTTTGCCTGTTATTACTATTACACTGTCTCCTTTTTTTATCTTCATGTTTTCCTTTGTAACTTTATAACTTTCTACTTTATAAACTTAAATGACTTCCTGCGCCAAAGAAATTATTTTTTGGAACCCTTTTTCGGCCAGCTCCCTTGGAATGGGCCCGAAAATCCGGCCGGCTTTCGGATCTTGTTTTCCTTTTTCTAAAATAACCACGGCGTTGTCATCAAAACGGATGTAAGACCCATCCTTGCGCCGATAAGCACTCCGCGTGCGCACGACGACCGCCTGATGCACGTCCTTCTTTTTAACCATTTTTCGAGGAGAGGCAACTTTAACCGAAATAATAACCACTTCTCCTAAAGTTGCGTATCTTTTTTTTGAAGACCCTAAAATTTTGAACACTTTTCCCACCGTGCCCCCGGCGTTGTCCGTTATTTTTACCAAGGTTTCGTTCTGAATCATAAAATTATTCTTGTCCCGCCTTGGCGTGGATTACTTTAAATTTCTTATCTTTGGAAATCGGCCGGGTCTCGACTATTTCCACCTGGTCGCCTACTTTGTATTCATTGTTCTCGTCATGCGCTTTATACTT
Organism: Candidatus Nomurabacteria bacterium GW2011_GWF2_43_8; assembly: GCA_001000035.1. Taxonomy (GTDB): domain Bacteria; phylum Patescibacteriota; class Minisyncoccia; order Phycocordibacterales; family UBA9973; genus UBA9973. The sequence continues at coordinate 3,087 of LCGX01000056.1, forward strand.
CTTACTGACTTTATAAAACTTTCCGTAAAGCGGATGTTTGACGAAACGTGAAACAGAAACAACGACGGTTTTACTCATCTTATCGCTAACCACTATCCCTTTTAAAACTTTTGCTTTCTTCTCTTTTTTCATGATTTTTTATTTATTTCTGTCAAAACCCGGGCGATTTGTCTTTTTAAATTTCCCAATTCTTTTACGTTCTTGGATCTGGCCCCTTCAGATTTAAACCTGATGGCCCGGACTTCTTCCCTTAAAAGAACCAGCTTCTTTTCCAGTTCGTCCTGCCCCATTCCCTTGAAATTTTCTTTTGTGTTTTTTTTTGTTGCCATTTTTTTATAAAAGTCTAGAGCCTTTTATTATTGCTTATGCGCCCGGGAAACAATCCTAGTTTTAAGCGGAAGCTTGGTTCCGGCCTTGCGCAACGCTTCGCGGGCGACCGATTCTTCCGCCCCGTCAACTTCAAAAATAATGCGTCCCGGAAAAACATCGAAGCAATAGCCCTGCGGGTCCCCTTTTCCTTTCCCCATACCCACTTCGGCGGCCTTTGCCGTATAAGGACGATCCGGAAAAATACGAACCCAATATTTACCACTTTTGGTCAGGGTGCGGGAAATTACTTTGCGGGCCGATTCAATCTGCGTTGATTTTACACGCGCCTGGGTTCCGGATTTCAGGCCGTAGGAACCGAACGTAAGCTTGGTGCCACGCGTATCCGGAGACTGGGTCTTCGGATTGGAACGTTTGCTTTGCCATTTTCTAAATTTTACTTTTTTGGGAATCAACATAATGTTTTATAGTGAGTTTGTCCAACTATTAATCGGTTTTCAATTTATTTTCTCTTCCACTTGCCGGCGCTGTGCTGTATGCACTCTTGGTGGCTTTTTTATCGGCAAAAATCTTTCCGCGATAAATCCAAATCTTGACGCCGACAGTACCGTAGGAAAGCGTCGCGCGCTCGCGCTTGAAATCTATGTCCGCGCGGAAAGTCTGAAGCGGGATACTTCCGCGCTTGAGTTCTTCCGTGCGGGCAATTTCGGCCCCACCCAGACGACCCGAGAGAACTATCCTCGCTCCTTCTACTCCGTGGGCCGCCATGACTTTTTCCATGATCTGTTTGATGACCCGGCGATAAGGCATTCTTTTTTCCAGCGCCTCGGCGATCATATATGCCACGATCGAGGCGTCGGCTTCGGGGTTGGCAACTTCCATGATTTCCAGCTTGAAATCCTCCGGTCGGGGAAGTTTTAAATTATCCATTTTCTTCAAAATATCATCTTTGAGCTTTGCCGCTCCTTCACCGTTGCGGCCGATGATAAGACCCGGGCGGGAAGTTTTAATTATAAAACGGGTGGCTTTTCTGCTCCTTTCGATTTCAATGCTTGAAATATACATTCCGCGCAATTTCTTTTCTAAATACTGGCGGATCAGAACATCGCCTTTCAAATAAGCGACATATTTTTTAGGATCGGCAAACCAGCGGGATTTCCAGTCCCGGAGGATTATCAATCTATGCGCATATGGGTGAACGATTTTTGACATATTATTTCGCTTTTTTAACTTTGGCTTTTTTTGTTTTCTTTATCGGTGATACCTTCTCCCCTAAAAGAAGATAAAGGTGGCTGGTACGCTTGTTAATCCGGTGACCCGAGCCCATCGCCGCCGGCATCATTCTTTTCATTACGATACCCTTATCCACTCGCAATTCTTTTATAAACAAATTCTCAGCTTCCGCACCTGTCTGTTTCGCGTTGGCCACCGCTGATTGCAAAAGCTTTTTGATTGGGAATCCAGCGCGCTTCGCCAAAAAATCAAGTTCGGTAATCGCCTCCGCCACGCCTTTCCCTTTAATCAGTCCGACAACCAGACGAACTTTTCTCGGCGACTGTCTGTAATTTTTTAAAAAAGCTTTCATAATGATCAATTATTTCTTTTCACCCCCTTTGGCATCGGCGGCCGCGGCAGTCGCGGACTTGGCCTGCGCGATTTCGGCTTCTTTCTTTTTCATTTCAAGCGGAGAAAATTCCCCTAGTCTGTGCCCAACCATGTCTTCGGTCACCAAAACCTCCACATGGACTTTCCCATTATAAACACCAAAAGTGAAACCGAGCATTTCCGGAGATATGACGCAGGCCCGCTTCCAGGTTTTGATTACCGGCGTCTCTAGCGGGTTTTTGCCGGCAATCTTTTTTAAGAGCCTTTCGTCGACATTAAGTCCTTTTTTGATTGATCTAGTCATAATACAGGCAAATAAAAAGCTCCTAACGAGCTTGGTTTCATAATAGCAAATCCGAAAAAAATGTCAATTTTGGGTAGAAATTATGACGGGGTCCTCGCGATTGCTCGCGGGACCCCGTGTATGATCTACTCCTCGTCGTACTCCTCGTCCTCGCCATCCTCTGGCGGGACGACTTCCTCTTCCTTTCCAGCCCGCCTGGCAGAGCGCCGATCCCGTCGGCGAGAAGCGGAGCTGTCCTGACTGCGGGATTGCCTACTCATCGCCGGGGAGCTCCCACCCCCGACCACGAGCGCGACCACCTCTCTTGGCTGGTGGCTTCTCGGATTCCTCGCGGGACCCCGACGAACTTCCTCGACGGAAGTTGTCGCGGAGACCCCGAGGGTTCCCGTCGGCTCGTGCAGCTACTTGGTTTTGCAGCCAGATCAGCCTCGTGCGTGGTTTCGGCATCTCTTACATCCTCCCGAAATCATTATAACACTTACCCAAAAATAAAGCAACAAAAAATATCGAGTAAAATCTCGATATTTTTTGGTTATTATTATTTTTATTTATTTTTACCAGTGCGCCGACGAGAAACGATGAAAACGTTTGAGTACTTTTTCGGATGCCGGCTCTTGCGTCCGCCGGTCACCTTGCCCCACATTGTTTTCGGTCTTTTGGTTCCGCGTCCTTGGCGACCTTCACCGCCCCCGTATGGATGATCCACCGGGTTCATGGCCGTGCCGCGGACCGTCGGGCGGATTCCTTTCCAGCGGCTGCGCCCGGCCTTGCCGTAATTTTCCAAATGATGCTCCTCATTAGAAACAGTCCCGACGGATGCCCAGCAATTCTCATTTACTCTTCTTACTTCCGTCGAAGGCATTTTCAAATTAGTATACCCTTCTGCGTTGGCGACAACCTGCGCAAAAATTCCCGCCGAACGGCCGATCTTAGCCCCGCCATTCGGTTTCAATTCAATATTATAAACAAAAGTTCCAACCGGAATATTTTTCAAGGGAAGCCGATTGCCGGCCCTAAGCTCCGCCTTGGGAGAAACAATAAAAGAATCTCCCGGCCGAACAGATTTCGGCAGAACCACATATCTTTTTTCTCCATCCTGATAAACTGCCAGCCCGATGAAGGCCGAGCGGTTCGGATCGTATTCGACAGATTTTATTTTAGCCAGAATTTCCTTTTTGTTGTATGAAAAATCAACATCCCGATATAGGCGCTTGTGCCCGCTGCCTTTGTGCCTCACAGTAATGCGCCCGGCGCTGTTCCTGCCCACGCTGCGCTTAAAGCCGTAAGTAAGCGATTTGGTGGGAGTGGAAGTCGTCACGACTCCCCGGTAATTCACGTGAGTCATTTGCCTTCTTGATTTGCTTGTCGGTTTGTATGTTTTCATATATTTTTATCCTGAATTTAATTGAAGGATTATATGGATTCTATCTTATCGCCCTTTTTCAAATAGACAAAAGCCTTCCGACCTCCGCCTTTTACCCCGGCCTTGCCCCTCGACACAATATTTTTTCTCGGGATTCTCAAAACATTCACTTTTACCGGCTTCACCTTATAAAGGGCGAAAACGGCTTTTTTTACTTCAGTTTTGTTAGCGGATTTTGCAATATCAAAAGTGTAAACATTCTGCTCCAGGCTGTTGGACGCTTTTTCGGTAATTCTCGGATTTTTTATTATTTGCGTATTCATATTATCCCTTTGATTCTAAAAATTTCACCGCCTCGACCGGATTTTCTATCAAAAGATACTGGTGATTTAAAACATCCAGCGGATTTAGGTTTTTTAGGAAAACCATTTCAAGCTGCGGTAAATTTCTGAAACTTTTTTCCGCTTTTTCGTTGCGCTCAAACAAAGCGGTCAAAACGCGTTTC